>JARRBR010000102.1 GCA_029982755.1 Rhodocyclaceae bacterium
GTATCAGATCTACGCCTACCTGCGCTCGCAGGTGGGGCAGGGCGATCCGATGGCGGATGGCGCGAGCGGGCTGCTGCTGCACCCGGCGGTTGGGGAGACGGTCGACGAGACGGTGGTGATTCAGGGGCAGCGGATTCGGTTCGCGACGGTGGATCTTGCGGCGGGGGCGGGGGAGGTTCGGGAGCAGTTGCTGGGGGTAGTGGGGGAGGGGTGAAAGGTGTTGCACTTCAGGGTTTTATCCGGCCCTGAGCCAGGGTCGCCTTGGTCTATCCTGCCTAAGTGGATGGTGGCCGCAGAACTACCGATCTCCACGGGCGTGATCACCCCCGTTGCCGGATGACCGACGCTGGACGGCATCGGCCGGAAAGCGAGTTGGGAAGATCGACCGCTTGCAGACATTCCGGACATGCCTGCCGTCTGACCCAGGATGGTCTCGGGATGACGGCGCGCGCGCTCGACCCGATCCTGATCTTCGGCCTCGGCCCTACCCCGGCGCTCGGCATCGAAGGCGCGGCGATCGCGACCAACATCGGGGCGGCGCGGGGGGGCTGATGCAGTTGTGGATCCTCGTGCGCGGCAGCGAGCACCTGCGCCTCGGTCGCGCCAGCCTGCGCTGGCATGGCGCAACGCTGGTGCAGATCGTGCGCACCTCGCTCGGCGGCATCGGCCAGATGATCGTGTCGATGACCGCCTGGATCTTCCTGATGCGCATCCTCGTCAGCGTGTCGACCGAGGCCGTGGCCGGGGCGACGATCACGATCCGCATCATGATGTTCACGCTGATGCCGGCCTGGGGCATGTCCAACGCCGCCGCCACGCTGGTCGGGTAGAACCTCGGCGCGGGCGAGCCCGGACGCGCCGAGTCGGCGGTGTGGCGCATCGGCTGGATGAACATGGCCTTCACGCTCGCCGTGTCGGTGGCGTTCTTCTTCCTGCACGACGAGTTCGTCGCCCTGTTCACCGACGATGCGCAGGTCGTCGCCATCGGCTGCGAATGGCTCGCCATCCTGGCGTATTCCTACTTCGTCTACGGCTGGTGGATGGTGTCGGTGCAGGCCTTCAACGGCGCGGGCGACACGATGACGCCGACCCGGATCAACCTCGTGTTCTTCTGGCTGATCCAGATCCCGCTCGCCTGGGCGCTGGCGCTGCCCCTGGGGTGGGCGCACTCGGGCGTGTTCTGGGGCGTCTTCATCTCCGAGACCGCGGTCGGCCTGTTCACGCTGTGGCTGTTCAGCCGCGGTCGCTGGAAGACGGCGCAGGTTTGACCGCGGCGGGATGCCATTGCATGTGCCGACGATTGTCGAGGAAGCGCATGCGTCCATACCGGGGAATCGGCCCGACTCCTGCCGCTGCCTTGCCGAGCTTGTCCCCAGTCGATGGGGACAGGGGTGTGGGATGGGCTGTGGATAAGTGTCCGAACCCCTTGCCGCACGGGCCGATTCGGCGTTTGCCCAAAATTTGAGCGATGCGGTGCGCCTGTGTTCGAGCCCCGGCGCGCTCAGCCTCCGTCTCGCCACGGCAGGGGCGGCGCCACGAGGCGCGGCGCCTGGCCATCGCCGACCGTTCCGAAGCGTGTGTCGCCCTGTTCCCACTGGGTCTGCGCCTGCGCGATGACGGCCTTGTCGAAGCCGACGAAGTTCCACCACATCAGCACTGGCTGCTCGAATGGCCGGCCGCCCAGGAGCAGGGCACGGGAGCCTGCGGTCAGTGCGACGCGCAGTTCGCGCCGTCCCCGTGCGAGGTAGGCGAGCTCGTCGGCGCGGAGGGTCTCGCCGTCGACCGTCGCCTCGCCCACGAGCGGCATCAGCCCGTACTCGAAATCCGCATCGAGCGCGAGCGTGAGCTCGCTCGCCCCGACGCAGGCGATGTCGATGCCGACTAGCGGGGAATGGATCCGTGCCGGTGCGGTCCGGCGGTCGTGGCGACCAGCGAGCAGGGTCAGCTCGGCACCGCCTTCACGCCATTGCGGTAGCTCGGGGTAGTGGTCGAAGGCCGGGGCGCAATCCTCGAGCCCGGGCGGCAGGGCAATCCAGAGTTGTGCGGCGTGCAGCCGCACGCCGTCGCGCAGCGAATCCTCGGTGTGTGCGATGCCATGTCCGGCGGTCATCAGGTTCACCTGGCCCGGGCGGATGATCTGTTCGTTGCCGAGACTGTCGCGGTGCAGAACCTCGCCCTCGATCAGCCAGGTGAAGGTCTGCAAGCCGATGTGCGGATGCGCGCCGACGTGCATGCCCCTGCCGGGCTCGAATTGCACCGGGCCGGCATGATCGAGGAAGCACCACGCACCGATCGTCCGTTGCTGGCGGTTGGGGAGGGTGCGGCGGACGAGCATGCCGTCGCCGAGGTCGGCGCTGCGGGGCTGGATGCGGACGAGCGGAGTCATGATCGATGTCCTCGTTAGACGCTCTGGCGCCGGGTAGCACTGAGAATTCTAGCCCCTCAAAGTCTTGTCACCCGTCGATTCCGCCGCGGCGTTCATGGCGGATCGCGATCTGCGCGCGTGCTCTCCGAAGCGAGGGGGGGGCATTGCCGGTCGGCGATGGCGCCGGTCTCGATGTGGGCGCGAAACTGGCCGATTCACGACGTCGTTGGCGAACGCGGGCTGATGGCCTCGCCCTGAGGTGGCTCATTGATTCGCTTGGATTAGATAATTATCAATAGATGATGCTCATCGGCGGACTAGGATGAAACTGGGATTCAAGCGGTCGGAGGGCTAAATGGATACCACGCGAAGCGGATGGCGCGGGTTGGCTGGTGCCGTGTTGATGCTTGCAGCGAGCACGTTCGCCTGCGCCGCGGTCGAGGCGGGGGGGACAGTTGCGGCCCCCGCCGGCAAGCCAGCGTCGAAGAGCACCGCCGATCACAGCCGGTTCAAGGAGTTGCAGGGGCCGTTCAAGACCGGCGAGGACGTCACGCGGGCGTGTCTGTCCTGTCACACCGAGGCGGCGCGGCAGGTGATGGGGACGCGGCACTGGACCTGGGAGTACGTGAATCCCGATACCGGTCAGAAGCTCGGCAAGAAGACCATGCTCAACGGTTTCTGCATCGGCGACCGTTCCAACGAGGCCTTTTGTCAGTCCTGTCACATCGGCTACGGCTGGAAGGATGCGAGCTTCGATTTCACCGCCGAGGACAAGGTCGACTGTCTCGCCTGTCACAACACCGGCGACTATCGGAAGCTCGCCGGTCTTGCCGGGCATCCGCCGTACCAGCGGATGGAGTTCCCGGCCAAGTCGGGCAAATTCGTCGAGGCCACGGATCTGGTCAAGGTGGCGCAGAGCGTGGGTCCGACCTCGCGCCGGACCTGCGGCACCTGCCATTACTTCGGCGGCGGCGGCGACGGCGTCAAGCACGGCGACCTCGACACCTCGCTCAACAAGCCCAGCCGCGAACTCGATGTCCACATGGCGGCCGACGGGCTCAACTTCACCTGCGCGACCTGTCACAAGAGCGATCAGCACAAGGTCGCGGGCAGCCGGATCAGCATGACTGGCGCCGACCCCCACGGCGCGATCGTGCGCGGCGAAAAGACCGATCGCAATCCGGCGACCTGTCAGGCATGCCATGGCGACCGGCCGCACAAGGGCACGGGCCATGCGCAGCGCCTCAACGACCATGCGCGTGCGCTGGCCTGTCAGACCTGCCACATCCCGGAATTCGCGCGCGGCGGCGTGCCGACCAAGATGGGCTGGGACTGGTCGACCGCAGGCAAGCTGACGCCCGAGGGCAAGCCTTTCCAGCTCAAGGACGAGCACGACCACGTGATCTACGACAGCAAGAAGGGTGACTTCAAGCTCGGCCAGAACGTCAGGCCCGATTACGTGTGGTTCAACGGCAAGGTGACCTATACCCAGCCGGATACGAAGATCGACCCGAACACGCGCGTCGCCATCAACACCTTCCACGGCACGCCGGGCGCCGCCGATTCGCGCATCTGGCCGGTCAAGACCTTCCACGGCAAGCAGCCCTACGACACCGAGCACCTGACCCTGCTGGTGCCGCACACCGCGACGCCGGACGAGACTGCCTTCTGGTACAACTTCGACTGGGCGAAGGCACTCAAGACCGGCGCCGAGGCGACGGGTGCGCCATACAGCGGCAAGTTCGGCTTCGTGCCGACCTCGATGCTGTGGCCGATCACCCACATGGTGGCGCCGAAGGAAAAGGCGCTCGGCTGCATGCAGTGCCACACGGCCGACGGCCGCCTGGCTGGCGTGCCGGGCGTGTGGATGCCCGGACGCGACCGCAATGAACTGCTCGACCGCATCGGTTTCGGCTTGGCCGGGCTGATGCTGCTGGGCGTGGTCGGTCACGGCGGCATGCGATTCCTCCTGCGCAACAAGCGCACGCACGGCGGGGAGCACTGACATGAGCGAGCGGATCTATCTCTTCACACGCTTCGAGCGCTTCTGGCATTGGGCGCAGGCGGCGCTGATCATCACGCTGCTGTTCACCGGATTTGCCATCCACGGCAGCCATTCCCTGATCGGCTTCCGCAAGGCGGTCGAGGTGCACGAGATCGCCGCTTGGCTGCTGATCGGGTTGTGGGTCCTGGCGATCTTCTGGCACTTCACGACGGGTGCATGGAGGCACTACATCCCGACCGCCCAGAACATCGATCGCATGGTGCGTTACTACGCCTATGGCATCTTCATCGGTGCGCCGCACCCCTACATGGTCACGCTCGAGCGCAAGCACAACCCGCTGCAGCGCCTGGCCTACCTGGGGGTGAAGCTGGTGATCAATCCCCTGATCTGGGTGTCCGGGCTGGTCTATCTGTTCTGGGGTAGCCTGTACGGCAAGCTGCCCGCAGGGCTGGGGCTGGAGCAGGTCGCAACGCTGCACACGCTCGGCGCCTTCCTGATGCTGGCCTTCCTGATCGTCCACATGTACCTGGCCACCGCGGGGCACACGGTGCTCGCGCACATCAAGGCGATGGTCACCGGCTGGGAGGATGTGCATGAAGACAGTCCGGCGCCCGGTGCTGGCGCCCGGCCGCAGGGGTTGCGTTCCTGAAAGGGACTGGCGGCCTGGACTTGCACGCTCCGCGGTGGGTTCAGTGCGGGGCGATTTGATGAGCAGGACTGGGCGGCAGAAAATCTCCCGCTCCCGGCGGCAGCGGCGCGGGTCCGGCGGTAGAATGCGACCACCAGTGCCGAGCGTCGGCCGCGCGCCCCCTGGGTGTGGGGCCGAGGGTGATCGGCGTGCTGTCCTTCCTCTTTCCGCGTACCAGAGTTCTACTCAAGATGACCCCCGAGCAAGCCGATCCCGGCGCCGTCGAATCCCAGAATAACGATGCAACTGAAGCGCCGCAGCGTCCGCGCGTCGAGCCTAGGGCAATCCTCAAGCGCCTGCAGGCCGAGTCGCCCGCCTTTCGCGACAGCAAGCCGCTCGCGCTGAAGATCGACGCCAGCATCCTCGAGCGCTATCCCGACTTCGATCGCAAGAACCTGCGCATCGCGCTGCGCCTGCATACCGCGTCTACCAAGTACCTCAAGTCCCTGGAGCGGGGCAGCGAGCGCTTTGACCTCGATGGCAAACCCTCGGGCGAGGTGACCGAGGAACAGCGCCAGCACGCGGCAAGCACGCTCAAGGAACGCTTTGCAGCGGTTGCCAAGCAGCAGCGCGAAAAGCGCGAGGCCGACGAGGCCGAACGCCGCCGCGCCGAAAAGCTCAAGCAACTGGTGACCAAGTTCGGACGCTGAGCACGGCTGCGGCCATCAGCGCAGATCACGGCGAACGGCTTCGCCCCTCGCCATCCAGGCAAGTGAGGCGCCGGCCACGGCGATGGCCAGCCCACCGCCCGCGTGTCCAGTCGCGAACATCAGGCCTGCAAACAGGCCACAGGCCAAGAGTCCTTTGAAGCCGATGGGTGTCATGTTGCGCCTCCTGTTGAACTGTACGAGAACTGTATATATAAACAGTTGTCGGCGCAAGCGATCGGGCGCGGTCGTGCATTCGGTGTTGCGCTATAATCCGGCTCCGTCGCCGGCATAGCTCAGTTGGTAGAGCAGCGCACTTGTAATGCGAAGGTCGGGGGTTCGATTCCTCTTGCCGGCACCAGTAAATTCAAGCGCTTACGCCAGTCCTTCGGGGCTGGCGTTTTGCTTTCTGGGTTCCGTGTAGCCACGGTGTAGCCAAATCCGGGCGATGTAGCCACGCGGCCGGCCTCGCTGGCGCAGGGTGCAGCCTCGGGCGCTCGGTCGGGCCGCGGTGTCCTGGTAGCGGTCGAGGTCGAGGGCCTGCCGTTCTGGTTACGCTGTGACCGTCCGCTCGCTTGGGCGGTCGAGGTGGCCCCTTCCGCCTGACGCGTGCCCACGCGTGCCTGACGCGTCCCGATTCGGGACTAGTCCTGATTCGGGACTAGGGGCGCAGCAGGTCGGCACGGTGCAGGCACGGTGCCAGTAGGGTGCTAGTAGCATGCTGCGGGCTGCTTTGCGCATGCGCCTCGAGGTCGAACCCATCGGGATTTGAAATCCGGGGTGGTCGGCCGGCGCAGGGTCCGGACAAGTCGCGTTTCAAACGCGATATCTCGCCGGTGGTGGTTACAGCGCAACCTTCTCGCTGGTCGTCGCGGCCGTACAGCCTCTCGGTCTCGCCGGCATGCCCATGCCTCACCATGCTCGCGTCCGCGGCTCACGCATCGTTCTGGCGTGCCGAAGCGGCTTTCCTGCTTCGGGGTTCGGCCGGCGACCTTAGCATTTCTTAGCGTCGAGGAGGTCAGCGCCGGGAACGCACAAGACTTACGGCTTGACGAGACCCACGTAGAAGTTGTTCCAGTACTGCGGGTCTTTCGCGGCTCGGGCTTGATACAAGGGACTGGAGGAGAATAGCTTGACGCAGCGCTGCCTCACCTGCTCGCGCTCCTCGCGCCACCTGTCCCTTAGCTCCTTCGGAAAAGCGTTCTCCGCCAACGGGTCGTCGGTGGCCAGTAGGCGGTCGAGTTCTTCGGGTGTCATCGCTCGAGACTCCTTGGTGCGAGTGAGTTGAAGCCGGATTATCTACTTCGGCCAGGCCGGCAACCAACGGGTGTCACTGTCGTCGGCGCGGCGGCCGTAGGCAGCTACGGCGGGGTAGTCACCGCGCTCGGTTCTGTGGATACCGGCCTGGATACCGGGCGCGCTGGATACCGGCCGGCGTGCGGCCGCGGGGAATCGGCGGTCGTGTTCGATGTGGGGCTTGGGGATGGCCGATTTTTCAGCCGATTGAAGCGCCGATTTCGCCAGGGCAAAGCCTACGGTCCGTCGGTTTTGGTCACCGGCTCCGCGCCGGTTTTGGATGGTCGCTTCGGGCGCTAACTCGGGCGCTAACTTCGCGGCGCTAACATTGATTTCCGTGCGTACTTCGCTGCGTACCTCGCCAGGCAGCGCGCACTTTGTACTGAACTTTGCACGGAACTTTGGCCGTCAGGCTGTGCGCTTAGATGTGCGCTTTGCTGTGCGGATTAGGGCTTTGCGAACCTCGTAATCTTGTTCGTAACGGAGTCGTAACACCCGGCGCGGGGTTGGGTGGTTGCGCACCCGTTGCGCCAGCGCGCGAGCGGCCTGCTAGGCTCTTGGTTGAGAGGTGACACGATGAAACGAGGCACACTTGAAAACCCCACAGCGCCCCGCGCCCATCAGCGTGACAAGCCCGAAGTGCGGATGCTGACTCAATCCGAAATCGAGTCCTTGCGGCGCGACAAAGCCGAGTCGGGCAAGCGGCTTCTAGCGATGTTCCGGGCGGACCGACTCAAGGGCAAGGCAGAACAATGACTGTGATGTACTTGCTGTCGCCCGGCGTGCCCTGTCTCGCCGGTCTGCTACTTCTCGTCTGGCGTCGGCGTCGGCGTCGCACGCGTGTGTCTCGCGCCGTGCGCGAACTTGATGAGAAGGCTTTGGGGAGGCAGCCTGAAGAACCTGTTTCGGTGCCGACTTGCACTTACTCGGCGGAGTCGAACCCGTCAGTCCTACTGATTCGCTCCGGGCCTCCACTGCGCTCGTGAAGCGGCAGTCATGCTTTTGCGCGGCCTCTCGATGCTCGTTGCGCGAGTAGCCACGCGGTCGCCTCGTTGGCGGCCTCGCTCCCGCCGTGCCGGTCAGGATGGCATAGGCGCACCAGCCGGCGCAGCATCTCGGGCGGGATGCCCTCGGGCTTGGCTTGTTGGCCGTCAAGTTCCAGCGCCAGCACGCGCAGGCGCAGGCGGTCACGCTCGGCGCGGGTCTCGGCAAGCTCGGCGGTCAGTTGCGCCAGCTTGTCGCGGGCTGCTTTCTTCGCGGCCGGGCTCACCTTCCAGCAGGACAAGCAAAGGCGCTTCCAGCCCTCGCCAGGGGCGCGGGTGAAGGTGTCTCCGCATGCCTCGCAGGTTGCGTGTTCAAGGGTGTCGGATTTGCTCATCAGCAGTCGGGCTCAATGTCGGTCTGCTTTCCCGCGATTCCCGTTTTGTCCCGCAGCGGGATTGCCGGGTTTTCCCGCGATTCCCGCGCCCCCTATAGGGGCGGGGAACTCCGGGAAGCGGGAAAACGGGAAGGTTCAGGCCAGCCACAGCCAGCCCTCCCGATGCACCAGAAGGCCACGCTCAACGAGCCCACGGATTGCCGCCTGAGCCCGTTCAGTCTGGCGCTTGGTTTCGCACACCAGCCGGGTGCGGGACTGCTCGATGGCGGCCTCCATGCGGATTACAGGCCGTCCGGGCGGCAGTTCGGCTGGCACACCTTCAGGGCGGCGCAGTCCGTTCGCCTTCAGCAGCTCCCGGACAACTTCGAGCACGACTTTCTGATTGCCGGACTTGGGCGGCAGGGCGCGGCGTATGGCATCGGCGGCCGGTTCCTCGGGGGCGATGGCGCATGAAGTAATCGGCTCGCCGTCCTCGTCGGTCCCAAGCTCCACAACTTCCAGGCGGAAGGGGTGTCCCTGGTCATCGCTTCCGTCTTTTGCCTTCGCCGTGCGCCACTCGCGCCTATCTTCGGTCCTTGTCACTTCAAGGGCTGCATCCAAGGCAGCGTGCAGGCTGCTATGCCCACGCAATCCCTTGGTGGCATCCTTCCCGGTGTGATGCACGGCCAGCACCAGCCCGCCAAGCTCGGTTTGCAGAGCCTTTAGGCTGGCGATGATTGCGCCCATTGCGGCGGCGTCGTTTTCGTCAGCGCCAGGGGCGGCGCGGTTTAGGGTGTCAATCACCAGCACGCCTCCGGCGCAACCAGCGGCGCGGGCAGTGGCCACAAGGTCGGCGCGGTCGTCAGGCTTGCGGATATCCAGGGATTGCAGCAGGAAGCGGAATCCGGGAGCCAAGCGTCCATGCTTTTTTTGGTGCGCTTGGATTCGCTGCGCAATACCGGCCTCGCCTTCCAGGCCCACATACAACACCGGGCAGGGCTTCACACGGCACCCAAACCAGCACCAGCCAGCGGCGATGGCGGCCAGCATGTCCAGAACCAGAAACGATTTGCCGCTTCCGCTCGGTCCAAAGACTGCGGCGATGCCCTCTTGCGGCAGCACGCCACGCACGCGCCAGCGCACAGGCGGCAGGGCGGCCAGCTCCTCGGCTGTCATCAGGCGGAAGCGTTGCGGCGGCGCTTTCGGGTTGCGCAGCAGTTCGGCCAGGGCGTCGAGGCCGTCCCTCTGGTGCAGGTCGTTGGCATCGAAGTTCGGCGGACTCCCGGCGGGCATCTCCACCCATGCGCAGTGCAGGCGCTTGGCGAGGTCGGCGCAGTACTGCTCCTTGCCAGCGTCGGCAATCAGCACCAGCCGGGCGGCCGGATAGCGGGCGGCAAAGTCTCGGGCTACCTGCTCCATGCGGCCGGAACCGAAAGCCACCACGGCGGGCATCCCGGCGGCAGCGTTGCAGCTCCATGCCTGCCCGATGCCCTCGCACACGGCGATGCTCTGCCCTTCGCCCGGCGGGGTGATGCGCCCCACGACGAAAGCACCGGCCACCGGGCGGCCGGGGGCGTTCAGTTTCTTCCCTTGGTCCGGGATGAATTGCAGGGTTTGCAGCTTGCCGGCGAAGTCCCAGGCCGGAACCATCAGCGCACCGTCAAGGGCCTGCCCGGCGATGCGCTCCGGGCCTCGATACACCTTCAGGCCGACGGGACTGCCTGCCTTCCTGTCGATGTACCCATGCGCGGCCGTCGCGGGCTCTCCGGCCTTCCAAGCGGCTTCCGCATCGAAGGGCGGGCGATTGCCTTGCTCGGGGCGCTGCGGCGCTTGTGCGGGCTTCTGGCGCGTCTGGTGCGGCCGTTGCTGCGGCGGCGCGTGATGCGGGGCGCTGCGCTCGTCTCGCCAGCCGGCGGCCTTTGCCATTGCGTACAACGTGCCGGCCTTGACGGGGCCGTCCTCATTGATGCCACGCCAGACGCTCGCGCATTCGGCGGCGCTCTTGAAGTTGTCGGCGGTCTCGCTCCAGGCGGTGAAGTCGTCAAGGTTCAAGCCGGCGGCCTTGGCTGCCATGCCGGCGCGCACCCATTCCTTGCGCTCCATTCCAGCGTCGAGGCTCCACAGGGCGCGGCGTGCGCGCTCGGGGTCGTGTCCGTTGTGCATCGCGCGCACCTCACAGCCACCCGGCGGCGCGGCCGATTGCTTCGCTCACGGCGGCCAGGACTGCGCCAAGCATCATCCACGGCACGGCGCGGGCCACTTCTTCGATGAATGCCTTAAGCATGGCAGCCTCCTTCGCGGCGGCGGAGCCATGCGTTGATGCGGCGGCGGTCCTTGTTGGTCAGACTGTAAATGCCGGGCTTGCAGTGGCGGCCGTCGCGGTCGATGGCGTCCACGCGCTCGCAAGGCAGTTCGAGACCGCGGCGGCGCAGTTCGGCAATCAACTCGGGGGCATTGCTGCATCCGGCGGCGCGGTCGAGTTCCTCGCGTTTGACGGGGCGCTGTAGCAGCAGCGCAAGGGCGCGCTGATGACGGGGGTTGTCGGTGTAGAATTCGCGCTGTTCTAGGGCGCTCGCTTCGGTTTTTTCGGGGCGGGCGTTTTTCATTTCACCGCCTCGCCAGCAGTCATGCGGTCGATAGCCTCGCAGGGCCATGCAAGCATGCGATTCGGCAGCTTTACCGGGCGGATGCCGAAGTAATGCCCATCGCGGCAAAGGGCGGCGCGCAGGGTTTGCGGGCGGATGTGAAGGGCGGCGGTGTGCATCGCGGCGGTCGTCCTTTCGGAAAACCATCGTCGGCGCTCGGCGGGATTGCTTCGCAGCTCAACGTTGGCGAATGCAATTCAACTCGTGGGAAAAGCGGGAGAGCGGCAACCACTTAGCCATGTAAAAAAGCCCGAAACCCTTGTCATCGCTGGGCTTCAGGCTTATGTGTTGTCGTTCCCTAAATGCCTCGTCGTGGGAATCCCACGTTTCCCGCGCTCCCCGTTCAGCGAATCCGCTCCTTCCGCTTCCATCGACCGCCTTGCAGTGCCTCGCGCAGGATGGTCCCACCGCTCAATGGGCCGCGCGGGCCGTTGATGCCACGCTCGCGCAGGCGTCTCGCTACCCTTTCGGCAATGTCTCTCACGCTGGAGAAAGACTTAGCATTGGCGTCGATTGCATCTAGTTCATCCGCGATGGCGCGGGCCTGCACCCTCCAGTCACCGGGAGCATCACAAAGCGCGCCGTCGGCCTCCTGCGCGCGGGCTGCCGCTGTCCTCTGCTCCTTGGCCGGGGCTCGCTCGGGCGCGGCAGCCTCGTTCTGGTGCCCCTCACCGCGAAGCTCAGCCTCGATGCGCGCTATTTCGGCCTCGGCAGCTTCCGCCAGCCTCATATTCGCTTCGCACTCCAAGCCAGTCGTGGCGTCGGCGGCCGCTCGAAAGCGTGCGGCGGTGGCCTTGGCCTCATCGAGCGTCACGTACAAATTGAAGGCCCGCGAGAACTCGGCGGCCTCGTCGGGCGGAATGTCGTCGCACATGTTGCGCTCCTTCTTGCGCATCCTTCGTTTGGGTGCCGCGCCAGCCGGGCGAAGGCGTCCCGGTTTTCTCCCCGTCGGGATAGGCGCGGCAGGCTCGGTCAGGCGCGGCCTGTTGGGCTCTCGGGCTGCGCACCACGCCAGCGCGCGACAACGGGCCAGCATCGTCCCGCGCGAACAGTTACCTCGAGCCGTCGGCCGTCGCACGGATGCGTCAGTGCCAGCGCGCCGCCACTCAGGCCGATGATGCGGCCAATAACCTGCCCCCCTTCGACAGTCACAGCAAAAACCTCGTCCCCATCGGCGGGGGCGAGTTCTTCGACCTCAACAAAATCGCCCGCGCTGACTCTCGGGCTGAACTCGTCTGTTTCAATCCTGAAGCGTCGGCGCGCGCTTGTGATGCCGTTCGCGCTCGCGGGCGGGCGCGGGGTGTTACCTTCCATTCCAGCCATGATGCAATCCTCGGTTGCGTTGTGGTCAGGGGCGGCGCGGTGTCGTTACCACTGCGCCATCCCGCTTGCCGGCGTCCGGCCGGCGGCGGTCCTTCTCAGCCTGCCACTACGCGCAGCGCGGGCGCGGCCTCGTGCTCGGTCGGCTGTGCGATGCCGGCCTGTTCCAGAATCCAGCCTTCAATCTTAGAGTGCCAAGCGCGCAGCAGGTCGAGGGGCCGGCGGCGGTAGTGCTTTTCCGCAAGGGCGCTCGGCTTGTGCCCCATGATTTGCGCGGACACGCCAGCGGGGCATTCAACCCATTCGGCCAGGGTGCCGAAGCTCCGGCGCAGTCCGTGAAGGCTCAGAGCGGGCAGGCCGGCGGCGGCAAGGGCTCGGTTGTGGGCGGCGCGGGGCTCTTGCAGGCGGCCTGATGCGGCCGTTTTGCTGGCGAATACCCAGGGGGAAGGCTCCCAGGCGTCAAGGTCGTTCTTGATGCGCTTGCCGTGAAGGATGCGCCACTCAGCCGGCGGGGTGTCGTTGCGGCGCTTCAGGTCGCGCAGCAGGCCGGCGACATAGGGCGTTAGCGGAACGGTGCGCTCGCCTTCCACCTTGTCGGCAATGCGCAGGCTCTTCCACTGGAAGTCGACGTCATCCCACCGCAGGCCGGCCAGCTCTTCCCGGCGCGCTCCGGTCAGCAGCAAGGATTGCAGATAGGCGGCCGGGACGGCGGGCAGGGCGCGCACGGCATCGAACCAAGGGCGCAGTTGCTCGCGTTGCAGGCAATCATCCTTGGCGGCGCGCTTGGGCAGTTCGTCGCGTGCGATGCGGCCGGCGCAGGCGTCGGCGTGAATCTGCCCTTGGTACTCCGGGCGCTCGGCGCACCAGTTCAGAAAGGCGCGCAGGCGGATGAATGCGTTTTGCGCTTGGGTCGGCCGGGTTGCGGCTTCGTCCTTCAGGAAGGTGCGCACGGCGGCGGCGTCAATCTTCTTCAGCGGATGCGCCAGAAGGGGCAGCAGGATGCCGGGTTGTGTCGTGTCGCCTTCGCCTTTCTTGCGGCCTCGCGTCTTGGGCCTCCCTCCGGGGTCTGAAAGGCGTTGATGGTCTAGCAGGGTGCGGGGGCTCCAGCGGCCGGCGCGGGCTTCTAGATAGGCGCTCCAGGCTTCCAGGGCGGCCGCATCCGTTCGGCGGGCCTCTTCGCGTTTGGCCTCTGCTGCGGCGATGCGCTCGGCCTTCTCTTCGCGGGGGTCGATTCCCTGGTCGACAAGGGTTTGCAGGCGGCGCGCTTCGGTGCGGGCGTCGTCAATGTTCCAGGCGCGCACGTCTCCGATTGTCGCACGCAGGGTGCGGCGGTTTAGCTTGCTCTCGAAAATGAAGGCTTTCGCGCCAGCGGTCGCACGCACGCCAAGGCGCGGCGCTAGGTTGTCCCACATGAAAACCTGTTTCGTGCCCTCGGGGCAGGTGAAGCGGCGGATTCGTTCGGGGGTCAGGCGCTCGCGTTGCATGGCATCGGCTCCGGCTGGTTTGGCTACACGGGCGTTTCTGTGTAGCCACGGTGTAGCCAGATTCTAGCAATATCGTTCAATGCTCATCAATGCGGAAATGAACGAAACGCTTAAAAATCAGCGGCTTTGTTGTGTTTCGTGCATATCCTTCAACCCCGAAAAATGCCGTGTTTTGCGAACTTGTAATGCGAAGGTCGGGGGTTCGATTCCTCTTGCCGGCACCAGATTCATCTTGGAACATCGTGCGACGCGAAAAAGTTCTTGCGTTATTGCGGTGGCTTGTATATAGTTCTGTTTCTCCGACGCGGGGTGGAGCAGTCTGGCAGCTCGTCGGGCTCATAACCCGAAGGTCGCAGGTTCAAATCCTGCCCCCGCAACCAAATTCAGTGTGCGCCGGGCTTGGATGATGAGGTTGTGCGCACTCCGCGGGTCTGTTCGTGCTGGCTGTTTGCCCGGTCGGTGATGTCGTCTGATGGCTTGGGGTGACCTCCTCGATGCGATCAGAAGCAAGTTTTATCGCGATTGTTGTTGACGTTCTTTCTGTGGCGTATAAAATGCGCACCTCTTCTGCAGCACAGCAAACGAATTAACCGGGTGCTGAGTTGATTGAAGAAGATTTGCAGGTGTTTTGCTGCAGCGACTGCAGCGGTTCTTTAAAAAGTTGAACAACCGATAAGTGTGGGTGCTTGGTGGTTGTGGTCGAGATGGCTTTGGTCATCTGGTTTCAC
>JARRBR010000103.1 GCA_029982755.1 Rhodocyclaceae bacterium
GCAGGCTTCGCTGGCCCAGCCGATCGTCGAGAAGGCCGTCGCCTACGCCCGCAGCGTCTACGAGATCACCTCGCAGAGCCAGGAAGAAGTGTCGAAGGTCTTCGAAGGCCAGGTCGCCGAGATGAACAAGGGTGTCGCCTCCGCCCTGGACAAGGCTGCCAAGTCGGCTCCCGCCGGTTCGGACGTTGCCGTCGCCGCCGTCAAGTCGGCCATCGCCGCCGCCAACAGCGCCTACGACAGCATGAGCAAGGCCGCCAAGCAGGTCGCCGAGATCGCCGAAGCCAACGTGGCCGCCGCGACCAACGCCACCGTCAAGGCTGTCAGCACCGGCTCCAAGGCCGCTGCCAAGAAGGCTGCCTAAGCTTTCTCAGCCCGGCTGAACGAAAAAGCCCCGCATCGCGGGGCTTTTTTGCGTCTACTGGCGGGGTGAGCGCCGCTGTAGCGGGTGCGGGCTCCGTCCGCGAAAGGAACGCCGTTGCGTTCGATCGCCGCTGGCAAGCCCGTTCCGACGGCACCCGCTCACGCAGCGTCGGGATCGAGGGTCGAGTCGTACTTGATGTAGCGGAAGCGCGCATCGTCGTTCGGCGTGCCCTCGAGCACGCCGCCCTCGCGCCCCGGCTGCCACTGCACCACCTCCTCGATCTTGCGCGCGAGCGCGAAGTCGCGCTCGGTCACGCCCTTGGCCGAATGGGTGCACAGCTTCACGATCACGAAGGCGTAGGACACCGCCAGGTCGGGGTGATGCCAGGCCGCCTCGGCGAGGTGGCCGACGGTGTTCACCACCATCAGCGTGCCCTTCCAGCCGCCTGTGCGGTACTTGCGACGAATCCAGCCGTTCTCGTAGTACCAGTGCGGCAACTCGCGCGCGAGCCGCGCGCGGATCTCATCCTCGGACAAGGGTGCCAGTTGCTCGCTCATCGCAGTCTCCTCGGGATGGGGAGTACTCAATGTAGCCGGCCCGCGCCGGGCGGTCCATGTGCGCGTGGGACGCCCCCGCGCCCGCACGCGCGCTCGTCCGCTCAGGCGCGCTCCTGGTCCTCGCCCGGGGAAGGCACGACCTCGTCGTCGGCCCCGCCCTCCTCCGCCACCCCAGCGGACTCGCCGGCGTAGTGATGCGGGAAGAGGCGACGCATCTCGGCCTCGATCCAGGCCTCGGCGCGCGCGTTGACCGCCTCCGCCTTCTCGCCCTTGACGGCGATCATCGGCCCGATGCTGACCACGATCTCGCCCGGACGCTTGATGAAGGCGTTGCGCCGCCAGAACTCGCCGGCGTTGTGCGCGACCGGCACCACCGGCACGCCGGCACGCTTGGCGAGGATGGCGCCGCCGGGCATGTAGCGCCGGGTGGTCCCCGGCGCCACGCGCGTACCCTCGGGGAACACGACCACCCACAGCCCTTCCTTCAGCCGCGCACGCCCCTGCTCCACCACCTGCGACATCGCATCCTTGCCTGCCGAGCGGTCGATCGCGATGCCGGGAATGCTGGCCAGCCCCCAGCCGAAAAAGGGCACGCGCAGCAGTTCGCGCTTGAGCACGTAGCACAGCGGCGGCAGGATCTGCTGCAGCGCGATCGTCTCCCACGCCGACTGGTGCTTGGACAGCACGACCGCCGGCGTGGTCGGCAGGTTCTCGCGCCCGATCACGCGGTAGCGGATGCCCAGCACATGGCGGATGACCCACATCATGATCGGCACCCAGGTGGTGATCAGGCGGTGGCGGGTCATCGGCGGCGCCCAGAAGATCAGGATGCCGAACAGCGCGTAGGGAATCGTCACCAGCGCGAGGATGATGGCGAACAGGAAGGAGCGGATCAGATGCACGGAAGGGCTCGCTGGAGTTAAGGCTGAGGATGGGCGCTCAGGCCGTCAGCTCGGCCGCGATGGCGTCGAGGTCGGGATACACCAGGGTGGCGGGCGGCAGTTCGGGATTCTCCCGCGTCTGCTCGCCCTTGCCGGTGAGCACCAGGTAGGGCCTGGCGCCCGCCGCCACCGCCGCCTGCAGGTCGCGCAGGCTGTCGCCCACGACCGGCACCCCGTCCAGATCGACGTTGAAGCGCTCGGCGATCTGCAGCAGCAGGCCCGGTTTGGGCTTGCGGCAGTCGCAGGTGGAATCGGCCGCGTGCGGGCAGAAGAAGATCGCGTCCAGCCGCCCGCCGACCTGGGCCAGGGCCTTCACCATCCTGTCGTTGATCGCGTTCAGCGTGTCCATGCCGAACAGGCCGCGGCCCACGCCCGACTGGTTGGACGCCACCACCACCCGCCAGCCCCACTGGTTGAGGCGGGCGATCGCCTCCAGCGAGCCGGGGATGGGCTTCCATTCCTCCGGCGACTTGATGAACTGGTCGGAGTCCTGGTTGATGACGCCGTCGCGGTCGAGAATGATGAGCTTCATCGGCATGATCGTTCACCCCGGGTTATGGAACGGGCACCCGTTCATGGAACGGCGTGCCCTCGGCTCAGGCCGACAGGCGCGAGATGTCGGCCACCTGGTTCATCAGGCCTGCGAGCTGGGCCAGCAGCGCGATGCGGTTGGCGCGCGTCAGCGGCTCCTCGGCCATCACCATGACGTCCTCGAAGAACCGGTCCACCGCCGCGCGCAGGCCGGCGAGCGCGCACAGCGCGTCGGTGTAGTCCTCGTTGGCGACGTGCGAGCGCACCAGCGGCGCGACCTCGACCACCTGGTGGAACAGCGCCTTCTCGGCCTCTTCCTGCAGCAGCGCGAGGTCGGGCTCGCCCGGCGTGCCCTCGGCCTTCTTCAGGATGTTGACGATGCGCTTGTTGGCAGCGGCCAGGGACTCGGCCTCGGGCAGCGCGCGGAACGCCTCGACCGCGGCGAGCTTGGCCGGCACCAGGTCGATGCGTGCGGGCTTCAGCGCCAGCACGGCGTCGATCACGGCACCATCGCGGCCCGACTCGCGCAGCAGGTTCTTGAGCCGTTCGAACATGAAGTCCTGCAGCTGCGCGGCGAAGCCCTCGGCCGTCAGCAGACCGGGCTTGAAGCCGGCAGCGGCGGCGTCGATCAGCCTGGGCAGCTCCAGCGGCAGCGGCGCCTCGATCAGGATGCGCAGCACGCCGAGCGCGGCGCGGCGCAGCGCGAACGGGTCCTTGTCGCCGGTCGGGACCATGCCGATGCCGAAGAAGCCGACCAGGGCGTCGAGCTTGTCGGCCAGCGCCACCGCCGCGGCGACGTTGCCGGCGGGCAGCGCATCGCCGGCGAAGCGCGGCTGGTAGTGGGCCTGGATGGCGTCGGCCACCACCTGCCCTTCTCCGTCGGCGAGCGCGTAGTAGCGGCCCATGATGCCCTGCAGCTCGGGGAATTCGCCCACCATGTCGGTGACGAGGTCGGCCTTGGCCAGGCGTGCGGCACGCCTGGCGGCAGCGACGTCGCCATGCAGCTGCGCGGCGATCGCGCCGGCCAGCGCCTCGAGGCGCTCGACGCGCTCGAGCTGGCTGCCGAGCTTGTTGTGGTACACGACCGGCGCGAGGCGCGGCAGACGGGCCTCGAGCTTCTGCTTCTTGTCCTGCTCGAAGAAGAAGCGCGCGTCCGACAGGCGCGGGCGCACCACGCGCGCGTTGCCGGCGACGATGTTGCTGGGGTCGGCCACCTGCATGTTCGAGACGATCAGGAAGCGGTTGAGCAGCTTGCCGGCGCCGTCGAACAGCGGGAAGTACTTCTGGTTGGCGCGCATGGTAAGGATCAGGCATTCCTGCGGCACGGCGAGGAACTCGGCCTCGAACTCGCCCACATACACCGTCGGGTGCTCGACCAGCGCGGCGACCTCGTCCAGCAGGTCGGCGTATTCGTTGAGCAGCGCGCCCTGCTTCGCGGCCTCGGCGAGCAGCTGGCGCTCGATGTTGGCGCGGCGCTCGGCGAAGTTGGGAATGACCTTGCCCTCGGCGAGCAGCGTGGGCTCGTAGGCATCCGCGGTCGCGATGTCGATGTCGCCGCGACTCATGAAGCGGTGGCCACGCGTGGTGCGCCCCGAGTCCAGGTCGAGCACGCGGCCCGGCACCACCTCGGCGCCGTGCAGGAAGGTGAGCTTGTGCACCGGGCGCACGAAGGTGGCGTCGCCGTCGCCCCAGCGCATGACCTTCGGGATCGGCAGCGCCTTGATCGCGTCCTGCACGATGCCCGCGAGCACGTCGGCGAGCCTGGCGCCCGCCACCGTGGCGGTGTGGAACAGCGCCTCGGCCTTGCCGTCCATGCGGCGCTCGAAGCCGGCGACCGCGTCTGCCGGGATGCCCTTGGCTTCCATCTTCTTCAGCAGCGCCGGGGTCGGCCTGCCCTCGGCGTCGAGCGCCACGGACACCGGCATCAGCTTCTCGGTGACTTCCTTGGCGGCGGCTTCGGACGCCACCTGCGCCACCGTCACCGCCAGGCGGCGCGGGCTGGCGAAGGTGCGGAAGGCGGCGTCGGCAGGCGCCAGGCCCCTGGCCTTGAGGCCCTCGGCGATCTTGGCGGCGAAGGTCTCGCCCAAGCGCGGCAGCGCCTTGGGCGGCAGTTCTTCGGTGAGCAGTTCAACGAGCAGGGTCGCGGCGGTCATCACGCGGCCTCCTTGGTGGTGTTCAGCATCGGGAAGCCGAGGGCTTCGCGGGATTCGAAATAGGCCTGGGCGACGGCGCGCGACAGGTTGCGGATGCGGCCGATGTAGGCGGCGCGCTCGGTCACCGAGATGGCGCCACGGGCATCCAGCAGGTTGAAGGTGTGGGCCGCCTTCAGCACCATCTCGTAGGCCGGCAGCGCGAGGCCGACGTCCATCACGCGCTTCGCTTCGGATTCGTAGTTGGTGAACAGCGAGAACAGGAAATCGACGTTGCTGTGCTCGAAGTTGAAGGTCGACTGCTCGACCTCGTTCTGGTGATAGACGTCGCCGTAGGTGACCGCGCGCCCGTCGGGGCCGACCGACCACACCAGGTCATAGACGTTCTCCACGCCCTGCAGGTACATCGCCAGGCGCTCGATGCCGTAGGTGATCTCGCCCAGCACCGGCTTGCAGTCGAGGCCGCCGACCTGCTGGAAGTAGGTGAACTGGGTGACTTCCATGCCGTCCAGCCACACTTCCCAGCCCAGGCCCCAGGCGCCGAGGGTGGGGTTCTCCCAGTCGTCCTCGACGAAGCGGATGTCGTGCACCATGGGGTCGATGCCGAGCGCGCGCAGGCTGTCCAGATAGAGCTCCTGGATGTTCAGCGGCGAGGGCTTCAGCACCACCTGGAACTGGTAGTAGTGCTGCAGGCGGTTGGGGTTCTCGCCGTAGCGGCCGTCCTTGGGGCGGCGCGAGGGCTGCACGTAGGCGGCATTCCACGGCTCGGGTCCGATCGCGCGCAGGAAGGTGTGGGTGTGGCTGGTGCCGGCGCCGACCTCGAGGTCGTAGGGCTGCAGCAGCACGCAGCCGCGCTCGCCCCAGAAGTGCTGGAGGGTGAGGATGACTTGCTGGAAGGTCGGTTTCACGAGTCGGGATTCGGTGGTCATGGTCTCGGGCAGCCTCCGGGCCGCGCAGCGCACGCAAAAGCGGTGATTTTACCGGGCTTCGGGATGCACGGGGGCAGGAAGCTATCGTGCGACCGGGCCGCGGAGATGGGCCGCGACCGCCCAGGCCGTGATCAGCAGCGCGACGGCCAGGGCCAGCCGGTCGCCCCAGCGTGCATATGGGGTCAGCCCCTGGTAGCCCTGGACCTCGACCCGCAGCACCCCGCGCTCGAACGCAGGCAGCACGCCGGCGACCTCGCCGTCCGGCCGCACCAGCGCGGTCATCCCGGTATTGGTCGAGCGCAGCATCGGGCGGCCGGTTTCCAGCGCGCGCACGCGGGCGATCTGCAGGTGCTGGGGCTGGGCGAGCGAGTCGCCGTACCAGGCGAGATTGGAGATGTTGAGCATCAGCGTGGCCGCGGGCAGCGCACGGATCAGCTCGGCGCCGAACAGGTCCTCGTAGCAGATGTTGAGCGCCACGCGCTGGCCGTCGAGCTGCATCGGCGGCTGGTCGGGCGCGCCGCGGGTCTGGTCGGACATCGGGATCTGCACCAGCCTGTAGAACCAGCCGAACAGCGGCGGCGAGTACTCGCCGAAGGGCACCAGGTGCTGCTTGGCGTAGTGCTGCACCGGCGCCGTGCCGAGGCCGACCGCGGCGTTGTAGATGCGCCCGGCCTCGTCGCGGCGGAACACACCCATCACCAGGTCACCGCCGGCCTCGCGCGCCAGGCGCGCCAGCCAGTCGACGTAGCCCTCGGGCAGGCGGTCGAGCAGCGTGGGCAGCGTGGTTTCGGGCAGCACGACGATCGCTGGTGCCTGCGGCTGCATGAAGGCCTCGCGGACGAGATCGAGGTTGGCCTGCAGCACGTCGGCGAAGCGCGCCGGATCCCACTTCAGGCTCTGCTCGAAATTGGTCTGCACCAGGGCGACCGCGGCCGGCGCGCCCGAGGGCGTGGTCCATGCCTTGCCGAGCAGGCCCGCGCCGCCGGCGAACAGCACCGCGAGCGCCAATGCCGGCTGCCACGCCCGGCGCGGACGCAGCCAGTCGGCACGGGGCACGAACGCGAGCAGCGCGGCGACGAAGGCCACCAGGCCGCCGACGCCATACACGCCGATCACCGGCAGCAGGCCACCGAGCGGGCTCGGCGGGGTCTGCGAGTAGCCGATCGCGAGCCAGGGGAAGCCGGTGAACACGACGCCGCGCAGCCATTCGGACAACAGCCACAGCGCGCCGAAGAGCGCCGCAGCGCGCACCGCCGAACCGCCGCGCCCGCGTCTCAGGCCGACGAACACGGCCCCCGCAAGCCCCGGGTAGAGCGCCAGATAAGCGCAGAACAGCGCGATCGCCAGCGCGGCGAGCGGGGCCGGCATGCCGCCGTAGCGCTCGAGCGCGACGTACAGCCAGGACACGCCGCCGACGAAGGCGCCGAAGCCCCAGGCAAAACCGAGCGCGAAGCCCTCGCGCCGGCGCGCCGCGCCGCCGAGCAGCCGGGCCAGCACCGCGAGGCCGAGGAAGGCGAGGGGAAACAGCCCGAAGGGTGCGAACGCGAGCACCGAGGCGCCGCCGGCGAGCAGCGCGATCGACAACCGGCGCAGCATCACTCGGCGACGGGCTCGACGGACGTGGGCAGGCGCTCGACCACCAGCGTATGCACGCGGCGGCTGTCGGCGCGCAACACCTTGATCTTCAGCCCTTCGAGCTCCACCGCCTCGCCGCGCTTGGGCAGGCGACCGAAGTGACGGATGACGAGGCCGCCGACGGTGTCGCATTCCCCGTCGCTGAAATGGGTGGCGAAGGCCTCGTTGAAGTCCTCGATCTCGGTCGTGGCCTTCACCCGGTAACGGCCGTTGCGGTCGAGGCGGATGTTGTCGCCGACCTCGTCGAAGTCGTACTCGTCCTCGATGTCGCCGACGATCTGCTCGAGGACGTCCTCGATCGTAACCAGGCCGGCGACGCCGCCGTACTCATCGACCACGATCGCCATGTGGTTGTGCGACACGCGGAACTCGCGCAGCAGCACGTTGAGGCGCTTGGACTCCGGGACGAACACCGCCGGGCGCAGCATTTCGCGCAGTTCGAACCGGCGCCCGCCGAAATAGCGCAGCAGGTCCTTGGCGAGCAGGATGCCGGCCACGTCGTCCTTGCCGTCGCCGATCGCCGGAAAGCGCGAGTGCCCGGTGTCGATGGCGAAGGTGACGATCGCCTCGATCGCATCGTCGAGATGCACGCAGTCCATCTGCGCGCGCGGCACCATCACGTCGCGCACCTGCAGGTCGGACATCTGCAGGGCGCCTTCGATGATGCTGAGGGCGTCGGCGTCGATCAGGTTGCGATCGAAGGCCGAGTGCAGCAGCGCGAGGAGTTCTTCGCGATCTTCCGGTTCGCGCGAGAGAAAGGCCGAAAGTCGCTCGATCAATGAAGGTTTGGGGGAACTGTCCATAAGAGGATCGGGGTCTCCGCTTCAGGCCGGGGGCACGCCGCCGGCGCTCAGGCGTAGGGGTCGGCGTAACCGAGGCCGCGCAGGATCCGGGTCTCGAGCCCTTCCATCGCGGCCGCCTCGGCCTCGGTCTCATGATCATGGCCCTGCAGGTGCAGCATGCCATGCACGACGAGATGCGCGAAATGCGCCTCGGGCGTCTTGCCCTGCTCCGCCGCCTCGCGCATCACCACCGGCACGCATAGCACCAGGTCGCCGGCGAGCACCGCGCCCTCATCCTCCGGCAGCCCGGGCAGATCCTCGCCTTCGTCATAGGCGAAGGTCAGCACGTTGGTGGCGTAGTCCTTGCCGCGATAGTCGCGGTTGAGCGCGCGCCCTTCCTCGGCGCCGACCAGGCGTACGGTGACCTCGGCATCCTGCTGCAGCGCGGCCTGCGCCCAGCGCCGGATGTGGTTCTTCTTCGGGGCGTTGGCCTTGTCCTCGCCCTCCACCGCCCGCTGCACCGACAGCTTCAGCACCGGCGGATGCACGCCCAGCGGCAATCCCGGCAGGTCGATCGGCTCGGGGTCGTCGACGAAGGCCATGTCGTGATGCACATCGACGCGCACGGTCATCAGGTTGCAGGCGCCCGGCTGCAGGGACAGCATCGGCACCGCGGCCTCGTCGTCGGCGTCGGCCTCGATCTCGAGGTCGCCCCAGGCACGCTCGGGGAAGCCGAGCAGCAGCTTGCGGCCGTCGCCGAAATCGATCTCGAGGCGCTCGGCCTTCACTCTGGTCGTCCTGCCGTCGGCATCGACGGCGACGATCCTGGGCTTGGTCACCAACGCCTCACTCCCCTTCTTCGACATCCTGCGCATCCCCGCCCTTCGCGTTCCTGTCATGGGCCTGTTGTTGTGCCCGGGCCGCGGCCCTGGCCTGCTCCACCCGTGCCGACTCGCGGTCGTAAGCTTCGACGATGCGTGCGACAAGCGGATGACGCACCACGTCTTCCTTGTTGAATTCAGTAAAGGCGATGCCGCGCACGTCCGCCAGCACCGCGCGCGCCTCCTTGAGGCCGCTGCGCTGGCCGCGCGCCAGATCGACCTGGGTGAGGTCGCCGGTCACCACCGCCTTGGCGCCGAAGCCGATCCGGGTCAGGAACATCTTCATCTGCTCGGGCGTGGTGTTCTGCGCCTCGTCGAGGATGATGAAGGCGTTGTTGAGGGTGCGCCCGCGCATGAAGGCGAGCGGCGCGATCTCGATCAGGCTGCGCTCGAAGAGCTTGCCCACGCGGTCGAAGCCCATCAGGTCGTAGAGCGCGTCGTACAGCGGGCGCAGGTAAGGGTCGACCTTCTGCGCCAGGTCGCCGGGCAGGAAACCCAGGCGCTCGCCGGCCTCGACCGCCGGGCGGGTGAGGATGATGCGCTCGACCAGGTCGCGCTCGAAGGCGTCCACGGCACTCGCCACCGCGAGATAGGTCTTGCCGGTGCCGGCCGGGCCGATGCCGAAGGTGATGTCGAATTCCTGGATGTTGCGCAGGTACTCGACCTGGCGCGGCGTGCGGCCGTGCAGCTCGGTGCGGCGCGTCATCAGCACCGGCGCCGGCTGCAGCGGGTCGGCGCCGGTACCGCGGCTGCCGATCTCGATCAGGCCGAGCTGCACGTCGTCGAGCGACAGGTCCTTGTCGGCGCGCTCGTAGAAGTGCTTCAGCGCCATCTCGCCGCGCAGCACCTGGCTCGGGTGCCCGGTCAGCGTGAACTGCTCGCCGCGGCGGCTGACGGTGATGTCGAAGGCGTTCTCGATCTGGCGCAGGTTCTCGTCGAGCACGCCGCACAGGCGGGCGAGCCGGGGGTTGTCCACCGGCTCGAAGAAGACTTCCAGGGTTTTCGCCATTCAGGATTCCCGGGTGATGATCTCGCCGCGCAGGCTGTGCGGCAGCGCGGCGGTGATGCGCACGTCGACGAACTGGCCGATCAGGCGGTCGCGGTGGGGCGAGTCGGAGGGAAAATTGACCACGCGGTTGTTGTCGCTGCGGCCCATCATCTCGGCTTCAGAATGCTTCTTCGCCGCGCCCTCGACCAGGATGCGCTGGACCGTGCCGACCATGGCCTCGCTGTTGGCCTGGTACTGCGCGTCGATGCGCTTCTGCAGGCGGGCGAGCCAGGCGAGCTTGGTCTCCTGCGGGACCGGGTCTTCCAGGTCGGCCGCCGGCGTACCAGGGCGCGCGCTGTAGACGAAGCTGAAGGAACCGTCGAAGCCGATGTCCTCGATCAGCTTCATGGTCTTCTCGAAGTCGTCCTCGGTCTCGCCGGGGAAGCCGACGATGAAGTCCGAGGTCAGCGACAGGTCGGGCCGCGCCGCGCGCAGCTTGCGCACGATGGACTTGAACTCGAGCACCGAGTAGCCGCGCTTCATCGCCGCCAGCACGCGGTCCGAGCCCGACTGCACCGGCAGGTGCAGCTGCGACACCAGCTTGGGGAGCTTGGCGTAGCAGTCGATCAGGCGCTGCGTCATCTCGCGCGGATGCGAGGTCGTGTAGCGGATACGCTCGATGCCCGGGATCTCGGCCACGCATTCGAGCAGGAAGGCAAAGTCGCCCTGCTCGCCGTCCTCACGCACCAGCTCGCCGCGCCAGGCGTTGACGTTCTGGCCGAGCAGGGTCACTTCCTTCACGCCCTGCGCCGCCAGGCCGGCGATCTCGGCGAGCACGTCCTCGAGCGGGCGCGACACCTCGTCGCCGCGGGTGTAGGGCACGACGCAGAAGGTGCAGTACTTGGAGCAGCCCTCCATGATGGAGACGAAGGCGCTCGCACCCTCGACGCGCGCCGGCGGCATGGCGTCGAACTTCTCGATCTCGGGGAAGGAGATGTCCACCTGCGAGCGCCCGCTCTGCTTGCGCGCCTCGATCAGCTTGGGCAGGCGATGCAGGGTCTGCGGACCGAACACCACGTCTACGTAGGGCGCGCGCTTGACGATGGCCTCGCCCTCCTGGCTCGCCACGCAGCCACCCACGCCGATGATCAGCCCGGGCTTCTGCTGCTTCAGCAGCTTCACCCGGCCGAGGTCGTGGAACACCCGCTCCTGCGCCTTCTCGCGTACCGAACAGGTGTTGAAGAGGATCACGTCGGCCTCTTCCGGGTTGTCGGTCTTGACCAGTTCTTCGTGGGCACCGAGCACGTCCGCCATCTTGTCGGAGTCGTACTCGTTCATCTGGCACCCGAAGGTG
>JARRBR010000104.1 GCA_029982755.1 Rhodocyclaceae bacterium
GGCCATGCGCCAGGGCTCGCGCGCGGCGCGGTCGCCGCCGGGCAGGCGCAGCGGGCGCAGGCGACCGAGGCGCTGGAACCGGCCTCCTTCCACGTGCAGCAGTTCGCCGCCCCAGGCCTCGCCATCCGTGCCAAGGCCGACGCCGTCGAGCGCCAGCCCGAGCACCGGGCGGGCGTCGAAGCGGCCGTGCTCGGCGAGCACCGCGCCGACGTGGGCGTGGTGGTGCTGCACGCCGACCGCCGGCACGCCGAGGCGCGCGGCGGTGGCGAGCGCGACGCGGGTGGAGTGGAAGTCCGGATGCAGGTCATGGGCGACCGCGCGCGGCGTGGTCCTTGCTGCCGCGAGCAGGGCCTCCACCGACGGCTCGACGCCGGCGCAGGCTTCCGCGTTGTCCAGGTCGCCGAGGTTGGGGCCGAAGGTCCAGCCGTCCGTGTCGAGCAGGCAGGCCGCGTGCTTGAACCAGGCGCCGAGCGCGAGGATCGGGCGCGCAGCGTCGGCGCTCGTATCGGGGCCGGCAGTGGGGGCCTCGGTCCTGGATGGCGGGCTCATGCCGGGGCGGTGGCCGGCGGCGCGGCAGCGCGACGGGTATCGGCGAGACGGCTCTCGAGCCAGGCGAGCCATTCGTCGAGGCCTTCGCCGCTGGTGGCCGAGGTCCGGATCACCTGCAGGCGCGGATTGACCCGCAGCGCGTAGTCGATGGCGCGCTGCACGTCGAACTGCAGATGGGGCAGCAGGTCGATCTTGTTGAGCAGCATCAGGTCGGCGGCGGCGAACATGTCGGGGTACTTCAGCGGCTTGTCCTCGCCCTCGATCACCGCCGCCGGCGTGCGGCCGGCGAGCATCTGCAGCGTGCGCACCAGCAGCGAGGTCTTGCCCGAGCCCGGGCTGGAGACGAGGTTCAGCGCGAGGATGCCGCGTGCGGCGAGGTGGGCGCGGTTGCGCGCGGCGAGGGCGTCGTTCTTGCCGAGGATGTCGCGCTCGATGCGCAGCATCTCGCCCTGGCTCAGGCCGGGGACGTGGGCGCGCGCCGGGCCGGCGCCGAAGTGCAGGTGGTGGTGGGCGGCGGAAGGCGTGGGCGCGGCCCCGGCCTCGGTGCTGTGCGCGGCGCTTGCGCGGTCGGTGGTCTCGGCGGTGGTGAAGGCATGTTCCGGCCGTGTGGCCGGGTGAGCCTCTGCGGCCGCCGTAGCCGCTGCCGAGGTGGCAGGTGCCGCGTCCTCCGCCGTGGCGAGCGCACGCCAGCGGTGGGCTGTCCCCGCGGCCCCGTGCGCCGCGACCGCCGTTGCGGGCTTGCGCCGCGCGCCGCCGTAGGCCAGGCCGACCCGAGCCTTGCCGCCGCATCCGCATACCGTGCACATCGTCCGTGTTCCTCCGTCAGCCCGCCGTCACTCGATTTCCACCGCGCTCACCCGCATCCGCTCGCCGGCGCGCACTTCCAGCCCGTAGGTTCCGCAGTGCGGGCAGGGGTCGTAGCGTTCGTGCAGCGGCACGGCCTTCGCGCACGCTGCGCACCAGCCTTCGCCGGGCACGTCGATGAATTCCAGTTGCGCGCCGGCCGCCACCGAGCCCGCGAGCACCACGTCCAGGCAGAACCGCAGCGCCTCGGTCTCGACCGCCGCCAGTTCGCCGATCTCGAGCACGATCCGGCGCACACGGCGGAACCCCTGGGCGTCGGCGGCGTCTTCGATGATCTCGCGCACATGTTCGGCGAGGGACATTTCGTGCATTCGGGTCCGTCCGTGCGGGCGTGCTAGAGTCGGCGCCGCCGTCGTCCTGCCTGCAGGCGCCGGCCATTCCATGACGTGCGCGGGCTGCCGGCGTCATTCGATACAGAGGGGAGTTTACTCCATGGTGCTTCGTCCGCTTTTCCTTCTTCCGCTCGCCGCGGTGCTCGGCGGGTGCTCGCTGTTCGGCGATCGTGCGGCGTCGAAGCCGGCCGCCGTCTCGCCGGCGAACTCGCAGCCGGCTTCGTCCGCCACGCCGCCCGCCGCCGGGGAGGCGCCCCGCGATGCGGCCGCGCTGGCGCTCGATCCGCAGCCGCCGCTGCGCTTCCGCTGCGGCGAGCGGACCGTCACCCTGCGCCATTTCGGCGAACTGGCGACCCTGGAGGCCGGCGGGCGGACCTACACCCTGCATCCGGTGCGCGCCGCGTCCGGCGCGAGGATGGTCTCGGTCGATGACGACCGTACCTCGATCTGGGTCAAGGGCGATGCGGCGCGGCTGGAGCTCGACGGCACGGCGCAGCCCGAATGCCGCCTGGTCGGTGACAAGCCCTTGTTCCGCGCGGTGGGCAACGAGCCCGGCTGGCGCCTGGACGTGCGCGCCGACGGCCTGTCGCTGCTGCTCGATGGTGGCGACACGCACGTGTTCGCGCCCAGCCCGCTGGTCATCGACGGCGACGGCCTGCGCAGCTACGAGGCGGTGTCCGCGGGCGGGCCGCTCACGGCCCTGGTGTTCGCGCGCTACTGCGAGGACGCCATGAGCGGCATGCCGCATCCGGACACGGTCGAGGTGCGTTGGCAGGACCGCGTGCTGAAGGGCTGCGGCGGCGATCCGGCCGCGCTGCTGCAGGGCGGGCCGTGGGAAGTGGTGGAGATCGGCGGCAAGGCGGTGGCCGATCCCGCGCGCACGACCCTGGAGTTCGCGCCCGAGGGCCGGCTGGCCGGCATGGCCGCATGCAACCGCTACTTCGGCAGCTACCTGCTGTCCCGCGAGGGCCTGCGCCTGTCGCCGCTGGGCGCGACCAGGATGGCCTGCGAGCCGGGCGTGATGGACGAGGAGCGGCGCTTCATGGAGGCCGCCGGGCGCATCACCGGTTTCGCGATCGCGGCCGACGGCAGCCTGATCCTGCGCGCCGGCGATCAGGCGCTTATGCGCGCACGGCGTCCGTGAGCGTGCGGCGGCCGCCGCGCCCACAGGAAAGGGCGATTGCCGTGCCGTGGCGGCGACGGCGGCCGCGAACTGGTCGTAGCCGCGAGCCGTGGGGGGTCAGCCGCGCTTGGCGCGCGCCGCGTCCACTTCTTCCGGCCGGATGCGGGCGGCGAGCTTGTCGAGCACGCCGTTGACGAACTTGTGGCCGTCGGTGCCGCCGTAGCCCTTGGCGAGCTCGATGGCCTCGTTGATCACCACGCGGTAGGGCGTCTCGACGTTCTGGCGCAGCTCGTGGGTGCCGAGCAACAGGATCGCGTGCTCGATCGGCGACAGCTCGGCGAGCGGGCGCGACAGCAGCGGCTCGAAATGGCCGCGCAGCTCGTCGGCGCCGCCGATCGCGCCGCGCAGCAGGCTGACGAAGAGCTCGCGGTCGATCCTGTCGAGGTTCTCGGTCTCCGACTCCAGGTGGCGCTGCACCGTGGCCATCGTGTTGCCCGACAGCAGCCACTGATACACACCCTGCAGCGCCAGCTCGCGCGCGCGGCGACGGGCCATCTTGCTGGTCGGGTTGGGGGCGCCGCCGCCCTCGGGCGCCGGGCTGGTATTGTCCATGTCGCTCATCGCACCACCTTCAGCAGGTTGGCCATCTCCACCGCGGCGCGGGCGCAGTCGGCGCCCTTCTCGCGCATGCGCGCGATCGCCTGGTCCTCGTCCTCGGTCGTCAGCACGCCGTTGGCGATCGGCAGGCCGGTGTCGAGGCCGACGCGGGTCACGCCCGCGCCCATCTCGTTCGACACCAGCTCGAAGTGGTAGGTCTCGCCGCGGATCACCGCGCCGAGTGCGACCAGCGCGTCGTACCTGCCGCTGCGGGCCATGGTCTGCAGCACCAGCGGGATCTCGAGCGCGCCGGGCACGGTGACGATGCGGATGTCGCTGCGCGCCACGCCGAGCTGCAGCAGCTCGTCGGTGCAGGCCGACAGCAGGCCTTCGCAGATGTCGAGGTTGAAGCGCGCCATGACGATGCCGACGCGCACGCCGGCGCCGTCGAAGCTGGGGTCGATCTCGTCGATGCCGTCGTAGCGGGCGCCCTGGCGGGCGTTTTCGGGTTGGTTGCGTTGCATGCGGTTCTCTGCAGTTCGGTCAGTTCTTGTCGACGAAGCCGGTGATCTCGAGCCCGAAGCCGGCCATGCTCGGGATCTTGCGCGGGCTGGCGAGCAGGCGCATCTTGCCGACGTTCAGGGCGCGCAGGATCTGGGCGCCGACGCCGAACAGGCGCGCGTCCCATTTCACCGGGCGGTCGTGGGTGCCGTTGAGGCTGGCTAGCAGCTCGCGGCCCGACATCGGGCGGTAGAGCAGCACGATCACGCCGGCCTCGGCCGTGGCCAGGGTCGCCAGCGAGTCATTGACCGGGAAGCTGTGGCGGCCGCTCGCCGGGTCGAGGAAGTCGACCACCGAGATCGGCTCGTGCACCCGCACCAGGGTCTCGCGCTCGGGCGTGATGGCGCCGCGCGACAGGGCAAAATGCACGTCGCCCGAGGTCTTGTCCTCGAAGGCCGACAGGCGGAAGCTGCCATGCGCGGTGTCTACGTCCTTCTCGCTGACCTTCTCGACCAGGTGCTCGGTGGCGGCGCGGTATTCGATCAGGTCGCGGATGGCGCCGATCTTGAGGCCGTGCGCCTTGCCGAACTCGATGAGGTCGGGCAGGCGGGCCATGGTGCCGTCGTCCTTGAGGATCTCGCAGATCACCGCGGCGGGTTCCAGCCCGGCGAGCTGGGCGAGGTCGCAGCCGGCCTCGGTGTGACCGGCGCGGATCAGCACGCCGCCTTTCTGCGCGGTGAGCGGGAAGATGTGGCCGGGGGTGACGATGTCCTCGGGGCGGGCGTGGCGACCCACCGCGACCTGCACCGTGCGCGCACGGTCGTGGGCGGAGATGCCGGTGGTGACGCCGGTGGCGGCCTCGATCGACACGGTGAAGGCGGTGCCGTGCGGGGTGCGGTTGTCGCGCACCATCTGCTGCAGGCCGAGCTGGCGGCAGCGCTCGTCGGTGAGCGTCAGACAGATCAGGCCGCGGCCGTGCTTGGCCATGAAGTTGATCGCTTCCGGCGTGACGAATTCGGCCGCCATCACGAGGTCGCCCTCGTTCTCGCGGTCTTCCTCGTCGACCAGGATGACCATGCGGCCGGCCTTGATGTCGGCGATGATCTCGGTAATCGGCGCGAGTGCGCTCATGCTGTGTCCTTTGTGTGCGTTCTTGCTGGCCTTGCTGCGCGGCATGGGGGCAGGGCGCGGGCGCTCAGGCCTGCGCCGCTTCGTCCTTCTTCCACTCGAGCATGCGCTCGACGTAGCGCGCGATCAGGTCGATCTCGAGGTTGACCTTGCTCCCGGCCGCGAGGTGCTTGAGGTTGGTCATCGCCACCGTGTGCGGGATCAGGTTGATCCAGAACTCGCGCCCCTCGACGCGGTTGACGGTGAGGCTGACGCCATTGACGGTGATCGAGCCCTTCTTCGCGATGTAGCCGGCGATCGCCGCGGGGGCGCGGATCACCAGCTCGTGGCTCTCGCCGATGGGCGCGAACTTCACCACCTCGCCCACGCCATCCACGTGGCCGGTGACCAGATGGCCGCCGAGGCGGTCGGCCAGGCGCAGCGCCTTCTCCAGGTTCACCTCGTTGCCCACCGCGTCCAGGCCCACGGTGCAGTTCAGCGTCTCGCGCGAAACGTCGTACTTGAGCTTGGGGCCGTTCATCTCGATCACGGTCAGGCACACGCCGCTGTGGGCGATGCTGTCGCCGACGATGACGTCGGACAGGTCCAGGCCGTCGGTGTCGACGGTGAGGCGGATGCCGTCCGCGAGCCGCTCGATGTGTTCGATGCGGCCGACGGCCGCGACGATGCCGGAGAACATGAAGGGTTTGAACCGAAAGGGGAAAGCCGGGATTGTAGGGGAAAACGCGGGGCTTGGCCGGGTTGCGGCCGTTTTCCGCAGTCGCGGCGGAGGCTGCGCGCGGGCCTCCTCAGAGCGCCCGATCCAGCACCGTCGCGAACGGTTCCGCCTTCATGAAGCCCACGACCCGCATGCCCTCGCGCTCCTTGCCCGCGGCGTCGAAGAAGATGATCCCCGGCGGGCCGAACAGGCCGAAGCGCTTGAGCAGCGCCTTGTGATCCTCGTTGTTGGCGGTGACGTCGGCCTTGAGCAGCAGCATGCGGCCCATGCGCTCGGCGACGCGCGCGTCGCTGAAGGTGAAGCGCTCCATCTCCTTGCACGACACGCACCAGTCGGCATAGAAGTCGAGCATCACCGGGCGGTCGGTCGCGGCCAGGCGGGCGTCGAGCTCGGCGATGGAATTCACCTTCTCGAACTGCGGCACATTCACCGGCGCCGCGGCCTGCGCGCGCAGCACGGCGAGCGGCTGCAGCGGATCGCGCGAGCCGGCGAGCGCGCCGACCAGCATCGCCGCGCCGGCGAGCAGCAGCACCACGCCCACGCCCTTCCAGAAGCGCTGCCAGCCCCTGGCGTTGTGCGGCAGCGGATCGAGCGCGTGCAGGAAGATGGCCGAGAACAGCAGCAGCGCCGCCCAGCCGAGCATCACCGCCAGCGCCGGGATCACCGGGGTGATCATCCACAGCGCCACGGCCAGCAGCATCACGCCGAAGGCCTTCTTGACCCCTTCCATCCACGGCCCGACCTTGGGCAGCAGGCTGCGCGAGGCCACGCCCACCGCCAGCAGCGGCGCGCCCATGCCCAGGCCCATCATGAACAGCGCCCAGCCGCCGAGCACCGCGTCGCCGGTCTGCGCGATGTAGAGCAACGCGCCGGCCAGCGGCGCCGCCACGCAGGGGCCGACGATCAGCGCCGACAGCACGCCCATCACGGTCACCCCGCCCAGGCTGCCGCCCTTGCCGTGGCTGGCGGTGGTTGCGAGCCGGCTCTGCAGCGCGGTGGGCAACTGCAGCTCGTAGAAGCCGAACATCGACAGCGACAGCAGCACGAACAGCAGCGCGAAGGCGCCCAGCACCCACACGTTCTGCAGCGCGGCCGACAGCATGGTGCCGGTGACCCCGGCGGCGACGCCGGCCAGCGCGTAGGTCACCGCCATGCCCAGCACGTATGCCAGCGACAGCACGAAGGCGCGCATGTGCGACACCTTGTTGCCCTGGCCGACGATGATGCCCGACAGGATCGGGATCATCGGGAAGGTGCAGGGCGTGAACGCGAGCAGCAGGCCGAAGCCGAAGAAGCTCAGCAGGACGATCGGCACGCTGGCGCCGGCGAGCAGGCGGGCGATGTCGCCGGTCTCGTCGCTGGAGACGGCGCCGGCTGCCTGCGCGGCGCCTGAGTCCTGTGCGCCGGCTGATGCGGCGCTCGGGGCGGAGGTGGCCGCACCGCCGCGCAGCACGCTGTCGAGGAAGCCGCCGCCCGCCTTCTGCGGCGGCGCGGCGAGGTCGATCGAGGCCTGCTGGGTGGTCGGCGGGTAGCAGATGCCGCCGTCCCAGCAGCCCTGCACGGTGGCGAACAGCTCGAAGCGCGTGACGCCTGCGGGCGCCTGCACCGGCAGCAGGATGCGCAGTTCGTTGCGGTGGGTCTCGACCTCGCCGAAGAAGTCGTCCTTGTGCTTCTTGCCGAGCGGCTTCTCGGGCGTGCCGAAGCTGACCTCGGCGGGCTCGGCCTCGAAGCGGAACTTGTCGCCGTAGAGGTAGTAGTCCTTCGCGACCTCGAACACCACCTCCACCGTCTGCGCGTCGAGCGCCTGCGCGCGCATCGCGAAGGCCTTTTCGGGTTCGATGGGATTGGCGCGGGACAGGGTGGGGGCGAGGACGCTCGCGACCAGCGCGAGCAGCAGGAGCAGACGATGCATTGTGATCTTCATGAAGGATTGCGCGCGGCGCTCAGTCCGCGGCCGCGGTTTCGGCAGCGACCCAGTCGAGATACCCGGGCAGGCCCTGCGTCACAGGGACTGCGACGATCTCGGGAAGTTCATACGGATGGCGCGCGCGGATCGCGGCCTCGAGCGCGGCGTAGCGCACGGTGGTGGTCTTGATCAGCAGCGGCACCTCGGTCGCGGTCTCGACCGCAGCGTTCCAGCGATACACGGAGGTGCATGGCGCGAGGATGTTCACGCACGCCGCCAGGCGGGCCTCGACCAGCGCCGCGGCGAGCGCCTGCGCCTGCCCGGCGTCGGGCAGGTTGGTGAGGACGAGCAGGGTAGGCGGCGCGTCGGCCGCGGGAGAGGGCGCGGGCATGGTCGGAGATCCGTCGTGGAGCGGGCGCCATTGTCCCAGACCTGGGCGGCGGACGCCCTGTGCGGGATCAAGATGCGCGACCCGTCCGCCGCCGCTATGCTCGAAGCGGTGAATCCCTGATGCGCAGCGAGGAAGACCATGAGCCTGCCCCAAGCCGAGATCCCCTTCGGTCCCGACGACTACCTCGTCTGGGAGCAGGATCAGTCCGGCCGCAACGAATACGTCGACGGCGAGGTGTTCGCGATGAGCGGCGCGTCGGACGCGCACGGCACGGCGGCGGGGAATCTCTTCGCCAGCCTGCACACGCATTCCCGTGGCACCCCCTGCAAGCCCTTCATCGCCGGCATGAAGGTCCACGTTGAGGCCGCCAACGCCTTCTTCTACCCCGACATCCTCGTCACCTGCGACCCGCGCGACCGCGCGCCGGAAGCAAGTCACGTCAAGCGCCACCCGCTGCTGATCGTCGAAGTTCTGTCGCCCACCACCGAGGCCTACGATCGCGGCAACAAGTTCGCCGCCTACCGCACACTGGCCTCGCTGCAGGAGTACGTGCTCGTCTCCCTCGAGCAGCGCCGCATCGAGGTCTTCCGCCGCGACGCCACCGGGCACTGGGTGCTGTATCCCTTCGCGCTCGATGAAGCGCTTGAACTCGCCAGCGTCGATTTCCGCTGCCCGGTGGCGGAGGTCTTCGAGGGTGTCGAAGGCGAGTAGGGCGGGCGGGGACTTTCGCCGCTTCCGACCGCGCGGCACGGGCTGCGCCTGCGGCAGCGGGGCGACGCGACTGCCTCAATCGGTCCGGATGCGGCCCGCCACGCTCAGCGTCTCGCCGTCGAGCCGCATCACGATGATCTCCCCCGAGGCCGGAAACACCCCCGACAGCGCGGTGATGTTCACCTGGTGCGTCACCAGTACCAGCGGCAAGGGGCCGTTCGCGCGCTCGCCGATCAGCGCCCGCGTGGCGCGGGTGTGCCGCGCTTCCTCGCCGCGGTCGGCGAAGAAGGAGTTCAGCGCGGGGAAGGGCACCACCTCGCCGAGCGCCAGCTCCCGCGCCGTGTCCAGGCAGCGGCACCACTGGCTGGAGAACACCGCCGCCGCGGCGATGCCGTTGGCGCGGAAGCGTTCGCCGAGCGCGCGCGCCTGCGCCCGGCCCGCGGGCGACAGGTTGCGCTGGGTGGCGCAGTCCTCCACCCGGAAGCCGGGCGGATCCCCGGTGCCCGGCGCCTCCGCATGGCGGATCAGCGCCACGTGCCCGCCGCCGCGCAGCGCCGCCCACAGCGCCGCCTCGCCGGTCTCGGCGCGGGCGGCGGACAGGGGTAGCAGCAGGCTCAGGCAGGCAAGCAGGAATCGCATCCGCAGCCGGTCACAGCTTGGTGTGCGTGCCGTCGCAATATGGCGCATTGGCCGTGTGCTTGCAGCCGCACAGAAAGACCGTGCCCGACTTCTCGGTGGTGAAACCGACCGGGCTGAAGCCCGTGCCCTTGTGCGAGCCGTCGCAGAAGGGCTGCTTCTTGCTCAATCCACAGGCGCACCAGAAGTACTGCTTGCCGGCCTCGACCTCGACGGCGTAGGGGGATTTCTGGGCGATATGGGGTTCGCGTTGCTCGGACATGGCTCGTCTCCTTGTCGGTTGTTGTTGCGCCCGGCGGTGGCCGGGACGCCTGCCGGACGGCATGAGGACACTGCGCCCGAGGGCGAGGGGCTGTCAATCGGGGCAAATGGAAGACTGCCGACGCGTTGTTTCGACGACAGCCGCTCTACCATCGAGCGGTTGTCATTGAAATAAGGGACAGACCCCGATTCTGCCGCCTCGATCACAAGCTCTGCGCCAGCGATCGATTGTCGTGGGTATGCTTAAAGCATTTCATCGCCTCGCCTGCTGCCATGCCTCGACGCGCACGTCTTCTCCTTCTCGGTGTCCCCATGCACCTCATCCAGCGCGGCAACAACCGTCAGCCCTGCTTCTTTGCCGATGAGGATTACCGCTGCTACCTCGACTGGCTTGGGCAGGCCGCGCGCGGTACTGGGTGCCGCGTCCATGCCTATGTGCTGATGACGAACCACGTCCATCTGTTGTTGAGTGCGGACTGCGCTAACGGCTTCGGCGGCATGATGAAGGCGCTGGGCCAGCGCTATGTGCAGCATGTCAATCGCGCCCACGCGCGGACCGGCACCCTGTGGGAGGGGCGCTATCGCTCGTGCCTCGTGCAGGACGACCGCTACCTGCTGAGCTGCATGCGCTATATCGAACTCAATCCGGTGCGGGCCGGCATGGCGGATCATCCCGGCGCGTACCGCTGGTCGAGTTATCGCGCCAATGCTCAGGGTGAAGAGAACGCGCTGATCCAGCCTCATCCTGTCTTCGCTGTCCTCGGTGTCGATCATCGGACGCGCGCCGAGCGTTACCGCGAGCTGTTTCGACATGCCCTCGAGCCCTGCGAGGTCGATCAGATTCGCGCGGCGACCAACGGCAACTACGCGCTCGGGAACGACCGCTTCGCCGCCCAGCTTGCAAGTGCGCTTGGTCGACGTGTCACGCGGGGCAAGGCGGGGCGTCCGGCGCGCGGGCCGGAGGTGGAGGGGAGCGGGGAGTTGTTCGAATAGGGAAATTGGGGTCTGTCCCCAATTTTCTCGTGTCCCCAATTTTCTCGGGTCGGAGGTGGCTGTTAGCGGGGATTTGTTCGAGCAGGGGAATTGGGGTCTGTCCCCTATTTCCCCCTATTTCCCCCTATTTCCCCCTATTTCATGCCTATTTCATGCCTATTTCCGCGGCTGTGGTGCGGAGAAAGGAAAGCCCGCCGGGTGTGGGCGCGGCGGGCTTTGGGGTGAGGCTAGGCTAGGTGAGAAATTGGGGTCTGTCCCCTATTTCCCTATTTCCTGAATCCGTGTTGTCTTCAGCGCGTACCCGCTCCGCGAGCCCCAGCGCATGATTTTTCTGCTGCCTGACTCCCAATCTCAGCTCACCGCAGCCCC
>JARRBR010000105.1 GCA_029982755.1 Rhodocyclaceae bacterium
GCATTGACCGCGGCCAGCTCGTCGTCGCGGCGCGCGAGCTCCGCGTTCAGGCGCACGATGAACCACACCACCGTCGCCGCCGACAGCGCGAAGCTGATCCACATGCCCGCCAGATGCCAGTACATGGCCTGGTCGGCGTCGGCCAGATGGACCGGCTGGTGGTACTGCCACAGCAGCGAATAGGCGGTGACCGCGAGCGCCGCCAGCAGCCAGGCCTGCAGCGCCGGCAGGATCGAGGCGCCGACCGCGACCACCGGCAGCAGCAACGAGATCGCCGGATTGGTGACGCCGCCGGTGAAGTACAGGAAGGCGCCCCAGGCCACCAGGTCCACGATCAGTTGCAGCAGGGCGCCCCAGCGCCCGACCAGCCATTCGGCGACGCCGCCGAGCAGGGCGAGGTTCACCGCCAGCAGGCACAGCGTGACGCCGGCCAGCGGCGCCACCGGCTGCGCCGGCGCCAGCCAGGGAAAGACCACCAGGCTCATCAGCGCCATCGCCACCAGCGACACCCAGCGCAGCTGCAGCAGTCGGCCGCGGTCGGTGCGCACCGCGCTCAGGGCGCGCCAAGGCGGCAACGCGTTCGGCGGTGCGACCGGAAGGCCGTCATGAGACGACGGATCGCCGTAGTTTTCGTTCATCTGACTCGCTCCGGCCGCATTTCGAGGGAAGGCTCCATCTTTGCCTTAAATCAAGGCTCGACACATTCGATCTTCCTAGAATCCAGGTGCGACAAAACGTCACAGGACAAATTGTCACAGGTCGCGGGAACGCATCAAAGCCAGCGCGAGGGGCGCACGGGCGCGGTGCCGGGTCTGTGGTAGTCGATCACACCTGCCTACGGGAGCAACGAACCATGAATGACGCAAAGATGACCCCGGTCGAAGCCATGCCCGACCCGAGCCGACGCAAGTTCCTCAACACCGCGGCGTTTGCCGGTCTGGCCGGTGCGGGGTTGTCGGTGGGCCTGTCGGCCTGCAACAAGGAAACCGCGGCACCGGCGGCCGCGCCGACGGCGGCACCTACCCCGGCGGCCGCAGCGGCAGCCGGTCACAACTCGGTGCACCTAAAGCCGGGCGAGCTCGACACCTACTACGGCCTTTGGAGCGGCGGCCATACCGGCGACTTCCGCGTGCTGGGCCTGCCCTCCGGCCGCGAGCTGCACCGCGTGCCCTGCTTCGTCCCCGACGCGCTGGTCGGCTGGGGCATCACCAACGAATCGAAGGCGATCATGGGCACCAAGCCCGACGGCAGCCTGCGCTACACGGTGGGTGACACCCACCACACCCACGCCTCGTACAAGGACGGCAACTACGACGGCCGCTACGCCTGGATCAACGACAAGATCAACAGCCGCATCGCCCGCATCCGCCTCGACTACATGATCTGCGACAAGATCACCGAGCTGCCGAACGTGCAGGGCTTCCACGGCATCTTCCCGGACAAACGCGATCCGGTCGATCCGGCGATCAACTACACCACCCGCGTGTTCTGCGGCGCCGAATTCCACATCCCGCTGCCCAACGACGGCCGCGACCTCGAGTCGCCGGAGAAGTACCGCACGCTGTTCTCCTGCGTCGATGCCGAGACCATGGAGGTGCGCTGGCAGGTGCTGATCGACGGCAACTGCGACCTCGCTGCCACCTCGTTCGACGGCAAGCTCGCCGCCACCAACCAGTACAACACCGAAGGCGGCGTCCACTATGAAGGCATGATGTCGGCCGAGCGCGACGCCTGCCTGTTCTTCAACATCGCCCGCATCGAGCAGGCGGTCAAGGACGGCAAGTTCACCACCTTCGGCACCTCCAAGGTGCCGGTGGTCGATGGCACCCGGGCCTCCAATACCGATCCGAAGACCGCGCTGGTGGGCTACGTGTCGGTACCGAAGAACCCGCACGGCGTGAACGCCAGCCCGGACGGCAAGTACTTCATCTGCGCCGGCAAGCTCTCGCCCACTGCCACCGTGATCGAGCTCAGCAAGGTGCTCGAATGGTTCGACGGCAAGCTCGACGATCTCGACAAGTCCATCGTCGCCGAGGTCGAGATCGGCCTCGGCCCCCTGCACACCGCCTTCGACGGCCGCGGCAACGCCTACACCACGCTGTTCCTGGACAGCCAGATCGTGAAGTGGAACGTGGACGCGGCCATCAAGTTCCACGCCGGCGACAAGAACGCGCAATACGTGGTCGACCGCCTCGACGTGCATTACCAGCCGGGCCACATCAACGCCTCGCAGTCGGAGACCATGTTCGCCGACGGCAAGTGGCTGTGCGTGGGCTGCAAGTTCTCGAAGGACCGCTTCCTGCCGGTCGGCCCGCTGCACGCCGAGACCGAGCAGCTCGTCGACATCTCGGGCGAGAAGATGGTACTGATGGCCGACCACCCGGTCCGCCCCGAGCCGCACGACTTCATCATCTTCAAGCGCGAGCTGCTGCAGCCCAAGCAGGTGTATGACATCAACGAGTTCCCGCTCGCGGTCAAGGATGCGAAGGAAGCCGGGGTGTTCCGCGACGGCAACAAGGTCACGGTGAAGATCACCTCGATGGCCCCGGCGTTCGAGCCGCGCGAGTTCAAGCTGAAGCTCGGCGACGAGGTCACCATCATCCTGACCAACCTGGACAAGATCGAAGACCTGACGCACGGCTTCGCGATCCCGAAGTACAACATCAACTTCATCTGCAACCCGCAGGAAACCAAGTCGGTGACGTTCAAGGCCGACAAGCCGGGCGTGTTCTGGTGCTACTGCACCCACTTCTGCCATGCGCTGCACCTCGAGATGCGCAGCCGCATGATCGTCGAGGCGTGATTCCGGCATAGACGGCAGAACAGCAGGGGGCTCCGGCCCCCTGTCGCTTTTCCGGGCCCGCCGTTTCGCACCGGCCCGCGGGAATTGATACGGAACAAATACATCGATGTCCGGCGGGCCTAGACTCCATCACAATTCCCTTATGGAGCGCGCCATGAACCTGCTGTCCGCGTTACGCGGCGCCCTGTCATCCCTGATCCTGGCCGCGGCGCTGGCGACCACGTCGTCCCCGGCCCTCGCCCAGACCGCCTACGAGGCCGCGCTGCCGCCCGAGCTGGGCACCGCCGCCGCCCTCTGCGACTACGTTCCGTGCGCCGAAGTGCTGCCGGGCGCGACCAGCTTCTCCGAACGCAAGGGTCGGCCGCCCTATGTCGAGGCCTATGCCGAAGAGAACGGCCAGCGCAAGCTTGTCGGCTACGTGATGCTGTCTACCGACATCACCGACACGCCCGCCTACTCGGGCAAGCCGGTGGTCACGCTGATCGGCATGAACACCGAAGGGCGGTTCGTCGGCGTCAAGATCCTCAAGCACTCCGAGCCCATCCTGCTGCTCGGCATCCCCGAGAGCGCGCTGGTCGCCTTCAACAACCAGTACCTGGGCAAGTTCGTCGGCGACAACATCGAGATCGGCCGCTCCCGTCCCGACGAGGGCATCATCGGCCTCGACGCCATCTCCGGCGCCACGGTCACCGTGATCGCGCAGAACCAGGTGATGATGACCTCGGGCGCCGCGGTCGGGCGCCAGGTCGGCATCCTCGAGCCGACGGTGCGGCCGCAAGCGCGCTTCGTCGACGGCGGACGCACGCTCGACTGGGCGACCCTGGTCGCCGAGGGCGCGGTCCGCAACCTGAAGGTGATGCCCGAGCAGGTCGGCCTGCAGCGCAGCGCCACCCCCTTCATCGATCTCTGGTTCGGCTACCTGAACCACCCCGAGATCGGCCGCTCGATCCTGGGCGAGGCCGGCTGGCGTGCGCTGATGGCCCGCCTGGCCGAGGGCGAGCATGCGGTGTTCGTGATCCGCAGCGGCGGCAACGAGTCCTTCAAGGGCTCGGGCTTCGTGCGCGGCGGCATCTACGACCGCGTGCAGATCCGCCAGGGCCAGGACGCCTTCACCTTCCGCGACCTCGACTACCTGAACCTGTACGGCGTCAACGCCGCCGGCGCACCTGCATTCAACGAGTCGGCGATCTTCATCGTGCGCTCGTCCGCCTTCTCCGGCGCCTTCCCGTGGAAGTTCATCTTCCTCGGCAACCGGGTGGATCGCGAGACCGGCGCGCGCACCTTCGCCAACTTCGACACCGAATACTGGCTGGCCGATCGCCACCTCGAAGGCGGGCGCCCGGAAGTGATCAAGCCCGACGCACCGTGGGTCAAGGTGTGGAAGGCGCGCGCGCTCGAGATCGGCCTGTTCGCCGCGCTGCTGGTCGCGGTGGCGGTGGTCTATGCGAACCGCGACGCCCTCACCCGCCGTTCGACGCGCAAGAACAAGTGGCCGGTCAATGCCTTCAAGTACACCTTCTGGGTGATCAGCATCGGCTTCGTCGGCTTTGGCCTGCTCGCCCAGCCCTCGATCACCCAGGTGCTGACCTGGTTCCATTCGCTGCTGTTCCAGTGGCAGTGGGAACTCTTCCTCACCGACCCCTTCATCTTCCTGTTCTGGATCTTCATCATCCTCACCACCTTCGTGTGGGGCCGCGGCCTGTTCTGCGGCTGGATGTGCCCCTTCGGCTCGCTCTCCGAGCTGATCTACAAGGTGGCCGGCGCCATCGGCCTGAAGCGCTTCCAGTTCGCCCTGCCGATGAAGTGGCACAACCGCCTGAAGTGGGTCAAGTACGGCGTGTTCTTCGCCCTGCTGGCGGTGTCGGTGTTCTCGATGGGACTGGCGGAAATGCTCGCCGAGGTGGAGCCGTTCAAGACCACCTTCCTCGTCGGCATGTTCAACCGCGCCTGGCCCTACACCCTGTTCGTCGCCGTGCTGCTCGGCCTGTCGATCTTCATCGAGCGGCCGTTCTGCAAGTACCTGTGTCCGCTCGGCGCCTCGCTCGCGATGCCCTCGACCTTCCGCTGGTTCGGCCTCAAGCGCAAGCAGGAGTGCAACAGTTGCAAGGCCTGCGCGGTGGGTTGCGGTTCGCTCGCGATCGACGAGCATGGCCGCATCGACCATCGCGAGTGCATGCACTGCCTCGACTGCATGGTGCTCTACACCGACGAGCACGCCTGCCCGCCGCTGGCGCAGGAGCGCAAGCGCCGCACCAAGGCCGGCCTGCCGCTGACGCCGATCGGCGCGGACGGCTACTACATCCCGATCAAGCCAGTGCCGGCCGCCAAGGCCTGAGCGCCGCCCCATCGACGAGGAGCGCATCATGATCGACCCCCGCAGCATGACCGAACCGGTGACCCCGCCCTACGGCGGCGGCAGCGCCCTGGCGCGCATCGGCGCCGAGATCTGGGACCACCTGTGGCCGTGGAGCCGCAACGGCTTCCAGCGCCAGCGCGCGATCCAGGCTGCGGGCCTGGCGCTCGCGCTGGCCGCCACCCTGGTCTGGGTGCTGGCCGCGCTGGGCAACAATCTCGCGCCCGGCGTGATCATCGGCTGGTGGTTCGGCTGGAGCGTGTTCGAGGTGGTGGTGCGCCTCGGCGCCAAGCCCTACGTGAAGGAGGGGCCGTGGTGGGGCCAGCGCTACCGCAAGGCGAGCGTGATGGACATGACCTGCTATGTCGGCTTCAAGAACCTGCTGATCGGCGCCGCGCTGTTCCTGGCGCTGAAGAGCTTCGGCCTCATCCAGATCTGAGCGCCGGGCCGCCGCTTCCCGCGCGCGCCGCCCCCCGGGGCGGCGCGGTGCTTTCGGCCCCCCGCACGCGCCGCGGGCAAAGCACTTCACCGAAATCAAGTACCGATACCGGCGGGCATCGCATACTCTGCCCCACGCTCGAACCTTCTCCAGGCAATGCTCCAGCCCCTTCGCTTCCTTCGCATCCTTCTCGCTGCCGGCCTGCTCGCAGCGCTGGCGCTGCCAGCCGCGGCCGCGACCTCGCGGGTCAAGGCGGGCGAATCGATCCAGGCGGCGATCGACCGCGCCGCGCCGGGCGACACCATCGAGGTCGAGCGCGCGCGCTACGTCGAGAACCTGCTGATCACCAAGCCGCTGACCCTTCGCGGCATCGACCGCCCCACGCTATCGGGCGGGCAGCGCGGCGACACCATCCGCATCAAGGCCGAGCGGGTGACGATCGAGGGCATGATCATCGCCGACTCCGGCGCCAGCCTGCGCGAGCAGAACGCCGGAATCTACGTGTGGCCGGGCTCGCACCACACCGTGGTGCGCAACTGCGACTTCTCCTACACCCTGTTCGGGCTGTGGATCGAGCAGTCGAACGACGTCCTGATCGAAGGCAACCTGATCACAGGCAAGCGCGAGCTGCAATCCTCCCAGCGCGGTAACGGAATCCAGCTCTACAACACCCGGCGCGCACAGATCATCGGCAACAACGTCAGCTTCGTGCGCGACGCGCTCTACGTCGATGTCTCGCACGACGCGGTGTTCCGCGACAACCGCCTGCACCACAGCCGCTACGGCACCCACTACATGAACGCCTATGACAACCTGTGGGAAGGCAACGACAGCTGGCTGAACCGCGGCGGGCTGGCGCTGATGGAGGTGCGCCGCCTGACCGTGCGCAACAACCGCGCCTGGGCCAACTCGGACCACGGCATCATGCTGCGCACCATCCAGGACTCGGTGATCGAGAACAACGTGGTAGCAGGCAACCAGCGCGGCTTCTTCATCTACGACGCCGAGTACAACGCGCTGCGCGGCAACCAGGTGATCGACAACGTGGTCGGCGTGCATCTGTGGGCCGGTTCCAAGAACAACGAGGTCGAGGGCAACGACTTCATCGCCAACCGCGAGCAGGTGCGCTACGTCGGCGCCCGCGACCTGCCCTGGGGCGAGAAGCACGGCAACTACTGGAGCAACTACCTCGGCTGGGACCGCAACGGCGACGGCGCCGGCGACGTCCAGTACGAAGCCAACGACATGGTGGACCGCCTGACCTGGCGCCACCCGATGATGAAGCTGCTGCTGGCCAGCCCGGCGGTGCAGACCTTGCGGCTGGTGGGCCAGCAGTTCCCGCTGATGCGCGCACCGAGCATCGTCGACCCCAAGCCGCGCATGCAGCCGCACAACCCCGACTGGAGCCAATGGCGTGGCCGACACTTCCCCCGCCCCAACTAAGCCCTCGCAGCCCGACCCCGTGCCGGTGATCGTCGCCCGCGGCGTGCGCAAGCACTACGGCAGCATCCATGCGGTCGACGGCGTAGACCTCGAAGTGCGCGCAGGCGAACTGTTCGGCCTCATCGGCCACAACGGCGCCGGCAAGAGCACGATGTTCAAGATGATGCTCGGCCTCATCCCCGCCACCGCCGGCGAGCTGCGCATCGACGGCGCGCAGGTTGAAGGCGGCGACTTCCGCGCCGTGCGGCGCAAGATCGGCTATCTGCCGGAGAACGTCGTGCTCTACGACAACCTCACCGGCACCGAGACGCTGGATTTCTTCGCCCGCCTGAAGGGCGTGTCGCCGGCGAACAACGCCGCCCTGCTCGAGCGCGTCGGCCTCATCCACGCCGCAAAGCGCCGCGTGCGCGAGTACTCCAAGGGCATGCGCCAGCGCCTCGGCTTCGCCCAGGCCCTGCTCGGCAAGCCGCGCATCCTGTTCCTCGACGAGCCCACCACCGGCCTCGACCCGGAGGCGATCCGCGGCTTCTACGCCATCCTGCGCCAGCTGAAGAGCGAGGGCGTGACCATGGTCATCACCTCGCACATCCTGGCCGAGATCCAGGAGCGGGTGGACCGCCTGGCGATCATGGCCGCCGGCAAGGTGCAGGCCACCGGCACCGTGCAGGCCCTGCGCGAGCAGATGGACCTGCCGCTGTGGTTCGACGTGCGCGTCGCGCCGGAGGACTTCGAGTCGGTGCGCAACGTGCTGGCCGGCCTGCCGGTGGGCGCGGTCGAGGCCCGCGACGGCCACATCGCGGTGCAGTGCGCGCGCGACGCGAAGATGACCGTGATCGCCGCACTCGCCACCCTCGACGGCAAGGTGCGCGACCTCACGGTGCGCGAGCCTTCCCTCGAAGACGTGTTCTTCGGCTTTTCGGACTGAGAGGCGGACCATGGAGTTTTCGCAAGTCGCCACCATCGCCGGCAAGGAGTTCTGGGACCGCATCCGCAACCGCTGGGTGCTGGCCGTGGCGCTGGTGTTCACCGCGTTCGCGCTGTCGATCGCCTACTTCGGCTCGGCGCAGCAAGGCGCGGTGGGTTTCCGCTCGATCGAGGTCACCATCGCCAGCCTGGTCAGTCTGGTCATCTACCTGATCCCGCTGATCGCGCTGGTGCTGGGCTTCGACGCCATCGTCGGCGAGCGCGAGCGCGGCTCGCTCGATCTGCTGCTGTCGATGCCGATCACCCGCCTCGAGTTGCTGCTCGGCAAGTACCTGGGCCTGGCCGGCGCGCTCACCTTCTCGACCATCGCCGGCTTCGGCCTGGTGGGCGTAGTGCTGGCGTCGCAGCTCGACCTCAACGCGCTGTTCCACTACTTCGGCTTCATGCTCAGCTCGGTACTGCTCGGCTGCGCCTTCCTCAGCCTGGCGGTGATGCTGTCGGTGTTCGCTGCCGACCGCACCCGCGCCTCCGGCCTGGCGATCGCGACCTGGTTCTTCTTCGTGCTGATCTTCGACCTGCTGGTGCTCGGCGTGCTGGTGGTGACCGCCGGCCAGTGGGGCGGCGAGGCCCTGCCCTATGCGCTGCTGCTGAACCCGGCCGACGTCTTCCGCATCCTCAACATCTTCTCGATGGACGATGTCCGCACCCTGTACGGCCTGTCGACCGTGTTCCCGCCCGCGCTGGCGCAGCCCTGGCTGCTCGGCCTGGTGATGGCGGCATGGATCGCCGGTCCGCTGGCGATCGCGGCGTGGCGCTTCCGCCGCTGATCACCCCCACACAATGAACCGGATGGAGTGAGTTTCCCCATGTGCACACATCACGCCTGCCAGAGCCGCCGGCGCTTCCTGATCGCCGGCGCCGCCGCCGGCCTGCTCGCCGCCTGTGGCGGCGGCGGTGGAGGCGGCGGCGCCGTCTCGCCCGTCGACTTCGACCGCAGCACCGCCTGCGCGCTCGACGGCATGCTGCTCGCCGACTACCCCGGCCCCAAGGTGCAGATGCACTACGCCGGCGTCGCCAACCCAGACTGGTTCTGCGACACGATCGAGATGTTCAACGTCTATCTGAACCCGGAGCAGGCCCGCCTGGTGGCCGCGCTCTACGTCCAGGACATGGGCAAGGCCGACTGGAACGCCCCCCAGGGCCACTGGATCGACGCGAAGAAGGCCTTCTACGTCTTCGGCTCGAAGCGCCTGGGCGCGATGGGCCCGACCGCGGCGTCCTTCGCCAGCGAAGCCGACGCCCGGGCCTTCGCCACCGAACACGGCGGCAAGGTGCTGCGCTTCGACGAGGTCACGCCCGACATGGTGGCCCTCGACGGCGGCGCCCTCCACGACCAGTCCATGTAAGCACAACGAGGACCACGATGAGCCCGATCTTCGACACCCTGCCTCCCGACGAGGCCATCGAGCTGGAACAGATCACGCGCCTGATCTACGAGGCGCGCGAGAACCGCCGCAGCGTCCTCGCCGCCGTCGGCGCCAGCGACGAAGGCGAGCTGCTCGCCCGCATCGCTGCCGGCGCGATCGACGCCCACCCGGCCTACGAACACTACCTCGCCGCCCGCATCCTCGCCGACACCCACGCCACCGCGCGCGAGCTGGTCGGCAGCCGCCTGCAGGAGATCAACCGCCGATGAGCCTGCACACCGAACTGCTCGACTACGTCGAGCGCGAACACGAAGGCGCGCTGCTGACGCCGCCGCAGCTGGCGCAGGACGCGCTGACCCTGGTGCTGAAGAACGGCGTGGTGCTCACCGTGCGCTACGCCGCCGCCGACGCCTACTCGCTGCGCTGGCGCACCAGCCCGGATGATGGCGGCGTCGAGCTCGGCATCGACACCGCGCCCACCCATCCCGACCTCGCCACTGCGCCCAGTCACCTGCACCGGGCCGACGGCAGCGTCGTCGCCGACCCGCTCACGGCCACCACGCGCAGCCCGCAGGAGAACCTCGCGCGCGTGATCGAGGCGCTCGGCCGCGACCCGCTGCTCATGGCCGGCAGCGTGTGAGCGCCGGCACGCTGCGCCGTCGCCTGCTGCTCGCGGGCGCGGCGGGTTCGCTGGCGGCAGGCAGCGCGCTGCTCTGGCATCACGCCACCGGCGGCGGCAAGACCTTCGCGCCGCCTGCCGAGGACGTCTGCGTGGTCAACCCCGCCCGCGTGACCGCGCCGCACGCCTTCGATCCGGCCAGCGGCCTCGGCATCCATGACGCGCGCCCGATTCCGGCGGACGCGCGCTGCCCGGTGTGCGGCATGTACCCGGCGCGCTTCCCGCGCTGGGCGGCGCAGATAATCTTCACTGACGGCGCGGCCCACTTCTTCGACTCGCCGGTCGACCTGTTCATGTTCCTCGACGACCCCGCCCGCTTCGGCAGCGCGCGTGCGCCCACCGACGCCGCCGCGATCTACGTCGCCGACTTTCGCAGCGGCGCCTGGCTGCCCGCGCGGCAGGCGGTGTTCGTGCGCGACTCGCAGACCCGCGGCCCGATGCGCGGCCCCGACCTGCCCGCCTTCGCCGACGCGGCGGCGGCCCAGGCCTTCATCGCCGAGCAGGGCGGCCAGTCCCTGTCCTTCGCGCAGATCGACGCCGGCGTCGTCAGCGGCCTGCGCGACGCCAACCACGCCCGCCACATGCACTGAACAGGCGCCGGCCGCAGGCCGCAGGGCCGGCTGCAAAAGCGTGCGGGGCCCGCAGGCCCCGCATCATGGTCGCTGCGGCCGGACGCGCCGGGCCGCAAGAATGAGCGCAATCGCGCTTACTTCGACTTCGCGACCATGTAATCGACCGCCGCCTTGACCTCGTCGTCGGTCAGCGAGGCGCCGCCACCGCGCGGCGGCATCATGCCCTTGGCGCCGGTGAAGCCTTCGATCGCGTGCTTGTACAAGGTGTCGTTGCCCTGCGCGATGCGCGGTGCCCACTCGGCCTTGTCACCCGGCTTGGGTGCACCAGCCACGCCGGCGGCATGGCACAACGAGCAGGTCTTCTTGTACACGCTTTCGCCGGCGCCACCCGCCGGCGCCGCGGCGGCCGCAGGCGCTGCCGCCGGCGCTGGTGCCGCG
>JARRBR010000106.1 GCA_029982755.1 Rhodocyclaceae bacterium
CTCGTGAAAGTAGGTCATCGTCAGACTAACCCACAAAACAAACGCCCTGATCGCTCAAAAAAGCAATCAGGGCGTTTGGCCGTGAACTAAACCCAAAATACCTCCCGAAAAAACCGCAGGCCCCAGCCCACCGCCGCGCCCCGGGGGCCGCACGAGATGCGACTCCCCGGTGGGAGGGGCCGCCGGCTTATTCCGCCGGCCCGATGTCGAAGCGGAGGTCGCCGACGCCCTCGATCCATCCTTCCAGATGATCGCCGGGCCGAACCGGCCCCACGCCTTCCGGCGTGCCGGTGTAGATCAGATCCCCCGCCTGCAGATGGTAGTAGGTGGACAGGTCGGCGATGATCTCCGGAATGCTCCAGATCATGTCGGCGAGATCGCCGTGCTGACGTAGCTCGCCGTTGACCTTGAGGCTGATTTCCCCGCGGTCGAGTACCCGCCCGTCGGCGCGAACGATTTCGCTCGAGACCGCGCCCATTTCGACGTTCTTGGCTACATCCCACGGATTGCCCTTTGCCTTGGCGGCCGCCTGCAGGTCGCGGCGGGTCATGTCGAGGCCGCAGGCGTAACCGTAGATCATGCCTGCCGCCTGCTGCGGTGACACCCGGAAACCGCCGGCGCCGAGGGCCACGACCAGTTCGACCTCGTGGTGGTAGTCCCGGGTTTCGGGCGGGTAGGGGGCCGTGCTTCCCGACTCGGCGAGCATTGCCGCGAACTTGGTGAAGTAAACGGGCCGCATGCTTGCCTTGTCGACCGAGGTTCCCATCTCGCGCGCGTGGGCCTGGTAGTTACGGCCGACGAAGAACAGTCGACTCACGGGGAAGCGAGTGCTCGTGCCGCGCACCGGCAGGGAGACCGGCGCCGGAGGTGTCCACAGGTAGTTCATCTCAGCCATGTCGGTCCTCATTTCCAGAAAGGCCATCAGTTTACCGCGTGCGCATCCACAGGATGCTCGTGGAGTCGCCGGGGGGCGAGGGCGCGTCAGCTATAATGCCGACTTTCCTGCGATGCCAAGGCGTTGGCGTCCCTCATCCCGATCTGCTCGTGACGAACATGACCTCGATCCTCAAGCTGCGTGGCGCTGCGGCGCTGTCTTCTTCCCGCCTGGAACGTCTTTCCCGTGCCGTTGGCGAGGTCCTGCCCAAGTTCGGCGCGATCGCCGCCGAACACTGGTACTTCGTCGAGTTGAAGGAGGCGCTCAACGCCGAGGAGCACGCGCGCCTGATCGACCTGCTCGACGCCCACCCGGCGACCGCGGAAATGCCCGCAGGAGCGCTGCGGCTGGTGGTGCCGCGTCTGGGTACGATCTCGCCGTGGTCGTCGAAGGCCACCGACATCGCCCACCAGTGCGGCTTCGACAAGATCGTCCGCATCGAGCGCGGCATCGCCTACTCGATCGACGCACGTGGGCTGGAAGGCAATGGCGCGCTGCCCGCGCTGCTGCACGACCGCATGACCGAGTCGGTGCTCGAGTCGATCGACGCGGCCGAGGCGCTTTTCCACCACTACGAGCCCCAGCCGCTCACGACGGTAGACATCCTCACCGGCGGCCGCGCCGCGCTCGAGAAGGCCAATGGCGAGCTTGGCCTCGCGCTGTCCGAGGACGAGATCGACTACCTGGTCGAGAACTTCGGCCGCATGGGGCGCAATCCGACCGACGTCGAACTGATGATGTTCGCTCAGGCGAACTCGGAGCATTGCCGGCACAAGATCTTCAACGCCGACTGGGTGATCGATGCGCGGCCGATGGAGAAGTCCCTGTTCGGCATGATCAAGGACACGCACAAGGCCCATCCGGAGGGCACGGTGGTGGCCTACTCGGACAACGCCTCGGTGATCGAGGGCGCGCGCATCGCCCGCCTGTATCCGGACGCCGACGGCGCCTTCCGCTACCACGACGAGGAAACCCACATCCTCGCCAAGGTCGAGACCCACAACCACCCGACCGCGATCTCGCCCTTCCCCGGCGCGGCCACCGGCGCCGGCGGCGAGATCCGCGACGAGGGCGCGACCGGCCGCGGCTCGCGCCCCAAGGCAGGTCTGGCCGGATTCACTGTGTCCAACCTCAACATCCCCGATTTCGGCCAGCCCTGGGAGAAACCTTACGGCAAACCCGAGCGCATCGCCTCCGCGCTCGACATCATGATCGAGGGTCCGATCGGCGCTGCCGCCTTCAACAACGAGTTCGGCCGTCCCAACCTCGCCGGCTACTTCCGCACCTTCGAGCAGGAGGTGCAGGGTGAGGTGCGCGGCTATCACAAGCCGATCATGATTGCCGGCGGTCTGGGCAGCATCCAGGCCCAGCAGTCCGAGAAGCCGACCTTCCCGCCGGGCACCTTGCTGATCCAGCTCGGCGGCCCGGGCATGCTCATCGGACTGGGCGGCGGCGCCGCCTCGTCGATGGCTACCGGCACCAATACCGCCGACCTCGATTTCGCCTCGGTCCAGCGCGGCAACCCCGAGATCCAGCGCCGCTGCCAGGAAGTCATCGACTCGTGCTGGCAGCAGGGCGACAAGAACCCGATCATCGCCATCCACGACGTCGGTGCCGGCGGACTGTCTAATGCGATGCCCGAGCTCGCCGACCACGCCGGCCTTGGCGCGCACTTCGAACTGCGCGAGGTGCACATCGAGGAGCCGGGCATGAGCCCGCGCGAGATCTGGTCGAACGAGTCGCAGGAGCGCTACGTGCTCGCGATCGCGCCCGAGAGCCTGCCGATGTTCCAGGCCTTCTGCGAGCGCGAGCGCTGCCCGTTCGCGGTGCTCGGTACCGCTACCGCCGACGGCCACCTCACCGTTTCCGACCGCCACTTCGGCAACAAGCCGGTGGACATGGACATGAAGGTGCTGCTCGGCAAGCCGCCGAAGATGACGCGCAACGTGTCGCGCCGCGCGGTGCATCTGCCGCCCTTCGATACGACCGGCTTCGACCTGCAGGAAGCCGGGTTGCGCGTGCTGCGCATGCCGGCGGTCGCCAGCAAGAGCTTCCTGATCACCATCGGCGACCGTTCCGTGGGCGGGCTGACCGCGCGCGACCAGTTCGTCGGCCCCTGGCAGGTGCCGGTGGCCGACGTCGCCGTAACCGCGATGAGCTTCCAGGGCTACCGCGGCGAGGCCTTCGCCATGGGCGAGCGCACGCCGCTGGCTTGCGTCGACGCGCCGGCCTCGGGCCGCATGGCGATCGGCGAGGCGATCACCAACATCGCCGCCGCCGACATCGCCAAGCTCGGCGACGTCAAGCTCTCCGCCAACTGGATGGCAGCAGCCGGTCACCGCGGCGAGGATGCGCGCCTCTACGACACGGTGAAGGCCGTTTCCGATTTCTGCGTCAGCGCAGGTCTGTCGATCCCGGTCGGCAAGGATTCGCTGTCGATGCGCACCGCGTGGCAGGAGGGCGGTGAGGACAAGCAGGTCGTCGCCCCGCTGTCGCTGATCGCCACCGCCTTCGCCCCGGTGCAGGACATCCGCAACACGCTCACCCCGCAGCTGCAGCTGCCCGAGGGCGTCGAGACCGAACTCCTGCTGATCGATCTCGGCAACGGCAAGAACCGCCTCGGCGGCTCGGTGTTCGCCCAGGCCTACGACTCGGTGGGCGAGCATGCACCCGATGTCGATCCGGTCCAGCTCAAGGCCTTCTTCGACACCGTCCAGCAACTGCGCCGCGATGGCCTGCTGCTGGCCTACCACGACCGCTCGGACGGCGGCCTCTTCGCGACCGTGTGCGAGATGGCCTTCGCCGCCAGGTGCGGCCTGTCGCTGATCCTCGACACCGTGTGCTACGACCCCTACATGATGGACGTCGACGGCCTCGAGAAGAAGCCCGACACCCTCAAGGGCCGCTTCGACGACCGCCTGTTCGCCGGCCTGTTCGCCGAGGAACTCGGCGCGGTGATCCAGATCCGCCGGGAAGACCGCTCGCGCATCACCGAGGCGCTGCGCGGCGCCAGGCTGGCCTACCACTTCATCGGCGAGCCCAACGACAAGGACGAGATCCGGCTGCGCCGCAACGCCAAGCTCGTCTTCTCCGCCAGCCGTGTCGAACTGCTGCAGGCGTGGTCCGAGACCAGCTACCACATCGCAAAGCTGCGTGACGATCCAGAGTGCGTGCAGCAGGAATTCGATGCGCTCGCCGACGCGAGCAACCCCGGCCTGTCGGTGTCCCTTTCCTTCGACGTCCGCGAGGACGTGGCCGCGCCCTTCATCGCCAGCGGTGCGCGGCCCAAGGTCGTCGTCCTGCGCGAGCAGGGTGTGAACTCCCAGTTCGAGATGGCGGCCGCCTTCGAGCGCGCCGGCTTCACCCCGGTCGATGTGCACATGTCCGACCTGCAGGCGGGCCGCATCGACCTCGCGGACTTCCACGGTCTCGCGGCCTGCGGCGGCTTCTCCTACGGCGACGTGCTAGGCGCCGGCCAGGGCTGGGCGAAGTCCATCCTGTTCAACAGCCGCCTGCGCGACGAGTTCGAAGCCTTCTTCCGCCGCAGCGACACCTTCGCGCTCGGCGTCTGCAACGGTTGCCAGATGATGGCTCACCTGGCGCCGATCATCCCTGGCGCCGAGGCCTGGCCGACCTTCCACCGCAACCGCAGCGAGCAGTTCGAGGCCCGCTTCGTGATGGTCGAGGTAACCGACAGCCCGTCCATCCTGCTGCAGGGCATGGCCGGCAGCCGCATGCCGATCGTGGTCAGCCACGGCGAGGGCAGGGCGGTGTTCCGCAACGAGGGCGACCGCGAGCGTGCGCTGCTCGCGCTGCGCTACATCGACAACCACGGCAATCCGGCGCAGGCCTATCCGGCCAACCCGAACGGCTCGCCGGCCGGCGTCACCGGCTTCACCACCGCCGACGGCCGATTCACGATCATGATGCCGCACCCCGAGCGCACCGCCCGCACGCTGCAGATGTCGTGGGCGCCGCAGTGGCTGGTCAAGGACAGCCCGGACGCCTCGCCCTGGCTGCGCATGTTCCGCAACGCAAGGGCCTGGCTGGGCTGAACCCGGGGCTGCCCGGGGGCCGGGCCGCCCCCGGGCGCCGTTCCTGTTCTTGCCGGGGTACAGCGCGTGCGAGGACCGCGGGTGACCGAACCGCGGGCAATATGGGCGAAGGCTGATACGGATCAAGGTTCCGCACGGTCACTCGGGTAACATGCGCGGCGTCATAGGCCTTTTCCCGGTTCATTCGTCCGCCATGTACGCCTTTCGCCAGCGCCTCTTCGCCTGGATCGCGATGTTCGCGATGCTGGTGAGCGTGCTCGCGCCGGCGGTCAGCCGGGCGATGGGACCGGACGAAAGCGGGCGTTACTTCATCGAGGTCTGTTCGGCCGAGGGTTCGCACCTGATCGCGCTGACGGCCGCCGAGGCCGCGCTCTACGGCGATCACGCGATTCCCGCCGGGGAAGGCGAGGGCGGCGAATCCGCCATGCTGGAAAACTGCGCCTACTGCGCGGCCCCGTTCAACTCGGCCATGCTGCCGCCGCCAGCGTCGCCGCCGGTCTTCGCCATCGTGGGCAGTCTGCCCGCCCCTCTGCTGTTCTTCGTTTCTCCGCGACCGCTGTTCGCGTGGTCGCCGGCCCATCCGCGCGCGCCGCCCGCGCAAGCGTGACACCGACGCGGCTCGGCGTTCATCGCGCTGAAGCAGGCGTCATCCTTCTTCATTCCCTGTTTCCTGTGATGCAGTCAGGGTCGTCCGTCCGCGACGATCCGCCGGTCGTGCCACGTGCGTGCCTCAGCCCCGCCGATGTCGGGACGCGTGCGCGCCGGACAGGCTGCGTCGTGATCGCCCTATCGATGTGGAGAAAATCGTCATGAAAAAAGTCGCCCTTGCAGCTTTCGTTGGCCTGTTCAGCCTCGCTGCGTCCGCCGAAGTGACCGTCGCCGAACCGTGGGTGCGCGCGACGGTGCCCGCGCAGAAGGCCACCGGTGCCTTCATGAAGCTCACGTCCGACGCCGACGCCCGCCTCGTCTCGGCCGCCTCGCCGGTCGCTGGCGTGGTCGAGATCCACGAGATGCTGATGGAGAAGGACGTCATGAAGATGAGCCCGGTCCAGGCGCTCGACCTGCCGGCCGGCCAGGCGGTCGAGCTCAAGCCGGGCGGCTACCACGTGATGCTGATGGATCTGAAGGCCCAGGTGAAGGAGGGCGACCAGGTGCCGCTGACGCTGACCGTCGAGAACAAGGACGGCAGCCGCCAGACCATCGAGCTCACCGCGCCCGCTCGCCCGCTCAATGCGCCGATGAAGATGCAGCACGGCAAGCACTGAGACCCTGCGGCGCGCGGCGATCCGGCGGCCTGAACCAGGGCCGCCCTGAACGCTGCGACCCTGCGGTTCCCATTTTCGACAATTGATTTCCGCTCGCCCACGGGCGAGCGGCGGGGCCTTCTCGTGCCTGCGATCCGCTCGGATCCAGCGGAATGCCCGATCGAAGAGAACACTCATCATGCAAAAGAACTTTCGACGCCTGCCACTCGCAGTGGCGATCTCCCTTGCCTTGCCCGCCTGCGCCCTTGCTCAGGAGACGACCCTCGGGAGGGTGGTGGTGACGGGCACCGCGACTGCCGCGACCCCGGCCGAGGTGGCGCCCGGAACCGTGCAGACGCTTCGGCCTGCTACCAGCGACACCGCATCTCTGCTGCGTGACGTGCCCGGTGTGAGTACCTATGGCGCGGGGGGGATGTCCAGCTTGCCGGTCATTCGCGGCCTCGCCGACGATCGTATTCGGGTCAAGGTCGATGGGATGGACCTCATCGCGACCTGTCCGAATCACATGAATCCCGCCCTTTCCTACCTCGATCCGGCCAATGTTGGCCTGCTTGAGGTTTATCCCGGGGTTTCCCCGGTGAGTGTGGGTGGCGACAGCATCGCCGGCACCATCGTGGCCGAGAGCAAGGCGCCCGCATTTGCCGAGCCCGGGCAGGGGGTCGTGAAATCGGGTGAGATCAGTGGCTTCTACCGTAGCAACGGCGACGCAGTCGGCGGGAGCCTCGCGGCGACGCTTGCGAATGAGTCGTTCAGTGTCAGCTATGTGGGCTCGATCGCAGAGAGCGACAACTACGACGCGGCAAAGGACTTCAAGACGAGCCGCGAAACCGGCCGGATCGGGCACGAGCTGCCCCTCGACGAGGTCGGTTCAAGCGCCTACAAGAGCCGCAACCACGACCTGGGTCTTGCCTTCAATGGGGGGAATCATCTGCTCGAGGCCAAGATCGGCTTGCAGGATCTGCCGTATCAGCTGTACCCGAACCAGCGCATGGACATGCTGGACAACGAGCAGTTGCGTCTGAACCTGCGCTACACCGGGGCCTTCGATTGGGGCGCGCTGGAGATGCGGGCCTACCGCGAGAAGGTGGATCACTTCATGGACTTCGGTGAGGACAAGCGTTTCATCTACACCAAAATGGGCCAGCCCCCCAGCGCAGAGTGCACGCAAGCTCAACAAGCCGCAGGCATTTGCGCGGCGGGCATGCCCATGTACTCGGAAAGCAGGAACACCGGCTTGGCCCTCAAGGCGGACGTGAGCCTCTCGGAGACCGACCTGCTCCGGCTCGGTGCCGAGTATCAGCACTACACGCTGGATGATTGGTGGCCGCCTTCGGGGCTCGGAATGTCGCCGGAGACCTTCTGGAACGTCAGGGACGGAGAGCGCGATCGTGCAGGGATCTTCGCCGAATGGGAGAAACAGGTGTCGTCGCAGTGGACGACGCTCGCAGGGGTTCGCTACGAGCGGGTCAACACGGATGCGGGAGACGCGCAGGGCTATGATCCGACGACCGACACCAAGCACATGAACTCCATGCAGAAGAGCGAGGCGGAGGCTTTCAATGCCCTCGACCACAAGCGCACCGACGACAACGTGGATCTGAGCTTGCTGGCGCGCTACACGCACGATGCGAACCTGGATGTCGAGTTTGGCTTGGCCCGCAAGGTGCGTTCGCCGAACCTCTACGAGCGCTACACCTGGTCGTCCTGGTCGATGGCGGCGTTGATGAACAACTTCGTGGGCGACGGAAACGGATACGTCGGCAAGGTCGGCTTGAAGCCCGAGAAGGCGCACACCGTTTCGACAACATTCGACTGGCACGCTGCCGACCGGAACTGGGAGTTCAAGGCGACGCCCTATCTCACCTACGTTTCGGACTACATCGATGCGATTGCTGCGCCGTCGCGCATATACACGCCCGGCACCTTCAACGTGCTGCAGTTCGAGAACCAGTCGGCCCGTCTTTACGGCATCGAACTGTCGGGCCGCATGCCGCTCGCGAGCACGGGGTTCGGCGAGTTCGGCATGCGTGGCCAGATCAACTACACGCGCGGCAAGAACCGTGACTCCGGCGACGACCTCTACAACATCATGCCGCTCAACGTGAAACTGGCGCTGACGCACAGACAGGCCGGCTGGGACAACGCGGTCGAGTTCGAAGGCGTCAAGGCCAAGTCGAAGGTGTCGGATGTCCGGAACGAGATCGAGACCCCGGGCTATGCGCTGACTCACGTGCGTACCAGCTATTCGTGGAAGTCCCTGCGTATCGATCTCGGCGTGGAGAACCTGTTCGACAAGTTCTACTACCTGCCCTTGGGTGGGGCGTACCTCGGTCAGGGTACGACGATGCGCCTGCCTGCGAATGGTGGCGCGCCCTATGGGGTTGCGGTACCGGGTGCAGGCCGCTCGATCTACGCCGGCATCAACTACAAGTTCTGAGCCTTTCTGAAGACGATAAAAAACCCGGTGCCGCGAAAGCGACACCGGGTTTTTTTCCGTCTGCTTGCTGGCGCTTACTTCTTGCGCATCGGCGGCAGGTCGGTGCAGCTGCCGTGCGCCACTTCGGCCGCCATGCCCACCGTCTCGCCCAGGGTCGGGTGCGGGTGGATGGTCTTGCCGATGTCGACCGCGTCGGCGCCCATCTCGATCGCCAGGCAGACCTCGCCGATCATGTCGCCGGCCGACGGCCCGACGATTGTGCCGCCGATCACGCGGTGCGTTTCGGCATCGAAGATCAGCTTGGTGAAGCCGTAGTCGGCGCCGTTGGCGATCGCGCGGCCGGAGGCGGCCCACGGGAACTTGGCGGTCTCGACCTTCTTGCCCTCGGCCTTGGCCTGCGCCTCGGTGTAGCCGACCCAGGCCACTTCCGGATGGGTGTAGGCCACGCCCGGGATCACGGTGGCGTCGAACGCGGCCTTATGTCCCGCTGCGACCTCGGCCGCCACGTGCGCTTCATGCACCGCCTTGTGGGCGAGCATGGGCTGGCCGACGATGTCGCCGATCGCGAAGATGTGCGGCACGTTGGTGCGCATCTGCGCATCCACCGGGATGAAGCCGCGCTCGCCGACGATCACGCCCGCCTTTTCGGCGCCGATCTTCTTGCCGTTGGGCGAGCGGCCCGCCGACTGCAGGATCATGTCGTAGCGCACCGGCTCGGTGGGAGCCTTGTCGCCCTCGAACTTGACCCACAGGCCGTCTTCCCTGGCCTCGACCGCGACGGTCTTTGTCTTCAGCATGATGTTGTCGAAGCGATGGGCGTTCTGCTTCTCCCATACCTTCACCGCGTCGCGGTCCGGCCCCTGCATCAGGCCGTCGAGCATCTCGACCACGTCGATGCGCGCACCGAGGGTGGAGTACACCGTGGCCATCTCCAGGCCGATGATGCCGCCACCGATCACCAGCATCTTGCCCGGCACCTGGCGCAGTTCCAGCGCGCCGGTGGAATCGACGATGCGCGGATCCTTCGGGATGAAGGGCAGATGCACCGCGGCCGAGCCCGCTGCAATGATGCACTGCTTGAACTTGACCACCCTCTTGGCGCCGGTCTTGTCCTGGCTCGTGCCGGTGGTTTCCTCGACTTCCAGATGGTGCGGGTCGAGGAAATGGCCGTAGCCGCGGATCACGTCGACCTTGCGCGCCTTGGCCATGCCGGAGAGGCCGCCGGTGAGCTTGCCGATCACGCCGTCCTTGTGCTTCCTGAGCGCATCGACGTCGACCGTGGGCTTGGCGAACTTGATGCCGGCGGTGTCGACATGCTCGGCTTCCTCGATGACCGCCGCGACGTGCAGCAGCGCCTTGGACGGGATGCAGCCGACGTTCAGGCACACGCCACCGAGCGTCTGGTAGCGCTCGATGATCGCGGTCTTGAGGCCGAGGTCCGCGGCGCGGAACGCGGCCGAGTAGCCGCCGGGGCCGGCACCGAGCACGACCATGTCGTACTCGACATCGGCCGCGCCGCCGTGCGAGGCGGCGGCCGGCGCAGCGACCGGGGCCGCCGCGGGGGCCGCGGCCTGAGCAGCGGCGGCCGGGGCAGGGGCTGCAGCAGCAGCACCTGCCGCCTCGACCTTCAGCAGCACCGTGCCCTCGGCGACCTTGTCACCGACCGCGACCAGCACTTCCTTCACCACGCCGGCTGCCGAGGACGGCACGTCCATCGTCGCCTTGTCGGACTCGAGCGTGCAGATCGCATCGTCGACCTTGATGCTGTCGCCGACCTTCACGAACAGCTCGATGACCGGCACCGCATCGAAATCGCCGATGTCCGGAACCTTGACTTCCACGAGACTCATGGCGATCTCCTTACAGCATCACGCGGCGGAAGTCCGCCAGCAGTTGCGCGAGGTACACGTTGAAGCGGGTGGCCAGCGCGCCGTCGATCACGCGGTGATCCGCGGTCAGCGACATCGGCAAGGTCAGACGCGGCACGAACTGCTTGCCGTCCCATACCGGCTTCATCACCGACTTGTTCACGCCGAGGATGGCCACTTCGGGCGCATTGACGATCGGCGCGAAGTAGGTGCCGCCGATGCCGCCCAGCGAGCTGATCGTGAAGCAGGCGCCGGACATGTCGGCCGGGCCGAGCTTGCCGTCGCGCGCCTTCTTGGCCAGCGCGCCGGTCTCCGCCGCGATGTCGAACACGCTCTTCTTGTCGGCGTCCTTCACCACCGGCACGACCAGGCCGTTGGGGGTGTCGGCCGCGAAGGCGATGTTGAAGTACTTCTTGTAGACC
>JARRBR010000012.1 GCA_029982755.1 Rhodocyclaceae bacterium
AGACACGCTCATGCTGCCACAGCTGTATCGCCACGCCTGGATGGACGGCGAGATCGACGCCTTTCGCGAGCAGGTGCGCCGCTACGTTGCCGCCGAATTCACGCCCCGGCTCGATGAATGGCGCCGTCAGGGCTACATCCCGCGCGAGGTCTGGCGTCCATTCGGCGAGATGAGCTTTCTGCTGCCCGAGATGCCCGAGACCTATGGAGGCGCCGGCGCCAGCCTTGCCTACCAGTTGGTGGTGCAGGACGAGCTAGCCAAGGCCGAGATGCCAGTCAATATCGCGGTGCACACCATCGCGTCGCACTACATCCTGGACTTCGGCACCGAAGCGCAAAAGCAGCGCTGGCTGCCCAAGGTGACGAACGGCGAGATGCTGGCCGCAATCGCGATGACCGAGCCGGGCGCCGCCATCGCGATGACCGAGCCGGGCTGCGGCTCGGATCTGAAGGCCATCTCCACCCGTGCCCGGCGCGACGGCGACCACTACGTGATCGACGGCGCCAAGACCTTCATCACCAACGGTTTCACCGGCAATCTGCTGATCGTCGCGGCGCGCACTAGCGGTGCGGGCAGCAAGGGGGTGTCGCTGTTCGTGCTGGAAACCGAGAATCTGCCCGGCTTTCGCGTCGGCCGACTGCTGGAGAAAATCGGCATGCAGGCCTCAGACACGGTGGAGCTGTTCTTCGACGGCGTGCGCGTGCCGGCCGACCAACTGCTGGGCGAGGTCGAAGGCCAGGGCTTTGGACAGCTGATGGGCGCGTTGCCCTACGAGCGCATGCTCATTGCCGTGCCGGCGGCCGCCACTATCGAGCAGGCACTGGCCGTCACAGTGGAGTACACCAAGCAGCGCAAGGCCTTCGGCGCCCCGCTGTTCGACATGCAGCTCACGCGTCAGAAGCTAGCCGAGGTGGCCACCATCGCCCACGTGGTGCGCAGCTTCGTCAATGACTGCACCCAGCGCCTGCTGGACGGCACGCTCGACAACGAGGCCGCCTACATGGCCAAGTGGTGGTGCACCGAGCAGCAGTGCCGCGTGGTGGACGAGTGCCTGCAGCTGTTCGGCGGCTACGGCTACATGGCCGAGTATCCGATCGCGCGCATGTATGCCGCCTCGCGCGTGCAAAAGATCTATGGCGGCGCCAACGAGGTCCTGAAAGACCTGGTTTCGAGGAGGCTGTGAACATGCCGCACACACTCCAAATGCCGCTACACGGCATCCGTGTGGTGGAGTTCGAGGGCATCGGACCGGGTCCGCTGGCTGCAAGGATGCTGTCCGACATGGGAGCCGAGGTGATCGCGCTGGTGCGCGCGGAGCCGCCGGCCGCAGCGCAGCGGCTCGGTGGGACGGTGGAAAATCCACTGCGCCGCGGCAAGCAGATTGAGGTCGTCGATTTGAAGTCGCCTGAAGGCAAAGCGCGCGCACTGGAGCTGATTGCCCAGGCCGACGCCCTGATCGAAGGCTTTCGCCCCGGTGTGATGGAACGGCTGGGCTTCGGCCCCGCTGAATGCGCGGCGCGCAATCCACGGCTGGTTTACGGCCGGATGACGGGCTGGGGCCAGGACGGCCCGCTCGCCCAGGCCGCAGGCCACGACCTGAACTACGTCGCGCTGACAGGCCTGCTGTCGCTGTCGGCGCACAGGGGGCAGGCGCCCATCGTGCCGCCCTCGGTACTCGGGGATGGGGCCGGGGCGCTGGGCATGGCCTTCGGCGTCGCCTGCGCGCTGGTCGATGCGCGCGCCACCGGCCACGGCCGGGTCGTGGACGCCGCGATCATTGACATCGTGGCCATGCTGGGCACGCTGGTGCATTGGATTCGCGCCAATGGGCAAATTGACGGCGCGCAGCCGAGCCCGTTTCACGATTCGCCGTTCTATGACGTATACGCTTGCGCTGACGGCGGCTTCATCAGCCTCGCAGCAGTGGAGCCAGCGTTCCACGCGCTTCTGCTGTCGAAGCTGGGCCTTGCTGACGTGAACCCCGCCGAGCAGTACGACGCGGCGACGTGGCCAGCGCTGAAAGAGCGGATCGCAGCCTTTATCCGCAGCCAACCCAGGGCGCACTGGTGCGCGCTGCTCGAAGGCAGCGACGCCTGCTTTGCGCCCGTGCTCAGCCTCGCCGAGGCGGTGCGGCATCCGCATAACGCAGCACGGGGCATTTACCAGATCACCCCATCCGGCGCCATCGAAGCGGCCCCGGCCCCACGGTTCCAGGCACTCGACACAACTACCTAGGAGACAAGCACATGACCGACACCATCCAGCCCACCAAGCCTGTCCGCGGCTGCCCGTCCACCACGGGCAACGAGCGCCAACTGAACACCACAACGCTGATCCGGCACGCTGCGCGCACCCACGGGGACCAGGAGATCGTCTACCGCACACCCGATGGCGGCTGGGATCGCTACACCTATGCCGATTGCTACGCGCGCGTCTGCCGCAGCGCCAATGCACTGCGCGCTCTCGGCGTCGAGCCGGGCGACCGGGTCGGCATCCTGGACTGGAACAGCCGACGCCACTTCGAGCTGTACTGGTCCATTCCCGGCCTGGCCGCGGTCATGCTGCAGATGAACTTGCGCCTGGGCGCCGAGGATCTGGGTTACGTGGTTGGCCACAGCGAGGTGTCCTACGTTTGCGTGGACGAAACATTGCTGCCCATTGCCGAATCCATCGCGGCGAATTCGCCCCAGATCAAGGGCTGGATCGTCATGACCGACAAGCCGCTGGACCAGATCAAGACCACGCTGAAACCGCTGCTGCACTACGAAGACCTGCTGGCCGCCGCCGACACGAAGATCGACTGGCCCGAGATCGACGAAACCTCGGCCTACAGCGCCTGCTACACCACCGGCACCACGGGCAAGCCCAAGGGCGTGTACTACTCGCACCGCGGCATCTACCTGCACTCCACGGCCATGGCCACCAATCTGGGCATGACGCTGGACGACTGCGTCATGCTCATCACGCCCATGTTCCACGGGCAATGCTGGGGCCTGCCGCAGGCCGCCACGCTGCTCGCCGACAAGATCGTGCTGCCGGGCCGCTACGTTGCCGAAGACACCAAGCCGCTGGTCGATGCCATGATCGCCGAGGGCGTGACCATCGCCAATGGCGCACCGGCCATCTTCCAGCCCATGCTGCAGTACATCGAGACGATGCCGGTCAAGCCGGACTTCAGCCGCATGCGCATGCTGTCTGGCGCCACGGAGCCGCCGCTGTCGATGATGATCGGTTTCTACGACCTCACGGGTGCTGAGGTGGTGCACGCCTACGGCGCCACCGAAGCCACGACGCTGGTGACGATGAACCGCCTCAAGTCCACGCTCAAGAAGCGCTTGACCGAGGAAGAGAAGTGGAACCTCAAGCGCAAGCAGGGTCTGGTGCTGACCGGGGTGGATATTCGCATCCTCGATGCCGACGACAAGGACTTGCCGCACGACGGAAAGTCAGCGGGCGAGATTTGCCTGCGCGGCCCCTGGATAACGGCCAGATACCACGACATGCCTGATTCCGCAGACCGTTTCCTGGAAGGCGGATGGTGGCGCTCGGGCGATGTCGGCACGGTGGACGAGAACGGTTACCTCAAAGTTACCGACCGCATCAAGGACGTGATCAAGAGCGGTGGTGAATGGATTTCTTCCATCGACATGGAAAACCTGCTCATGGGCCACCCGGCCGTGCGCGACGCCGCGGTGGTCGGCATTCCCCATGCGAAGTGGCAGGAACGGCCGCTGGCCCTGGTGGTGCTGAGGCCCGGCCAGCAGGCGACTCAGGAGCAATTGCAGGAACACCTGACCAGCGCCTTCGCCAAGTGGCAGTTGCCAGATCAGGTCCTGTTCGTCGAAGCCATCCCCAAGACCAGCGTCGGCAAGCTCGACAAGAAGCGCATCCGCGCCGAGCATGCGGGCCGCTACGCCGAGTGAGCCAACCTTTTTGCACCAGGAGAAGAACATGAATGACCATGAACCCGTCATCGTCGGTGCGTTGCGCACCCCCGTGGGCAAGCGCGGCGGGCGCCTGCAGAAATGGCACCCCGTCGATCTGCTGGGCGAGACGCTGCGCCAGCTGGTCGAGCGCTCCGGCATCAACCCCGCCGATCTGGACGATGTGATCGTCGGCTGCGTGCTGCAATGGGACCAACAGCACGGCAACCTGGGCCGTCATGCCGTATTGGCGGCGGGGCTGCCCGAATCCGTCCCGGCGGTGACGGTTGACCGGCAATGCGGCTCCGGCCAGCAGGCGGTGAGCTTTGCCGTGCATGGCATCCAGGCGGGCGCTTACCAACTGGTCATCGGCGCCGGGGTGGAATCGATGTCGCAGGCCCCCATGCCGCCGTCATTCAAACCCGGCGCGCCGCTGGGCTCGCAATACAGCCCGCGCGAACTGGCGCGCTACCAGGACAACCCGCTGCTGGCGCAAGGCGCTTCGTCGGAGTTGATGAACAAGCGCTTCGGCCTCACGCGCGAGGCCCTGGACGCTTTCGCCGTGCGCAGCCATCGGCGCGCCACCGAGGCTTTGCAGGCTGGCCGAGTCCAAGACCAACTGGTGCGACTGAACGAAGACCCAGCCGACCCAGACAGCCCGCTCGTCACTGCCGACGAAGGCGTGCGTGCCGACCCGAACCCCGAGAAGATGGCCACGCTCAAGCCCGTGTTTGCCGCCGACGGTGCCACCACGGCCGCCAACTCGTCGCAGATCAGCGATGGCGCCGCCGCGCTACTGATCGCCAGCCGCGCCTATGCCAAGCAGCATTGCCTGAAGCCGCGCGCGCGCTTCGTCAGCACCGCTGTGGCCGCCGCCGATCCGGTTATCCAGTTCACCGCGGTTCTCGATGCCACCCGCAAGGCCCTCAATGAATCCGGCCTCACCATCGGCGACATCGACTTGTTCGAGGTCAATGAGGCCTTCGCTGGCGTGCCGCTCATGTTCCAGCAGGAATTCGGCATCCCAGACGACCGCCTCAACGTCAATGGCGGCTCGGTGGCGATCGGCCATCCACTGGGCTCAACGGGTGCGCGGATGCTCACCGACCTGCTGTGCGAACTCGAACGTCGGGGCGGCCGTTATGGCCTGCAAACCATCTGCGAGGCTTCGGGTACGGCCAATACCACCATCATCGAACGACTTTAACGAGAGAGGCCATCGTGAGTGAAGTGCTTGTCAACCGTGAAGGTGCCATCGTCACCTTGACTATCAACCGCCCGCGCGCGAAAAACAGCTTGAACCGCGCGGTATTTGATGGACTCCATGCCCAGCTTGCGCAACTGCGCTACGACGATTCTGTCCGAGCGGTCATCCTTACCGGAGCCGAAGGCGTGTTCTGCGCCGGAGCCGACATCACGGCGTTTGACGATCTGCGCGCAGAACCGCTGCTGGGCCAACGCGCGGCTGCGGGGTCTCCCGTCTGGTCCGAGTTGGGGAGCTTTCCCAAACCCTTGATCGCCGCGGTGGAACGGATCGCGCTGGGTGGCGGCATGGAACTGGCGTTGGCCTGCGACATCGTGATCGCCGGTGAGTCGGCCAAGTTCGGCCTACCAGAAGTGAAACTAGGTGCCATTCCCGGTGCCGGGGGCACCCAATTTCTGCCCAGAGCTGTGGGTAAATCAAAAGCCATGGCACTGCTTTTGACCGGCGATCTCATCGATGCGCGCAAGGCCTGCGATGTCGGCATCGTCGCTGAAGTGACGTCAGACGGTCAGGCACTACCTGCGGCACTGGCCATGGCTGGTCGGATTGCTGCCAATTCACCACTAGCGGTGGCACTGGCGAAAAACGCGGCTCTGTGTAGTTTCGAAACCCCGCTCGCGCAGGGCTTGGAGCATGAAAAGCGCAACTTCTTCGTCGCCTTGCGTTCGGCCGACAACCGCGAAGGGCAGGAGGCGTTCTTGAGCAAGCGCGCCCCCAAGTTCACCGGCAAGTGAGCGTCAGCCAATCATCAACAAAGGAAACAGCCATGCAACTGAATTCCGACATCGCCGCCGTTATCACTGGAGGAGCCTCCGGCCTAGGCGCTGCCACGGCCCGGCGCCTGGCTAGCCATGGCGTCAAGGTAGTTATCTTCGATATGAACGAAAACGCTGGCCAAGGGCTGGCGAGTGAACTCGGTGGCATTTACTGCAACGTAGACGTAACTTCCGAGGAGCAGGTAGACGCGGCCTTTGCCAAGGCCCGCGCTGCCGTGGGGCAGGAACGCATTCTGGTCAACTGCGCCGGCACTGCTGATGCGGTCAAGACTGTCAGCCGCGACAAGAAGACCGGCGAAATACGCCAATCCTCGGTGGATCGCTTCAATCGCATCATTCAGATCAACTTGGTGGGCACCTTTCGCTGCATTGCCAAGTCGATCGCGGGCATGTTGACGCTTGAGCCACTGGCCGATGGCGACCGTGGTGTAGTTGTCAATACCGCTTCGGCTGCCGCGCAGGACGGACAGGTCGGCCAAGCCAGCTATGCAGCCAGCAAGGCGGCCATCGTGGGCATGACGTTGCCCATCGCGCGCGACCTGATGGACGAAGGGATCCGAGTCAACACCATCCTGCCGGGACTGTTTGGTACGCCCTTGATGCAAAGTCTGCCGGATAATGTCAAGCAGGCGTTGGCGGCATCTGTACCGTTTCCCAAACGCTTGGGCGAATCCGATGAATTCGCGCAGACCGTCGAGTTCCTCGTCACTTGCGGTTACATGAACGCCGAGTCCATCCGCGTGGATGGCGCCATTCGCATGGCACCGCGCTGAAGCGTGCGCAGCTTCTTCAAGGAGCTGCGTTGCCTAAGTGATGTCAGGCCATATCCGCCTCAGACTGAGAACCTGCATCATGAAATCGAGATGGTGGTGGCCTTGGGCAAGGGGGGGGCCTTCAATATGATTTTCGACTGAACGGCAGGTGTCCGGGCACATTGCCGCCCGACATTGACCGAGCCCATGACGGCAGCAGTGGCCGACGACTTGTCTGACGCCGAAGAGAGACCGCCGACCGGAACAGGATCAGTAACCTGCCGTTCGCGTTCGGCGAAATTTCTCAGCCGCTACGTCTCTTGATGGCCGGCTGCTGCTATTGGAAACCGCATCCGCATAGGTGCCGTTCATCGCGAGTCGAGACAGATGGTGAGCGTCAGATCAGGCCGACATCCAGCCTCACCCCGCGCCACCCCCATCTCCCGCGTCCCCCGCTGGCAGCGCATACACGTACGCATCGACCACCTCGCCGTTGTCCGTAAGCGTCCGACGAGCGCCGTCTTGCCTGAGTTTCAGCAGTCCGGGTTGATCTCGTCGGTGAACTCGCCCGCATCCCATGCGCGGGCGATGGCGGCATCGAGGCGGGTCAGAAGCTGGTAGAGGGATTCCCCGTCGCGGCGCTGTAGCATCGCCAAGCAATCACTCTCATCACTCGCGACGGCGGCACACTCAACCGGGCCGACAGCGCCGAGCGAGATGTGGCCACCATTCGAGATCAGCCAGTCCACGTTCTTCAGCACTGCCAGCGGATCGGCGGCGGGATGCTTCATCAGGCGGCCTTCTGTTCGGGAGCCGGCACCTTCAGCTCGACCTTCCACGGCAAGAGCTCATCGACACGATTGACCGGATGCTCGGCGATGCTGCCGATCACATGACGCAGATAGGCCTCAGGATCGAGGCCGTTGAGCTTGGCCGTGCCGATCAGGCTGTAGATTGCCGCTGCGCGCTCGCCCCCGGCGTCGGAACCCGCGAAGAGGAAATTCTTCCGACCCAGGGCGACCGTGCGCAGCGCCCGTTCGGCGGCGTTGTTGTCGATCTCGATGCGCCCGTCGTTGCTGTAGCGCACGAGCGCGTCCCAGCGGGCGAGCGCATAGCGGATCGCCTCGGCTAATGCCGATTTCTGCGAGAGTTGTTTGAGCGTGGCGTCGAGCCAGGCGCGTAGCGCGACCAGCACGGGGCCGGCGCGCGCCTGCCGTTCCGCCCGGCGCAGTTCGGGCGGTTTGCCGCGAATCGACTCTTCCACCGTGTACAGCATGCCGATCTGCTTGAGCGCCTCGGCCGCCAGGGGCGAGGCCTGCGCCTTGTGCAGGTCGTAGAACTTGCGCCGCACATGCGCCCAGCAGGCGGCTTCCTGGATGGCCCCGCCCAGATAGAGCGGCGCGAATCCGGCAAAGGCATCGGCCTGCAGCACGCCCTTGAAGTGCGCGAGGTGGCGTTGCGGATGTTCACCCCGGCGATTGGGCGAGTAGGCGAACCACACGGCCGGCGGCGTCGCGTCGCCTGCGGGGCGGTCGTCACGCACGTAGGTCCACAGCCGACCGGTCCGCGTCTGGCCCTCGCCCGGCGAGAGCACCGGCACGGGCGTGTCGTCGGCGTGCAGTTTGGTGGCCGAGAGCACATGCTTGCGCAGCGCTTGGACCAACGGACGCAGCAGCGCATTGCATTGCCCCACCCAGTCAGCGAGCGTCGAGCGCTCGAGCTCGACGCCCTCGCGAGCGTAGATGGCGCTCTGGCGGTACAGCGGCAGGTGATCGCAATACTTGGCGACCAGCACATGGGCCAGCAGCCCGGCGCCGGCCAGCCCCCGGGCGATCGGTCGCGCGGGCGCGTTCGCCTGCGCGATCGTGTCGCAGCGGCTGCAGGCGAACTTCGGGCGCACATGACGGATCACGCGGAAGCTCGCCGGCACGTACTCGAGCATCTCACTAACGGTCTCGCCCAGCTTCTTGAGCGTGCCACCGCAGGCTGGGCAGTCGCACGCCGAAGGCAAATGCTCCTCGATGTCGCGGGGCAGATGCTCGGGGAGCGGTTTGCGGGGCGGGGGCGCCTCGTTCGTATCGGCCGGTGCTGCCGCTTCGGTCGGGGTTTCCGCACGCAGGGTTTCGAGCTCTTCGAGCGAGAGCTCGAGCTGGCCGAGCATCTCGTTCATCTGCTCCGAGCTGCGGCCGAACTGCATGCGGCGCAGCTTGGCGATCAGCAGCTTCAGGTGCTCGATCTCGGCGGCCTGTTCACTCACCTTCGCCCGCAGGGCGATGACTTCGTCAGGGGCGGAAACAGGCGTGTTCGGCATGGCGACATGATACCGAAGCAGGCGGCCAAATGCCGTTAAAAGTCGCCTATCTTCCGCTATGCAGCCCGATTCGGTGCCGTTCTGACTGGACGCCGCCAGTCGATGCCCTCGAGCAGCATCGACAACTGGGCCGGCGTCAGCGGCACGGCCCCGTCCGTCACCTGGGGCCAGACGAACTTGCCCTGTTCGAGCCGCTTGGCGAACAGACACAACCCATCGCCATCCCACCACAGCACCTTGATCCGATCCCCGCGCCGGCCCCGGAACACGAAGATCTGACCGCTGAAGGGGTCGGTCTGGAGTTGCGTCTGAACGAGCGCGGCGAGCCCATCGAAGCCGCGCCGCATGTCGGTGATGCCGGCCGCGATCCAGATCCGCGTGCCAGAAGGCGGGACGATCACCGCACCAGCACCGCGAGAACCTGCGCGAGCACCTGGGCGTCGGGACGTCCTTCGATGGTCAGCCGTGCGCCCTTGCGCTCAATCGTCAGCCGACCGAACGCGGCCTCTTGGGTATCGAGCATCTCGAGCGCGTCCTCGCTGTCGGTATCGGTGAGGATGATGGGCACGAACGTAGCCGCTCCCAAGCGGCCTTCCTGGTAGGCCTTGCGCCACGCGAAGATCTGGTTGGCGTTGATGTCATGCAGGCGTGCGAGCCGCGACACGGAGGCGCCCGGCTGCAGGGACTGCTCGACGACGGCGCGCTTGAACTCGATCGTGTGGCGGCGGTACGGCCCGCGCGTGCCGCGCTGCGGGCGTTGATCCAAATTTCTGTCCATGAATGGAATCGTGGGCACAAATTTGGGTGCCCCCTCCGAGGGGCGATCCTCAGCGACGGCTACGCTGAAGGGAAGACGGCGGTGGGCGGACGCTTACCGTTGTCCAGTGTCGCCTTGGTGAGCACGCGCACGTAGTCCGCGCCCTCGAATTCGTCCAGCGTCTTCCAGTGCGCTGCGAGGTTCTCGGACTGGAAAACGTGGCCTTCGATGTCCTGTCCGTCTTCGCTCGGCACCATCGCCGGGAAGCCGGATTGCGCGAAGCCCCAGCCGGCCTTGATCAGCTTGCCCTTGACGCGCGCGGCCTGCCAGGCGCCGCCGATCTTCTGCATCACGTGTTCATTTGGGCGGCCGGGACCGAGGGTGCCGTAGACGAACAGTCGTTCCATGGGATTACCTTGCGTGGGTGCCGACGATTGAGCGCCGGGTGACCGGGGGTGTGCGGCTTGGGACTACAGGTCGGGCGCGCCGCGGCGCGCCTAACGCGTGACGATCAGCCGCAGCCCGAGCGCGACGAAGATGGACCCGGCGACCCGGTCCAGCCACAGGCCCACGCGCGGTTTGCGTTGGAGCCACTGGCCGATGGCGCCGGCGAAGTAGCCGAGCAGGCCGAAGAGCAGGGCGGCCTGCAGCGTGAAGACCAGGCCCAGCAGCGCCATCTGCAGGCCGACGTTGCCGTTGGCCGGAACGACGAACTGCGGCAGGAAGGCTATGAAGAACAGCGCGACCTTGGGGTTGATGGCGTTGGCGACCACGCCCTTGAAGAACAGCTTCGACAACGGCTGGTCGGCGATGCCCGCGTGGCCGACCTGCGCGCCGCCGGTGCTGCGCAGGGCCTGGATGCCCAGCCACAGCAGGTAGAGCCCGCCGACGACCCTGAGCGCGGTGAAGGCGAGCGGCGAGGCGGCGATCAGCGCGCTGACGCCGATCACCGTCAGCGCGGTGTGGCTCAGGCAGCCGAGCGCGCAGCCCAGGCCGAAGGCGATGCCCCGGCTGCGGCCCCTGGCCATGCCCATCGCCAGCACCATCAGGTTGTCCGGGCCGGGCGAGACGGTGACGATGACCGCGGCGAGCAGGAAGGCGAGGAGCTGGTCCGGGACGAGCATGGCGGTGGGTGCGTGCCGGGTTCAGCGGGCCAGGGCGGTGCGGTTATGGCGGATCGAGCTCCACAACGACGCAGCAATCAGCACCGCACCGATCAGGCCGGTGATGGTCTCGGGGATGTGCACATGCACGCCGATGAACATGATCGCCGCCAGCGCGCCGATCGCCCAGAAGGCGCCGTGCTCCAGATAGCGGTAGGCTTCCAGCGTGCCGCGATAGACCAGCATCAGCGTGAACGAGCGCACGAACATGGCGCCGACGCCGAGGCCGATGGCGATGATCGGCAGGCTGTTGGTGAGCGCGAAGGCGCCGATCACGCCGTCGAAGCTGAACGAGGCGTCGAGCAGTTCGAGGTACATGAAGCCGGCGAAGCCGGTCTTGGCCACCACCTGGCCGCCTTCGCCTTCCTCGCCGCCCATGATGGCGCCGATGCCGTCGGCGAGGATGTAGACGATCAGCCCCCACACGCCGGCGACGATGAACTCCATGCGCCGCTCGGCGCCGTCGAGCCAGGCCGAACTCGCCAGGATGGCGAGCAGCGTGAACATGATCTGCGCCGCTTCCAGGCGGCCGAGCTGGGTCAGCGGGGCCTCGATCGGGGCGAGCCAGTGGGTGTCCTTGTTCACGTCGATGAAGAACTTGAGGAACACCATCATCAGGAAGGCGCCGCCGAAGGCCGCGATCTCGTGGTGCGCCGAGGTGAGGATGCGCGCGTACTCGTCGGGGTTGAACAGCGCCAGATCGACGACCGCCACCGGCCCCAGGTTGGCGACCACGCCGACGATGGCGAGCGGGAACACGATGCGCATGCCGAACACCGCGATCAGGATGCCCCACAGCAGGAAGCGCTGGCGCCACTTCTCGTCCATGTGGCGCAGCACGGTGGCATTGACCACCGCGTTGTCGAAGGACAGCGAGGTTTCCAGCACGGCCAGCACGGCGACGATGAAGACGGCCGACCAGCCGCCGACCAGGTAGCCGCCGATGAGGCCGAACACAGTGAAGCCGATCGACCAGGTGAAGTACTTGAGGTTCTGCATGGGGAGCGAGCGCGAAAAAGGTGCGCAATGTTAGCGCTTTCGCTCCCGCTCTGCTCCCCGGCTGCGGGCCGGTTCTCCCTCCGGCCGCCTACGCGTCCTCGCCCAGATAGGCCGCGCGCACCTTCGGATCCTGCAGCAGTGCACCGCCGGTGCCGGTGAGCGTGATCCGCCCCGACTCCATGACGTAGCCGCGCTGGGCGAACTCAAGCGCGAGGTTGGCGTTCTGCTCGACGAGCAGGATGGTGACGCCCTCGCGCGCCACCGACTGCACGACCTCGAAGATCTTCTCCACTACCAGCGGCGCCAGGCCCATCGAGGGTTCGTCGAGCAGCAGCAGGCGCGGGCGCGACAGCAGGGCCCGGCCGATCGCCACCATCTGCTGCTCGCCGCCCGACAGCGTGCCGGCGACCTGGGGCAGGCGTTCCTTGACGCGCGGCAACATCGTGTAGACCCGCTCGAGGTCGGCCTCGATGGCGGCGGCGTCGTTGCGGCTGTAGGCGCCCATGCGCAGGTTCTCTTCCACCGTCAGGCGGGTGAAGATGCCGCGCCCCTCGGGCACCAGCGCGATGCCGGCGCGCAGGCGACGGTGTGCGGGCAGGGCGTTGATACGCTCGCCGCGGTACTCGATGTCGCCGCCGGCGATCGGCAGCACGCCGGCGATGGCGTTGAGCGTGGTGGTCTTGCCGGCGCCGTTGGCGCCGATCAGGCACACGGTCTCGCCGGCACGGAGTTCGAGGTCGATGCCCTTGACCGCCTGGATGCCGCCGTAGGCGATCTTCAGTCCCTGCAGGCGCAGCAGCGGCGAGCCTTGTTCAGTGTGCATGCTTGCCTCCGCCCAGGTAGGCGGCAATCACCGCGTCGTCCTTCTGCACCACGGCGGGCACGTCCTCGGCGATCTTCCGCCCGAAGTCGAGCACCGCGACGCGGTCGCACAGGCCCATCACCAGCTTCACGTCGTGCTCGATCAGCATCACGGTGATGCCGTCATTGCGGATCTGCTGGATGAGCTGCTTGAGCTGCCCGGTCTCGGTGGCGTTCATGCCGGCGGCGGGTTCGTCGAGCGCCAGCAGCTGCGGTTCGGTGGCGAGCGCGCGCGCGATCTCGAGCCGGCGCTGGTCGCCGTAGGACAGGTTCTTCGACACCACGTCGGCGAAGCGCTCGATGCCGACGTAGCGCAGCAGCTCGTAGGCGCGCTCCGTGGTCAGGCGCTCTTCCTCGCGGGTGAAGCGGTTCTGCGTCAGCACGCCCCACACGCCGGCCTTTGTGCGGATGTGGTGGCCGGCCATGACGTTCTCGAGCGCGGTGAGGTCGCGGAACAGGCGGATGTTCTGGAAGGTGCGGGCGATGCCGCGGCCGACGACCTTGTGCGGCTTGCCGGTGGGCAGCAGGCTGCCGTTGAACACGAACTCGCCGCCGTCGGGCGTGTAGGCGCCGGTGAGCACGTTGAAGAAGGTGGTCTTGCCGGCGCCGTTGGGGCCGATCAGGCCATAGACCTCGCCCTTGCGGATGGTCAGCGACACGTCGGACAGGGCCTGGAGGCCGCCGAAGCGCTTGCCGATGTTGCGGGCCTCGAGCAGGGTGATCACTTCGCGCCCTCCCGCTTCAGCGTGGCGCTCAGGTGCTTGTCGTGGCAGTAGCGCGCGCGCGCCGGGATCATGCCGGCCGGGCGCAGCAGCATCATCAGGATCATCGCCAGCGACAGCAGCAGCATGCGCAGCACCTCGGGGTCGAGCAGCACGTGGCCGAACAGCGTCTGCTGCAGCGGCACCGCGACGTCGCGCAGTACCTCGGGCAGCAGGGCGAGGACGAAGGCGCCGACCACCGCGCCGGCGATGTTGCCCATGCCGCCGAACACCACCATGGTCAGCACCGCGATCGACTCCATCAGGCTGAAGCTCTCCGGGCTGACGAAGCCCTGGAAGGCGCCGAACAGGCAGCCCGCCACGCCGCCGAAGGTGGCGCCGAGCGCGAACGCGAGCAGCTTCATGTCGCGGGTATTGATGCCGATCGCCTTGGCTGCGAGCTCGTCGTCACGCATCGCGGCCCACGCGCGGCCGATGCGCGAGATCTGCAGGCGCTGGATGAAGACGATCGAGGCGACCACCGCGGCCAGGAAGAAGTAGTAGTAGAGAAACAGCGAGTTGATGGTGAAGTCCTCGCCGATGCGGATGTTGCGCGACAGGTCCCAGCCGAACAGGCTGATCGGGTCGATCATGTTGATGCCCTGCGGGCCGTTGGTGATGTTCACCGGGTGGTTCAGGTTGAGCATGAAGATGCGCACGATCTCGCCGAAGCCGAGGGTCACGATGGCCAGGTAGTCGCCGCGTAATCGCAATACCGGAAAGCCGAGCATAACGCCGGCCAGCGCGGCGAAGGCGGCACCGAGCGGCAGGATCACCCAGAACGGCAGGTGGATGTCGAAGTGCGGCGAGGCCAGGAAGGCGAAAGTGTAGGCGCCCACCGCGTAGAACGCGATGTAGCCGAGGTCGAGCAGGCCGGCGAAGCCGACGACCAGATTGAGACCGAGCGCCAGCATCATGTAAAGCAGCGCGAAGTCGAGGATGCGCACCCAGCTGCGGCCGAACTGCCAGGCGATGAAGGGCGCGGCGATGGCGATGATGATGATGAGCCAGCGCGCGGCGGTGGGGTTGCGCTTGCCCAGCCAGGGGACGGCGGCGACGAGTTCGTTCATGGTGCGTGCTCGCTCAGGCCCGGTCCGACACGCGTTCGCCGAGCAGGCCGGTGGGGCGGAAGATCAGCACCAGGCCGAGGATGATGAAGGCGAAGATGTCCTGGTAGGACGAATTGAGGAAGCCGAAGGTGAGGTGCTCGATGTAACCGGCGCCGAAGGATTCGACCAGGCCGAGCACGACGCCGCCCAGCATGGCGCCGCCGAGGTTGCCGATACCGCCCAGCACCGCCGCGGTGAAGGCCTTGAGGCCGGGCATGAAGCCCATGCCGTAGTGGGCGATGCCGTAGTTGCTGGCGAACATCACGCCGGCTACTGCAGCGAGCGCGGCGCCGATGACGAAGGTGAGCGCGATCACCGCGTTGGTGTCCACCCCCATCAGGCTGGCGACGCGGTGGTTCTCGGCGGTGGCGCGCATCGCGCGGCCGATCCGGGTGCGATTGACGAGCAACAGCAGGCCGCTCATCAGCAGCGCCGACACCACCACGATGGTGATCTGCACCGGGGTCACGAACACGCCGGGGATCGGCTGCAGCGGGGTGGTCGGGATCAGCTGCGGGAAGGTGTGGTAGTTGCGGCCCCAGATGATCATCGCGAGGGTCTGCAGCAGGAAGGACACGCCGATCGCGGTGATCAGCGGTGCCAGGCGCGGCGCGTTGCGCAGCCGCCGGTAGGCGAGCCGTTCCATCGTGAAGCCGAGCAGCATGCAGATCACCATCGCCACGGCGAGCGCGATCGCCAGCATCACCAGCGGGGACATGCCGGGCGCGATGCCCATCAGGAACATCATGGTCTGCAGCGCGACCAGCGCGCCCACCATCAGCACGTCGCCGTGGGCGAAGTTGATCAGGCCGAGGATGCCGTAGACCATCGTGTAGCCGAGCGCGATCAGCGCGTAGACGCTGCCGATCACCAGCCCGTTGATGAATTGCTGGATCAGGGTTTCCATGCTGCCTTCTTGTTTTCGGGGGCCGCGGGAGCGTGGCGCGGCGGACGCGGGACCATTCCCGGGTCCGCCGGTGTGGGCAAGGCGCCTGCTGGCGCCGCCCGCGCGTTCCGCTCACGGGGCGCGGGCGGTCAGGACGCTCAGAGCGGGGCCCAGGCGCCGTCCTTGAAGTTGTAGATCGTGACCGCGCCTTCCTTGATGTCGCCGTTGGCGTCGAAGGAGACGTTGCCGATCACGCCCGGGAAGTTGCTCTTCTTGAGTTCGGGCAGGTACTTGGCGGGCTCGACCGAATCGGCCTTCTGCATCGCGGTGATGATCGCCATCGCGGCGTCGTAGGCGTAGGGCGAATAGACCTGCACGTCGGCGTTGAAGCGCTTCTTGTAGCGCTCGCGGAAGTCGGCGCCGCCCGGCATCTTCTCCAGCGGCAGGCCCGGCATCGAGCAGTAGGCGTTCGAGGACATGCCGTCGCCGGCGAGCTTGATCATCTCCGGGCTGCAGCCGCCGTCGCCGGTGAGGAACTTGGCGCTGATGCCGAGTTGCTTCATCTGGCGCAGCATTGGGCCGGCCTGGGCATCCATGCCGCCGTAGAAGATCACCTCGGGGTTGGTGGCGCGGATCTTGGTCAGGATGGCGTTGAAGTCGGTGGCCTTGTCAGTGGTGAACTCGCGCGCGACCACCTCGCCGCCGGTCTCCTTCACCGCCTTCGCGGTCTCGTCGGCCAGGCCCTGGCCGTAGGCGGTGCGGTCGTCGATGATCGCCACGCGCTTGGCGCCGAGCGCGCCGGTGGCGTACTTGCCCAGGCCGGTGCCCTGCTGCACGTCGTTGGCGATGGTGCGGAACACGCCGCTGAAGTTCTGCAGCGTCAGCTTGGGGTTGGTCGAAGCCGGCGACACCTGCGGAATGCCCGCCTGGTCGTAGATGCGCGAGGCCGGGATCGAGGTGCCCGAGTTCAGGTGGCCGATCACGCCCTTGACGCCCGCATCGACCAGACGCTGCGCCACCGTGGTGCCGGTGCGCGGGTCGGCCTGGTCGTCCTCGCCGACCAGCTCGAACTTGACCTTCTTGCCGCCGATGGTGATGCCCTTGGCGTTGGCCTCCTCGATGGCGAGGCGGGTGCCGTTCTCGAGATCCTTGCCCAGGTGGGACTGGTTGCCGGTCAGCGGGGCGGCCCCGCCCAGCTTGACGACCATTTCCTGCGCGTGGGCGGTGGTGAGGCCGATGCTCATCAGGGCGACTGCGACGACGGTTCTCTTCATGCTCTGGATCTCCGGGGTGATCGGGAATGGTGTTTGGGTGAAGCAGAAACGCGCTCGTATTGTGCCCAAAAAACGATTTGTGAATGCGGGAATTAGCTTTACGAATGACTGATCCTGCCTCAAGGCCTAAGCAAAGGCCGTGCCAGGCAAGCGACCGAATGGGGAAGACATGCCCCCGGTCATGCCCTTGTCGTGGTGTGCAAGAGCAACGAGTTCCGCCAGGACACCGAGAAATACCTCAAGCTGCGCAAGCGCCTGGGAATCGATCGCGGCCAGTTCATCATCTTCAGCCCGGATCTTGGCGAAGAGCAGGCCGTGGCGCTGAGCAACATGTACGAGCTGACCTTTGCCGACCGGGAGCGTCTGACGGCGCACCTGCGCAGCCTGCTTTAGGGGCCGCCGGCCTCGCAGCCGGTGATCCATCCCTCCAGCGGGTCCATCGCGCTGGGCAGGCCGAAGCGGGGCGGGCCGTGGCGTGCGGCTGCGGCGGCTTGCAGCAGTGCGAGCGTGGCGTCCAGAAGATCGCCGCTGGCGTCGTCGAGCAGGGCCTGGTGTTGTTCGGGGGTCACGACAAGGGCCGGCGGGTCGGCTGCGTCTTGCGAAGGGGCCGACCCGGCGGTGAGTGCGTCGATGATCCGCTTGCGCGCCGCACGGCGTTCCGCGTTCTGCTTGCGGCGCTCGTCGCTCTTGTACGAAGCGGGGGTGATGCGGCGGGCGAGCAGCCCGGGATAAGCCTCGATGGCGACGCGGTCCGGGTCACCGTCGTGCATGCCGGGTACATTCACGCCAGCCGCCAGCAGGCGCGGCGCCCCTTCCAGGAACATCAGCCCGACCGGCGGATTCACCAGCTTCAGCGGGCTGTGCGAGCGCGCCGGCAGGTCGGTAGCGCGGTGGGCGTAGCGGCGGCCGACCGGGCGCGATTCGCGGTAGGCATCGAGCGTGGCGCGAAGTGTGGGTTTGCCGAGCGCGGCGCAGTGGCGCACGAGCGCTGGCCAGGTCTGCGGCCAGTCCAGATCGGTGATCGCCTCGCGCGGCAGGCCGAACGGGAAGTCGAAGGCGCCTAGCCAGGGCCCCGGCCGCGCGAGCAAGGCCTCGAAGCTCGGCCAGTCGGCGCAGCGCTCGAAGCGGTCGAGCACGACGCACGCGCCGTCCACGCGACCGTGGGCCACGGTGATCGGCTTGGCACGACGCGGCGCCGAGGTGAAGTCCACACCGAGGAGCGGGCTTGTCATCGCGGGATGCCTGTTTCCAGTGGGTGATGCGCTGTCGTCATGGTGGCGCGGGCCGGGTCTTGTCTGGCGGGCGGCGCCGGCCGGCGTGCTGCGGGCCGATCCGGTGCGCCGGCCCGCAGCCGGGCACCGTTGCAGTGCGTGGGGTGGCGAGCGAGTCTTGCCTCAGCCCGCATCGGACGCCCGCGCCGCCGTGCAGATCGTGTTGAAGTGGATGATCACCGTATCGTCGATCGGCTGCGCGTAGCCCCCGGCCATGGCCACGGCGACCGGCACGTCGGCTGCACGACACATGCAGAGCACGTGTTCGTCGCGCCGGCGCAGGCCGTCGATGCTGAGCGCGAGCCGCCCCAGGCGGTCGCCCGCGTACGGGTCGGCGCCGGCCAGGTAGATCACCAGCTCCGGGCGGGCGCGCGTGAAGACGGTGTCGAGCGCCGCATCGAGCGCGGCGAGGTAGGCCTCGTCGCCGGTGTCGTCGGGCAGCTCTATGTCGAGGTCGCTCGCCTGCTTGCGGAAGGGGAAGTTCTTCGCGCCGTGCAGGCTGCAGGTGAAGACCTCGGGTGTGTCGGCGAGGATGGTCGCGGTGCCGTCGCCCTGGTGCACGTCGCAATCGACGATGGCGATGCGGTTCGCGCGGCCCTCGGCACGCATCGCCAGCGCGGCGATGGCGGCGTCGTTGAACACGCAGAAGCCCGAGCCGAAGTCGCGATGCGCGTGGTGGGTGCCGCCGGCGAGGTTGGCGGCGCAGGCCGCGCCGCCCTCGCGTGCGAGCGCGCTGCGGCAGGCGGCGAGCGTGGCCCCGGCCGAGCGGCGCGAGCGTTCGACCATGGCCGCACTCCATGGAAAACCGATGCGACGCACCTCGGCCGCATCCAGCGTACCGCCGGCCACGCGCTGCAGGTACCCGGCGTCGTGGGCGCGCAGGATCTCCACGTCGCTGGCGGCAACAGGTACTCGGAAGTCGTCGTCCGCGAACAGGCCGCTGTCGATCAGGCGCGCGCGCAGGCGCGAATACTTCTCCATCGGAAAACGGTGGCCCTCGGGCAGGGGCAGCACGAAATGGTCAGCGTAGTAGAGCTTCAAGGTGGGCGACTTCCGGTTGATCGCGCTCGATGCGGGATGCGGTCGGCGGGCGCTTCGAGCGCGCGCTGCATGGGACCCTACGGGCGGCATTTGGTGCGCCGAGGATAAACCTCAGCCCGCTTCGCCGTGGCGAACGCTGGTTGTCATGGGTTTATGGTGCAGTGCAATATATTGCATGTCGCTTCCATCTCAACCCCTGATCGAGTCCGAAATTGAGCTTCCGTCTGTCCCCGGCAAGCATCCGCGCAGCCATCGTTCGCGTGTTCGGCGGCAGGGCGGCCACGCCCGCGGTGCCGTCCGCAGTGCCGCCCGCGCTGGCCGCCGATCCGCGGTCCGAAGTCACGGCTGCAGCGATGGAGACCCCGTCGATGCGTGATCGTGAGGTCACGCCCGGGCCTGAACCTGAGCCTGAGCCGATCGCGCCGGCGGCGGTCATCGTCGCCCCCGATCCGGACGCGGAACGGCTGCTGGCGCGCTGCGCCCAGCTGGAGGAACAGATGGTCGAGCTCAGCCGGCGTCGGGCCGACATGGAGCAGCAGGTGCGCAGCTACGAGCAGCACCAGTACGCCGTCCTCGGCGAAGTGGTGGGCGAGTGCCTGCGCCTGCGCCAGGCGTACCTCAGGCTCAAGGCCGAGCGCTCGGGCAGGGCGGCCGATGCCGAAAGGGCGCGCCAGGCCGACGAGGACTTCGACGCCTACCGTCGCAGCACGGAGCACACCGCCGCGCCCTTGCCCGAGCTCGACGAGGACGAACAGGACGAACTGCGCCGGCTGTATCGCGCCGCGGCCATGCGTTGCCATCCGGACCGCGCGGCGGAGAGCGAGCGCGCCGCCGCGCACGACATCTTCCTGCGCGTGCAGGCCGCCTACCAGGCCCGCGACCTGGAGGGCTTGCGCGGCCTCGCCGCCGAGCTCGCGGGGTGGGCGCAGTCGGCGCCGGGGGCAGTCGCGGCAGGGCCGGGCACCTTGAAGGCCCCCGCTGGCGGCGGCATCAGGCGCCGCGTTGGCGAGCTCCAGCACAAGGTCGCCGACCTGATCCTCGCCGTGCAGACGCTGCAGCTCGATCCGGTTTACCGCAAGGCGCGGCAGGTCGAGCACTGGGACACGCATTTTGCCGACGCGCGCGCAAGCTTCGAGGCCGAATGCGAGGCCTTGCGCGCGGGGATTGCGGGACTGGCCTCCCGTTCGGCTTGAGGCCGCAGGCCTCACACCTCCAGCGCGCGCACCTTCACCTTCCTGCCCTTGAGCTTGCCGGCTGCGAGGCGACGCACCGCCTCGCGCGCGATCGCGCGATCGACCGCGACGTAGGTGGTCTGGTCGGTAACGGTGATCTTGCCGACCTGCTCACGCGTGAACCCGGCCTCGCCCGTCAGCGCGCCGAGCACGTCCGCAGGGCGGATCTTGTCCCTGCGCCCGCCCAGGATCAGCAGCGTGACCATCGGCGCCTGCAGCGGCTGTCCTTCGTCTTCCACCAGCTCGTCGAGCGCGTGCCATTCGGGCTCGAAGCCCATCATCTGCGCGATGCTCGCGACGCGGCGCCTGTCCGCGCTGCTGCACAGGTTCAGCGCCCAGCCGTCCTCGTCGCCGCGGCCGGTGCGGCCGATGCGGTGGATGTGGATCTCCGGGTCGGGCGTGACGTCGACGTTGATCACCGCCTCGAGCTGGGCGATGTCCAGGCCGCGTGCGGCGACGTCGGTGGCGACGAGCACCGAGCAGCTGCGGTTGGCGAACTGGATCAGCACCTGGTCGCGCTCGCGCTGCTCCATCTCGCCGTTGAGGGTGAGCGCCGCGAAACCTTGTGTGCGCAGCAGCTCGACCAGGTCGCGGCACTGCTGGCGGGTGTTGCAGAAGGCCAGCGTACTGAGCGGGCGGTAGTGGCGCAGCAGCCGGCCGACCGCATCCAGCCGCGCGGCGTGCTCGACCTCGTAGAAGCGCTGGCGGATCTTGCCGTGCGCGTGCTGCTCGAGCAGCTTCACCTCCTGCGGCGCGCGCAGGAAGCGCGCTGCCAGCTGCACGATGCCCTCGGGGTAGGTGGCGGAGAACAGCAGGGTCTGGCGTGCCGACGGGCAGCGGCCGGCGACGTAGGCGATGTCGTCGTGGAAGCCCATGTCCAGCATGCGGTCGGCTTCGTCCAGCACCAGGGTGTTCAGGGCGTCGAGCACGAGACTGCCGCGCTCGAGGTGATCCATGATGCGCCCGGGCGTGCCGACCACGACATGCGCGCCGTGCGCCAGGCTCTCGCGCTGCGGCCGCATCGGCGTGCCGCCGCACAGCGCCAGCACCTTGATGTTGGCTTCGAAGCGTGCCAGGCGGCGGATCTCCTGCGTGACCTGGTCGGCCAATTCGCGGGTCGGGCACAGCACCATGGCCTGGACCGCGAGCTTGCGCACGTCGAGCCGGGCGAGCAGCGGCAGGGCGAAGGCCGCGGTCTTGCCGCTGCCGGTCCTGGCCTGGGCGATGAGATCGTGGCCGGCGAGTGCCAGCGGCAGGCTGGCGGCCTGGATCGGGGTCATCGACCGGTAGTCGAGCTGGCGCAGCGTGTCCAGCATGGCCGCGGAGAGGGGAAGGCGGTCGAAGGGCAGGCCGGCGTCCGCGGGAGCGGTCTGCGCCAAGGTGTTGGTCGGGGTGTGCGCGGGGCGCGAGGAGGCGGTGTCGGCGAATTCGGTCATGCGCAATTATCAGGCCGGATCCGGTGCATTCCGCAGAAAACTTGCCGGCGATCGAGCCGGCGGGATGCGGTCGAGCCTGACGGGGTGGAGGTTCCGCCCGGCCGGGACGTGCCCGGACGGGAACTTCGTCCCCGCGCCGGCTTCAGAACCCCGCGTGGCGCATCGAGTGCGCGCAGCGTGAGCCGCCGCCTCGCCCGCCTGTAATACACTCGACCTCCCCGACACAGAACACGACAAAACGGTGCAGCCATGAGCCTCATCGAAAGCGTCCGCCCCCTCAAGGACAAGCTGACCGCCATCCGCCGCGACATCCACGCCCACCCCGAGCTCGCCTTCGAGGAGCACCGCACCGCCGAGCTGGTGGCGCGCCACCTGGAGTCGCTCGGCATCGAGACCCATCGCGGCATCGGCGGCACCGGCGTGGTCGGCGTGGTGCGCGGCCGGCGCGGGCTGCGCGCGATCGGGCTGCGCGCCGACATGGACGCGCTGCCGATCACCGAGCGCAACGAGTTCGCGCACAAGTCCACCGTCCAGGGCTGCATGCACGCCTGTGGCCACGACGGCCACACCACGATGCTGCTCGGCGCGGCCGAGGCGCTGGTCGCGAAGCCGGACTTCGACGGCACGGTGTACCTGATCTTCCAGCCCGCCGAGGAAGGCGAGGGCGGCGCGCCGGCGATGATCGCCGACGGCCTGTTCGATCGCTTCCCGATGGAGGCGGTGTTCGGCATGCACAACTGGCCGGGCATGGAGGCGGGCAGTTTCGCGATCCATGCCGGCCCGGTGATGGCGAGCGCCGACCGCTTCGACATCCGCTTCACCGGCGTCGGTGCGCATGCCGCGATGCCGCACCTGGGCGTGGACCCGGTGGTCGCGGGCGCAGCCTTCGTGCAGGCGGCGCAGACCCTGGTGAGCCGCGTGCTCGACCCGATCGACGCCGGCGTGGTGTCGGTGACCCAGTTCCATGCCGGCGAGGCCTACAACGTGATCCCCGACCGCGCCGAGCTGTGCGGCACGGTGCGCACCTTCTCCGCCGAGGTGCGCGACCGCCTCGAGCGCGGCCTGCGCCAGGTGGCCGAGGGCATCGCGCAGAGCCACGGCGTGCAGGTCGAGTTCGAGTTCCGCCGCGGCTATCCCCCGACCATCAACACCGCCGGCGAGGCCGCGCTGTGCGCCGAGGTCGCGCGTGCGGTGGTCGGTCCGGACCGGGTGGTCACCGACCGCCGGCCGAGCATGGGTGCGGAGGACTTCGCCTATTTCCTGCAGGAAAAGCCCGGCGCCTACGTGTGGATCGGCAACGGCCCGGGCGAGGGCGGCTGCATGCTGCACAACCCCAACTACGACTTCAACGACGAGGTGATGCCGGCCGGCGTAGCCTACTGGTGCGCGCTGGTGCAGCGTCTGCTGGGCAGCCCGAAGTGAGCGCTGCCCGATGATGCGAACGCTGCGCCTCGCCCTGCGCATGATGCTGCGCGACCTGCGCGCGGGCGAACTGCACCTGCTCGGGCTGGCGATCGTGATCGCGGTGGCGAGCCTGACCAGCGTCGGCTTCCTCGCCGATCGCGTCGGCCGCGCGCTCGACCGCGAGGCCAACCAGCTGCTCGGCGGCGACCTGCTGCTGCGTGCCGATCGCCCCTGGCCGGAGGCCTTCGTCGACGAGGCGCGCGTACGCGGCCTGCAGACCGCGAAGACCGTGCTGTTCACCAGCATGGCGAGCACCGCGGAGGCGGCCGTGCTCGGCGGCGTGAAGGTCGTCGAGGACGCCTACCCGCTGCGCGGCGCGATCCGCATCGCGCCGGGGCCGAACCAGCCGGACGCGCCTGCCGGGCGCGCGCCGGCGGCGGGCGAGCTGTGGCTCGACGAACGCCTGTTCGCCGAACTGGGCGTGAAGGTCGGCGACACAGTCGGCCTGGGCGAGGTCGAGTTTCGCGTCGGCGCCATGGTCAGCTTCGAGTCCGACCGCGGCGCCAACTTCTTCAGCCTGCTGCCGCGGGCGATCTTCAATCTCGCCGATCTCGAGCGCACCGGACTGATCGCCGAGGGCAGCCGCGCGACCTGGCGCCTGCACGTCGCCGGTACGCCGCAGGCGGTCGAGGCCTACGAGAAATGGGCGCGCGCCAGGCTCGGCCGCGGCCAGCGCGTCGAGACGGTGGACAACGCCCGCCCCGAGGTGCGCGCCGCGCTCGACCAGGCGCAGCGCTTCCTGCGCCTGGCGGCGCTGCTGGCGGTGATCCTCGCCGCGGTAGCGGTGGGGCTGTCCGCGCGCCGCTTCATGGCCCGCCATCTCGACGGCTGCGCGGTGATGCGCGTGCTGGGCGCGCGCCAGGCGCAGGTGCTCGGCATCGTGGTCGGCGAGTTCCTGGTCTTCGGCCTCGCCGCGGCGGTGGCCGGCAGCGCGCTCGGCTGGAGCGTGCAGTGGGGCCTGGCGGGCGGGCTGCGCGAGATCCTCGCCACCGAACTGCCCGCGCCCTCGCTGCTGCCGCTGGCGCACGGGCTGGTGGTGGGCATGGCGCTGCTCGCCGGCTTCGTGCTGCCGCAGCTGCTGCGCCTGGGCAGGGTCAGCACGCTGCGCGTGCTGCGGCGCGAGTTCGAATTCGCCGAACCGGTGTCGGGCGCGGCCTGGGCGCTCGGCCTCGCGGCGCTGCTCGGGCTGATCTTCTGGATCGCGGCCGACGCGCGCCTGGGGGCGATGGTGGCGGCGGGCTTCGCGGTCGCGCTGGGCGTGTTCGCACTCGCCGCCTGGGGTGTGCTACGCCTGGCCGGGCGGCTGAAGGGACAGGGCAGCCTGCGCGGCGGCGGCTGGCGCTACGGCATCGCCGCGCTCGGCCGGCGCATGGGCAGTAGCGTGATCCAGGCCGCGGCGCTCGGCCTGGGCATGACCGCGCTGCTGCTGCTGACGCTCGTGCGCGCCGACCTGCTCGACAACTGGCGGCGGATGGCGCCGCCGGACGCGCCCAACCGCTTCGTCATCAACATCCAGCCCGATCAGCGCGCGGGCATCGCCGCCGCATTCGCGGCCGAGGGCCTGCCGGTACCGGCGATCCAGCCCATGATCCGCGGCCGCATGGTGGCGATCAACGGCGAGGCGGTCGATCCGGCGGTGTTCGAGGACGAACGCACGCGGCGGCTGGCCGAGCGCGAGTTCAACCTGTCCCATGGCGCGGCGCTGCCTTCGGGCAACGAGATCCAGGCCGGACGCTGGCATGGCGAGGCGGCCGAGGCGCAGTTCTCGGTGGAGGCCGGGCTGGCGCAGACCTTCGGCCTGAAGGTGGGCGACCGCGTCGCCTTCGAGATCGCCGGCCAGCGCGTCGAGGCGCCGATCACCAGCGTGCGCAAGCTCGACTGGGATTCGATGCGGGTCAATTTCTTCTTCATCGCCTCCGAAGGCGTGCTGGAGAACTACCCGGCGAGCCTGATCACCAGCTTCCACCTGCCGCCCGCGCGCCACGACTTCACCACCCGGCTGGTCGCCGACTTCCCCAACCTCACAGTGATCGACATCGCCGCGGTGATCGCCCAGGTGCAGGCGATGACGGACAAGCTGATCGTGATCGTGCAGTTCGTGTTCGGCTTCGCGGTGCTCGCCGGGCTGGTCGTGCTCTACGCCGCGCTCCAGTCGACGCACGACGAGCGCGACTACGAGCTCGCCATGCTGCGCACGCTGGGCGCGCGCAACCGCCAGGTGCGCCAGGCGCTGTTCGCCGAGTTCCTGGTGCTGGGCGGAGTCGCCGGCGTGCTGGCTGGCATCGGCGCGAGCGCGATCGGCTGGGTGCTCGCCGAGCAGGTCTTCCGCATGGCCTACGTGCCGGCGCTGCTGCCGGTGCTCGTGGCGGTGGTGCTGGGCGCGGCCGGCGTCGTGGCGGGCGGCTGGCTGGGCACGCGCGCGCTGTTGAACCGGCCGCCGCTGGCGAGCCTGCGTGCGCTGGGCTGACGGGTGGACATGCCGCAACTGAGCCAATCCGAGCTGCTGCTCGCTGGCCTGCTGGCCGCGGTGCTGGTGCTGCTGACCTGGCTGCTGGTGCGCAGCTACACCAGCGGGCGTGCGCTGACGACACGGCTCACGGCCCAGCTCGGCGACGAACTCTCCGGATTGATGGAGCAGCAGCTCGCCGCGCAGCACCGCGAGCTGCTGCGCGACCTGCACGACGGCCTCGGCCGCCAGACCGACCGCATCGGCGAGCATGCGCGCGCCGACCGCGAGCTGCTGCAGCGCGGGCTCACCGCGGCGTCGCTGCAGCTTTCGCGCGGCATGAAGGTGCTGACGCAGAGCGTCGACGGCCGCCTCGACACCTTGTCCGGCCAGGTCAACCAGCGCCTGGACGAGGGCTTCCGCAAGACCAACGAGACCTTCGCCAGCGTGATGGCGCGGCTGGCCACCATCGACGAGGCACAGAAGAAGATCGACGGCCTCACCACCAACGTCGTGAGCCTGCAGGAGTTGCTCGGCGACAAGCGCGCGCGCGGCGCCTTCGGCGAGATTCAGCTCGAAGCCCTGGTGCAGAACATGCTGCCGCCCGACGCCTACGCCTTCCAGGCCGTGCTGCCCAACGGCACCCGCGTCGACTGCCTGCTCACGCTGCCAGCCCCCACCGGCCTGGTCGCGGTCGATGCCAAGTTTCCGCTCGAGAACTACCACCGCATGTTCGACGCCGACGCGGCCGAGCTCGACCGCCGCGCCGCGCAGCAGGCCTTCCGCACCGACGTGAAGCGCCACGTCGACGCCATCGCCTCCAAGTACATCCTGCCCGGCACCACCTCGGATGGCGCGGTAATGTTCCTGCCCGCCGAGGCGGTGTTCGCCGAGGTGCACGCCTACCACCCCGAGATCGTCGCCTACGCGCAGGCCAAGCGTGTCTGGATCGTGTCGCCGACCACGCTGATGGCGGTGCTCAACACCGCGCGCGCGGTGCTGAAGGACGTCGAGACGCGCAAGCAGATCCACGTCATCCAGGACGCGCTCGGCAAGCTGGCGAAGGATTTCCGGCGTTTCGACGAACGCATGGCGGCGCTGGCGCGGCACATCGAGCAGGCCAGCCGCGACGTGCAGGACGTGCACACCTCCAGCCGCAAGATCACCGCGCACTTCCGCAAGATCGAGTCGGTGCAGCTGGACGAGGACGATGCCGACGCGTCGGGTGGCGCAGCGGAGATCGACGAGGGCGATGCGCGCGCAGGCTTCGCGCTGCCGGCCACCGACCGCCGGACTTGACCGGGAACAGGGACGCGCGCGCCGGACGTCCGTATGGTCCTGAAACCTTGAATTTTTTCACGAGATGCCCGAACCGATGTCCTCGATTCCCTTCCCCATCCTCTTCATCATGGCGGTGTTCTTCGTCTTCTGGCTGATCCTGCGCAAGTTCCACCGCCTGGAGCAGCAGAAGCGGTCGCTGCCGGACCTCAACGGCTACCTCTACGCCAACAAGCAGAACGAGGCGCGCTGCCACGCCTGCGATTCGACCGAATTCAAGGACGAGGGGCTGACCCACGGCAAGGACGAGCGCCGTATCATCTCCTGCGCCCGTTGCAACACGATGCTGTACCGCTTCAACCCGCCGGAACAATCCACCTGATCCGTACCGACAAGAACGCTAGGAGACACTCGATGAAGCTCGGAACCCCGCTTTCGCCGGCCGCCCTGCGCGTGATGCTGCTGGGCGCCGGCGAGCTCGGCAAGGAAGTCATCATCGCGCTGCAGCGCCTGGGCGTGGAGGTGATCGCGGTCGATCGCTACCCGAACGCGCCGGGCCACCAGGTGGCCCACCGCGCCCACGTGATCCCGATGACCGACGGCGCGGCGCTGCGCGCGCTGGTCGAGCAGGAGCGCCCCCACCTGATCGTGCCCGAGATCGAGGCCATCGCCACCGACATGCTGGCCGAGATCGAGGCCGCGGGGCTGGCCGAGGTCATCCCCACCGCGCGCGCCACCCAGCTCACGATGAACCGTGAAGGCATCCGCCGGCTGGCTGCCGAGGAGCTCGGCCTGCCGACCTCGCCCTACCGCTTCGCCGATTCGCTCGACGAACTGCAGGCGGCGATCGACGGCGGCATCGGCTATCCCTGCATCGTCAAGCCGGTGATGTCGTCCTCGGGCAAGGGGCAGTCGATGCTGCGCGGGCCGGAGGACGTGCGGAAGGCCTGGGACTACGCGATGCAGGGCGGCCGGGTGGCGCAGAGCCGCATCATCGTCGAGGGTTTCGTCGACTTCGAGTACGAGATCACGCTGCTGACGGTGCGCGCGCGCGACGCCAGCGGCGAGGTGCAGACCTATTTCTGCGAGCCGATCGGTCATGTGCAGGTCGCCGGCGACTACGTCGAATCCTGGCAGCCGCAGGCGATGCGTCCGGCGGCGCTGGCGCGGGCGAGGGAGATCGCCTCGGCGGTCACCGGCAACCTGGGCGGGCGCGGCGTGTTCGGGGTGGAGCTGTTCGTGAAGGGCGACGAGGTGTGGTTCTCCGAGGTCAGCCCGCGTCCGCACGACACCGGCCTGGTCACGCTGTGCTCGCAGCGCTTCTCCGAGTTCGAGCTGCACGCGCGTGCCATTCTCGGCCTGCCGGTGGATACCGCGCTGCGCGAGCCGGGCGCGTCGGCGGTCATCTACGGCGGGGTCGATGCGCAGGCGCTGCGCTTCGAGGGCGTGGCCGAGGCGCTGGCGGTGCCGCGCAGCGACCTGCGCCTGTTCGGCAAGCCGGAGTCCTTCGTCAAGCGCCGCATGGGCGTCGCGGTGGCCAATGGCGCTGATGTGGCCGAGGCGCGCGAGCGTGCGAAGCTGGCGGCGAGCCGGGTGAAGCCGGTCGCGCGCTGAGCGCCTGCGCGGGCCGGGCCGGGGCTTCAGTCGGTCCGGCCGAAGGCGTCGATGAGGATGGGCGTCAGCGCATGGGTCGGGCCGAGGGGGTCGGCCGGCGGGTGCAGGCCCGCGACGAAGCCGGCGGACTCGAAGCGTTCGAGCAGCGCAGGGTTGTCGGTGATGACATGGACCGGCACCTCCCACGGCTGGTCGGGGCCGCTCACGGTGCCGATCGGCTGGTGATCGCCGATCACGATCGTCACCAGGTCTGCGGGCGCGTGGCGGGCGAGATAGTCCGCAAGCCAGTCGAACTGGTAGCGCATCGAGGCGATGTAGGCGGGCAGGGGGTTCGACCAGCTCGTCGGCACCGCTTCGGCCGCCTGTACCTCCTCGGCGCTGAAGGCCTCGGGGCCGAGCAGGCTCACCCAGTCGTCACTGTATGGCGGCAGCGCCCGAAAAGGCGCGTGCGTGGTGACGGTCGCAAACACGATTAGCCGCGACGGCCGCACGGCGCCGCCTTCGATCGGGGGGCGCGGGCCGGTCGCGCCCGCATCGGAACCGGTGCTGGCGTCATGCGCGGTGCGGAAATCGCCGCCGAACTCCTGCGCATGGATCAGCGCCATCGAGGCCTGGTCCGGGATGCGCCAGAAGCCGAAGGGGCGACCGCTGTAGCCGATGCGCGCGGCGTCCGCGTAGCGGTCGAAGCCGTAAAAGGCACCCTCCGGCCACGCCAGCTGGATGCCCGGCAACCAGCCGACGGTGCGGTAGCCGTTTTCCGCGAAATGGCGCACCAGGGTCGGCCGGTCGGTGGTGAGCAGCAGCTGGTAATCGGCCGGGTCGCGCATGTCCAGGCCCGACAGCAGGCCGGCATGGGCGAGCCAGGAGGCGCCGCCGAAGGTGGGCGACACCAGCCGCGCGGAGACCACCTGCCGGCCGCTGGCGGCGATCGCGGCGGCGAGCCGGGCGCGGTGGCCGTCCAGGGCGCGGGCAATCTCGGGGCGGTCGAGGGTCACGGCGCCATAGGCCTCGGCGAACACGATCAGCACGTCCGCGCCGCGCAGCCCGGCGAGCGTGCCGGCGAAGGTCGGTCCCGGGCCGAGTCGTTCGGCGCCGGCGGTGCGCGACAGGGCGGTCGACAGCAGCCGGTACTGTTCGACCACCATGGCGCTCACGGGCGCTGCGAAGAGCTGCGCCGGCGGTCGGCCGCCGACGGCCTGCGCCAGCCACGACACCAGGGTGACGCCCGCGAAGGCCAGCATCAGTCCGCGCTCGGGCCGTCCTTCCGCGCCGCGGGCGAGCACGTCGATACAGCGGCGCACGATCAGGTACACGATGCTGAGCACGAGAACGCCGCCGGCCAGCACCAGCAGCACCCGGGTCGTGGCGCCGGCGCTGCCGCCCATGCGGAGTACGGCGCCCAGATGGGGCACATCCCAGTAGAGATTGATTCGGCGCCCGAGCACGGCGGGCACGGTGACGTCGATGTAATGCAGCACCACCCACAGCGTTCCGACGACCGCGAGCACGGCCTCCAGCCGGCGCGGCACCCGCCTGCCCACCAGCGCCCAGGTCGCGATCAGGGCCACCGCGGGTGCGAGCTCGGGCGCGAGGCGCCATTCCACCGCGGGCCACAGCGTCGGCCAGGCATTGCCGTGGGCGAGCAGGACGTTCAGCACGCACAGCGCGAACGCGACGCCGGCCAGCGAGTCGAGCCGCGAGCGCGGCGCGGGGCTCATGCGGCGTCCGCTGCGCGCCGCCGCGCGCTGCGGCGCAGGCAGGCTATGATCGCTGGCGTCGACAGCCGCCCGTGGAAACCGCACGCATGATCGCCGCACCTGCACTGCCCTGGTGGCAGGACCTCACGCCGCGCCAGATCGCCCGTCTTGCCGAAGAGGACGGCGTCGCGGTCCTGCCGCTGGCGGCCATCGAACAGCACGGCGAACATCTGCCGCTGTCCACCGACCTCGACATCGCGCTCGGCCTGCTGCATGCCGCGCTGCCGAAGCTGCGCCCGGGGTTGCCGGTGTGCGTGCTGCCGCCGCTCGCCGTGGGGCTGAGCCTGGAGCACTGCGCCTTCGCGGGCACGCTGAGCCTGAGCCCCGAGACCGCGCTCGCGAGCCTGGTGGAACTGGGTGACAGCGTGGCGCGGGCGGGCTTCCGGCGCCTGGTGCTGTTCAACAGCCATGGCGGCAACAAGGCCCTCGTCGACCTCGCCGCGCTGAAGCTGCGCGTGGCGCACCGCATGCTGGTGGTGCGGGCGAACTACTTCCGTTTCGCCCCCCCGCCCGATGCGCTGCCCGCGGCCGAACTGCGCCACGGCCTGCATGGTGGCGCGCTGGAGACGGCGATGATGCTGCATCTGGCGCCGCACAAGGTGCGTACCGAGGTGATCGCGGACTTCGCGTCGATCGGCCGCGACATGGCCGCGCACGGGAGCGTGCTCGGACCGGAAGGCGAGGCGGGTTTCGGGTGGATGGCGCAGGACCTGAACCCGGGCGGCGCGACCGGGGACGCCCGCCTGGGCGATGCCGTCCTCGGCGCGCGCTTGGTCGATCATTTTGCTGGCGTCCTCGCGCGCGTCATCGAGGATGCGCGCGATTTCGCGCTTGCAGGACTGGTACCGGCCGAGGACCGTGCAGCACCACCGGGCTGACGTGCCAGCGCGGCCGGTGTCCGCGGGCCGCTCCGCCGGGCTCCCGCATCGCCGTGACCGCAGCCCGCTCGGCGCGCTCAGAGGTGGCTGGCGGCGCCCGGTGCCGGCAGGCGCTCGGGTTCGACGGATGCCGGCTCGTCCTGCTCCGACAGCAGCTCGTGCAGCCAGTGGCCATGGCGATTGGCCTTGGTGCGCAGGTAGCGCTGGTTCTGGGTCGTGACCTCGCCGTAGATCGCCTGGCGGGCGACGACGTTGATGCCTGCGTGCTGCAGGGCCTCGACCTTGCTCGGGTTGTTGGTGAGCAGCAGAACCTTCTGCACGCCGAGCTGGTCGAGCATCTCGTGGGCGACGCGGAAGTCGCGTTCGTCCTTGGAGAAGCCGATCACCTGGTCGGCGTCGATGGTGTCCAGGCCTTCGTCCTGCAGGCCATAGGCGCGCAGCTTGTTGGCGAGTCCGATGCCGCGGCCCTCCTGCGACAGGTAGAGCAGGATGCCGCCACCCTGGGCGTTGATCGCGGCGACGCCGCGGCGCAGCTGCTCGCCGCAGTCGCAGCGCAGGCTGCCGAAGAGGTCGCCGGTGAGGCAGGACGAGTGCAGGCGCACCGGCACCGCCTCGGGCCAGCGGCTGGCGTCGCCGATGACGATCGCCACGTGCTCGTGCACGCCGTCGGCCTCGCGGAAGAGCACGAAGCGGCTGTTCTCGGCCTCGGCGAGCGGAACGCGCGCCTCGCTGATGCGGGTGAGGGCGCCCGGACCGGTCTCGCACAACCGCAGCACTTCGGCGGCGCCGACGGCGAGCAGGTTGCCGCTGGCCACCTCGGCGGCCACGGCCGCGGCTTGCTCGGGGGCTACGGTGCAGGCGAGCGCGGCGGGGACGAGCTGGGCGCGGCCGAGCAGGCGCAGTGCGGTGCGCTCGACCGCGGTGGCCGGAGTCTCGGTGGTGCCGGCGGGCAGGGTGGCGCCGCGCATCCAGGCGAGATCGCGCAGGGTGTGGGCCGAAGGCAGCGGCAACAGGGTGAGCGCGCGCGCCTCGGAGGCACCGCGGTGGCCGAGGGCGGCCATGCGATGCTGGCTGAGCACCAGCCGCGCGGGCGAGCCGGTCAGGGATTGCAGCGCGGCGAGCGCGTCGTCATCGAGGCCCTCGACCGCCTGGATCACGATGTCACCGGCGGGTTGGCGAAGCAGGACCGGAAGTCCGCGCCGCAGGTCGAAGAGGGCACGCTCGGCTTGGCGCATTTGTTTTTCTCCGTCGGGATGAGTACGGTCGCCCGCGTGCGATGCGCGTTCCGTGCGAGCTTCGCGGGTGCGGACCGTATTTTAAGGAATGATGAATGTCGGGAAGACTTCTACCAGATTGGGGCTGGGCCTGCATCCTGCAAGCACGTGAGTGTGATTGGGCCGCGCGCCGCGCGACAAGTTTCATCGTTGGCGGGGTCGAGATCGAAATTCGGGCCGGCGGCGCCTGGCGCTGCGCCGCCGGGCTGTCCGCGGAGACGGCTGCGCTGCTCGAGCTCTTCCTGCCGCTGGTGGCGCAGGCGGGTCCGCTGGTGATCGCCCAACTCGGGCAGAGCCTGGACGGCCGCATCGCCACCGAGAGCGGCGCGTCGCACTACATCAACGACGTCGAGGCGCGCACGCATCTGCATCGCCTGCGTGCAATCGTCGATGCGGTGGTGGTGGGCGTGGGCACGGTGAACGCGGACGACCCGCAGCTGACCGTGCGCCATGTGCGCGGCGCCAGTCCGCTGCGCGTGGTGCTCGATCCACGGCGGCGGGCGAGGACGCAGGCGCGTTTGTTTCATGACGGCGCGGCGCCCACGCTGCATCTGGTGGCGCCGGAGCGGGAGACGCGGGCCGACGGGGGGGCAGGGAGTCCTCCGCTGGTAGCGGATGCGGCGCAGGTGCAGGGCGCGTTGCCGCCCTCGCCGCTGTCTCCCGGCGAGGTCCGGCAGTGCGTCCTGCCCTGCGCCGACGGGGGTTTCGAGCCTGCGGCGGTGCTGCGCTGGCTGCACGGGACCGGATACCGGCGGGTGCTGGTGGAAGGCGGTGGCGTGACCGTGTCGCGTTTCCTGCACACGGGCGTGCTCGACCGGCTGCATGTGATGGTGGCACCCCTGCTCATCGGTTCGGGCCGGCCCGGCCTGGTATTGCCGCCTATCGATACGCTGAGCGAGGCGATCCGCCCGGCCGCGCGGACCTTTGCCTGTGGCGGGGACATGCTGTTCGACCTCGACTTGCGTGGACGCGCCGGGCAGGGCGCGGACGGGGCGGGCGCGCACTAGCGCTGCGGTGCGCCCCGTTCAGCCATGGGGTGTCGCGTGCCGGACCGGATGACGGAGCAGCAGCGCGCCGGGCAGGCTGGACAGCAGCACGACCACGCCGTAGCCGATCGAGATCGCCACGCCCTGCGCGGGGTCGAGGCCGGCGGCCGTCCATACCAGGGCGGCCGTGCCCTCGCGGATGCCCCAGCCTGCCACCGACAGCGGGATCGCCATCGCCAGCAGGACCCAGGGCACCAGCGGCGCGGTCGTCGCGATGGCGGTGTCGATGCCGATCATGCGCATGCAGCACAGATAGACGCCGACATAGCTGGCGACGATCAGCAGGGAGGCGAGCAACTGGCGCACGAACACCTCGCGCGCGAGCAGGGCCTGGTAAAGCGCGTTTCCAAACCGGGCGAAGTGGCGCCGGCCCCGCCATAGCGCGATGCCGACGAGCACCGGCAGCAGCGCAAGCGCGAGGGGCAAGGATGGACTCGGTCCGCCGGCGGACGCGCTCAGCAGTTTCGCGCTCGCCGCCTGCAGTTCGGGCGAGAAGGGCAGTGTCGCCAGCACGACGGCGAGCAAGGCGAGCTGACCCGAGGCGCGCTCGATGAGGACCGCATGCCAGGCAGTGATCCCGACCGGCGTTGCGTCGCCCGCTTCGCTCCGCGGACGACGGGCGTGGCGCCAGGCGCGCGCCGCGTCGCCCATGACGCCGCCGGGCAGGATCTGGTTGAGGAAGGTGGCGACGTAGTACTCGCACAGCGCCTCGCCGAAGCGCAGCTGCGACCCGAGGCGCGCGGCGGTGAGCCGCCAGCGCCAGGCGGACAGGGCGACCTGGGGAAAGCTCAGGGCCAGCGCCGCCGCCAGCCATGCTGGCTCCGGTGCGGAGAAGGCCGCGGCGAGGGTTCGCGGTTCGAGCCAGAGCAGGATGGCGGCCAGCAGGCCCAGGCTCGCCACCGGGCGCAGGACGAGCTTAAGCCGGCGCGCGGCCGGGGGCGCAGCGGTGCCGGGACTCGGGGCGGGCACGTGCGATGAGGAGGAAGGCGGCGAAGGAGCGTGCGCGGGGGTGGGCGAAGGCATCGGACCTCGAAGGCGTCGGTTCAGCGCACGACCCGGGGCGGGGTGGCGAACAGGTCGATGTGGCCGACTTCGAGCGTGCCGCCGCCATGGGGGACACACTCCGCCGTTCGCCGGGCGTGCCACGCCGTGATGCGCGCAGCTGCGTCCGGCCGCTGGGCACGGGCGGCGTCGCGCCAGCCGTCGATCAGTGCGCGGGCGAGGGCGGCGTCTGCGGGCTCGGCCAGGCGAAGCCGCCATGGACTTGCCGCGAGCCGGACCTCGAAGCCGCGCTGCTCGAGGCACGCGGCGAGGGCGGGTGCCGCGTCCGGGCCGAGCGCGGCGCCCAGCCCCTTGTCGCGGCGCTGATGGGCGTTGAAGGCCGCGCGCACGAGATCGTCATCCGCCGCGGTGGGCGGGGCCTCTGCCGCGGTCGTCGCGGCGCCGGACAGGAAGCGCCAGCTTCCGTCCACGCTCAGCGTCACCAGCAGGGCGCAGCGGGCTGCGGCGCAGGCGTCGGCGAGACGCTCGAGCCAGGCGGCGTCCACCAGGTCGAGCAGGGCCGACGCACAGACGAGGTCAGCCCCGGCAAGCGTCCCGGCATCGAGCCGGGCAAGATCCTGGGAGCGCGTGCTTACGCCGACCGCTCCGCCATCGGCAGCGCGCAAGCCGGCGCATGCCGCGCGCGCCCGGGCGAGGAGGCCGCTGTCGTGATCGATCAGGGTCCAGTCCTGGGGGCCGGGCAGGCGCGGGGCGAGGTGGCGGGGGTTGGCGCCGCTGCCGCTGCCCAGGTCGATGAGGCGCAGGCGCTGCGGCGGGGCAGTCGTCGCCTGCCGCTGGCGCAGCCACTCGGCGGCCCGCGCCTCCAGTTCGGGCGCGCGGGCCGCGCCGTCTGCAGCCCGGCGCAGCGCGAGCCAGCTCGCGTCGAAGCAGGCGTCGGGGTGGGGCTGGGCGTGCTCGTTCGGGTTCATCGCATGACTCGTGGGGCGTGCGAAGCGTTCACGGGCGCCTCGGGGTGGAGGTCGATGAATGTTCCGGGTCGCCCAGCGCAGCGGCGAACTCGGCGCCGGCAAGGGGCCAGCCGCGTAGCGAGGCGCGCGCCCTGCGGGCGCCGTCGCGCAGGGCGTGGCGGCAGTGGCGATCGCTGGTCAGCGCGGCCAGCGCGTCGGCGAGCGCATCGACATCGCCGGGCGGGACGGCGAGTCCGGCACCGGCAGGGAGTGTTTCGGTCAGGGCGCCGCCGGTGGTCGTGAGCACCGGCAGCCCGGCCGAGATCGCCTCGGTCACCACCATGCCGTAGCCCTCGTAGTGCGAAGGCAGCAGGAACAGATCTGCGCCGGCATAGGCCGCCCGCAACTGCGCGTCGTCGCATTCGCCATGGAGCCGGATGCGGCCGTCGAGACCGGTTTCGGTGACGAGCGCCGCGAGCCCGTGGGCGAAGTCCGGCTCGCGCGTGTGGCTGCCGATGAAGTCGCACTGCCAGGGCAGTCCGCGCACGCGGTGCAGGGCGCGTACGAGCAGGTCCTGGCCCTTGCGCGGGCTGAGGGTGCCGACGCACAGCAGCCGGGGCGGCTCGCCGTCGGCCATGGCCAGCGGCAGCGGCGTCACCCCGGGTTCGACCGTGCGCACCCGAGCGGGCTGGACGCCGAAGTCCGCGATCCGGCGCGCGGTGAAGCGGCTGGTCGTGATCACGCGGTCGGCGGCCGCGAGCGCGGCGCGCTCGCTGGCGAGCAGGCAGTGCCGGCGCGCCACGCTCAACCCGCGCTCGTCGCCGAGCGGGTGGTGCACCAGCGCGACGAGCCCGAGACGGTGGCTGTGACGGACCGCGACCTCGGGCAGGCCGCCGAGCGCCAGCCCATCGACGACCACCTGGCGTCCGTTGGGCAGTGCGGCGAGGGTGCGCTCGAGGGCGTCGCGCGCGCTCGTGTCGGCCTCGGGGAATCGCCCGGGCAGGCCATGCACGTCGACTGTCCACCCGAGCCGGCGCAGCTCGACGACGATGTGGGCGTCGTACAGATAGCCGCCGGTGCGTTGCCCGGGGTCGCCCGGCACGATGAAGGCGAGGCGCTGCGTCATGCGCTCGACGCCGCAGGGCCTGCAAGGTGTCCGCGCACAAGGCGGCAGGTGTCGTCCCGAGTCGATCCGGCCGATGCGCGCGCCGCGTAGTCCTGGGCTGCCGTCGCCTGCATCACAGCGCGCCCTCGTAGCTCGCCCAGGCGATGTGCGATTCGTGCAGGGTCACCTTCAGGCGTGCCAGGCCCTGTGCGCCGCTGCCGAGCCGGCCGGCTCGGATCGCCGCCGCCATGCGGTCGAAGATCACTCGCGCCATGAACTCGGTGGTGGTGTTGCGGCCGCGGAACGCCGGCTCCTCGTCCAGGTTGCGGAAGTTGAGGTCGGCGAGCACGGTCTTGAGCGTGTCGCCGGCGAGGCCGATGTCGACCACCAGGCCGTCGGCGTCGAGCTCGCTGCGCTGGAAGCACGCGTCGACGATGTAGGTGGCGCCGTGCATGCGTTGCGCCGGGCCGAAGATGGCGCCCTGGAAGCTGTGGGCGATCATGATGTGGTCGCGAACGGTCAGGCTGTACATGAAGCGTCTCCGGATTGTGTGTCGGGGTCGTCCCGCGGGGCGGTGCCCGGGTAGCGGATGCGTTCGCACAGTGCGCCCGCCGGCTCGAAGGCGAGGCGCTGCATCAGTGCCGGCAGGTCGTGGAAGGGGGTCTCTCCGCTGAACAGCGCGTCGAGCCGTGGATCGACGAGCTGGGACAGCGCAAGTTCCATGCGCCGGCGATAGGACCAGCGCGGGCTCTTCTGCGGCGGGACGTGGCCGACCTGGCTCGATTTGATCTCGAGCCGGCGGGCGTGGAAGGCGCCGCCGAGCGGCACGCTCACCGCGGTGCGCCCGTACCAGCTCATCTCGATCACGGTGGCCTCCTGCCCGGCGAGGTCGAGCGCGGTGGTGAGCCCGGCCGGATGGCCGCTGGCGTGGAAGACCAGATCGCATTCCCCGCGGGCGGCCGCGGGCAGGCGGTGGGTGAGGCCGAGGGCGTCGGCGAGCCGGGCACGGCCGGGATCGATGTCGATCAGCTCCACCTCGGCGCCGGGCACGCGCGCGCACAGCCATGCGACCAGGCTGCCCACCACTCCGGCGCCGACGACCGCGATGCGGTCGCCCATGCCCGGCGCGCCGTCCCAGCATGCGTTGAGCGCGGTCTCCATGTTGGCCGCCAGCACCGCGCGCGCCGGCGGCAGCCCGGGCGGCAGCGGGATCACGGCGCTCGCGGGCACGACATAGCGCGCCTGGTGCGGGTGCAGGCAGAACACGACGCGACCACGCAGTGCGGCCGCTTCCGCGCCGGCCCCGTCCTCGACCACGCCCACGCTGATGTAGCCGTACTTCACCGGCCCGGGGAAGTCGCCCTCCTGGAAGGGCGCACGCATGCGCTGGTATTCGCTCTCGGGAACCTCGCCGCGAAAGACGAGGCTCTCGGTGCCGCGGCTGACCGCGCCGTAGAGGCTGCGCACGAGCACTTCGCCTGCAGCGGGCGGGCGCAGGGCCGCGGGGCGCAGTTCGCCATGGCCGGGGGATACGGTCCAGAAGGCGAGGTCGATGTCGGCCATCCTGTGGTCCTCGGATCGAAGCGGGCGCGTGCGGCATGTCGGCGCCGCCGCGCTGTGGCCCGCGCGGCGCTTGTGCGAACCCTTTGCCGCGGCGGATGATCGAAGCGGACATGGTAGCAGGGGTGCGGGATCCGGGTCTGCGGACCCGACGTGAGGCGGCGAGGGCTGAGGATTGTTCGAGGAAGGCGGATTGGCTTCGGGGCGCAGGTCGATGCCGGTCGCGGTGCTGGAGGTGCTGGCCGCGCTCGGCATGCTGCTCGGCCTGGGTGCGCTCGGCGGGATGCTCGGCGCGCTGCCGCTCCAGGCGATGTGGGCGGCCGCGGGCGTGCTGCTCGCGGTGTGCGCCCTGGTCCTTCACCAATGGCCGGATCTGCGCACCACCCTGGGGCCGGCGAACCGGGTGACGCTGGGACGGGCGGTGCTGGTGGCGCTGGTGGCTGGTGCGCTCGCGGCGCCGGGGTGGGCGCAGCAGCATGCGACATGGCTTGCGGCGGTGGCGGGGATCGCGCTCGCGCTCGACGGCGTGGATGGCTGGGTGGCGCGCCGCTGGCGCTGCGCCAGTGCCTTCGGTGCGCGCTTCGACATGGAGCTCGACGCCTTCCTGATCCTGGTGCTGTGCGCGCATCTGGTCGCCATGGGCAAGGCCGGGAGCTGGGTGCTGGCGATCGGCGCGATGCGCTACGGCTTCGTCGCCGCGATGCGCGTGTGGCCCTGGCTCGACGGCCCCCTGCCCGAGAGCGGCCGGCGCAAGCTGGTGTGCGTGTTGCAGGTCGCCAGCCTGCTGCTGTGCCTGTTGCCGGTGGCCGATGCGCCCTCGGCGGCGGCGCTGCTGGCGCTGGCACTCGGCCTGCTGGCGTGGTCGTTCGCGGTCGATGTGCGCTGGCGGTACGTGAACGGCCGCTCGGCGGGAAGAATCGGTTGAAATACGGTGCATTGAATCACGCCCGACCAGTGGACGAAGTGCGAAGGAGGAGGACACGATGAACGCAAGAACCGCTTTTCCTGCCCTGCGCCGGGTGCTGGCCGCGGGCGCATTCCTGGCCGCGGTCGGGGCCGGCCCGGCGTGGGCCGAGCCGCGCACCTACACGATCGATCCGGATCATTTCTCGATCGCCTTCCAGGTCGAACATCTGGGCTATGCGGACGTGATCGGCATGTTCCTCAAGGGCAGCGGCAGCTTCGTCTATGACGAGGCGACGCGCACGCTGTCATCCGGGCGCGTGGTGGTGGCCGCCGACAGCGTGTTCAGCAACCACAAGGCACGCGACCGGCACGTGCGCGACAGCGATTTCCTCGACGCCGACCGTCATCCGGAGATCGTGTTCGAGGCTACCGCCTTCGAGCCGGTGATGGAAAACGACGGGCGGCTGGACGGACGCCTGAGCGGCAAGCTCACGCTGCTCGGCCAGACCCATCCGGTGACGCTGGAGGTGTCGCTGAACAAGGCGGCGACCTACCCCTTCGGTCATCGCAAGCACACCCTGGGAATCTCGGCCCGCACCAGCCTGCTGCGCAGCCAGTGGGGCATGAGCTACGGGGTGGACCGCGGCATGGTGGGCGACGAGGTGCTGCTCAGCTTCGAGCTCGAGGCGACCCGCGACTGAGCCGCGAAGAACGCGGTGCCCGGTCCGATGACCTGGGCACCGCGGGCGTCTTTCAGCCGCCGATGTAGGACATCTCGATCTTGCGCAGCGCTGCGGTGTCGGCGGTGCGGATCTCCGAATAGCGGTCCTCGCGCGCCTGCCACACCTGGGCGATGGCGGAGTCGAGCGCATCGTCGTCCGCGCCGCCGCGCAGCAGGCTGCGCAGGTCGTGACCGTGCTGGGCGAACAGGCAGGTGTAGAGCTGGCCCTCGGTCGACAGGCGGATGCGGGTGCAGGTGGAACAGAAGGCCTGGGTGACCGAGGAGATCACCCCGATCTCGCCGGCGCCGTCCTTGTAGCGCCAGCGCTCGGCGACCTCGCCCTCGTAGTTGGGATCGATGGGCTCGAGCGGGAACAGGCGGTCGATGCGGGCGATGACTTCGCGCGAGGGCAGCACCTCGTCCATCTTCCAGCCGTTGGAGGCGCCGACGTCCATGAACTCGATGAAGCGCAGGATGTGGCCGCTATGGCGGAAGTGCCCGGCCATGGCCTCGATGTCGGCATCGTTGGTGCCGCGCTTGACCACCATGTTGACCTTGATCGGGCCCAGGCCCACCGCCCTGGCCGCCTCGATGCCTTCGAGCACGCGGGCGACCGGGTAGTCGGCGTCGTTCATGCGCCGGAACAGCGCGTCGTCGAGCGCATCCAGGCTGACGGTGACGCGGTGCAGCCCGGCGTCCTTGAGCCGGCGCGCGAGCTTGGGCAGCAGCACCCCGTTGGTGGTGAGCGTGATCTCGACGCCGTCGAGCGTGGCCAGCATGCCGATCAGGCGATCGACGTCCTTGCGCAGCAGTGGTTCGCCCCCGGTGATGCGGATCTTGCGCACGCCGCGGGCCACGAACAGGCGCGCCACGCGCACGATCTCCTCGAAGCTGAGCAGTTCGCGCCGGGGCAGGAAGGCGTAGTCGTCGCCGAAGACCTCGCGCGGCATGCAATAGACGCAGCGGAAGTTGCAGCGGTCGGTGACCGAGATGCGCAGGTCGCGCACGCTGCGGCCGCGGCGATCGAACAGCAGCTCGCCGGCGGGCGGGCGCAGCGTCGTATCGGGCGTGGCGATGGCGGACGCAGCCTGCTGGATCGGGATGACTTTCATGTTCGGCGGCGGGTTCAGGTTGCGGGATTATCGGTACATGGACAGCGCGACGCAAGGCGGGGTTCGCGGCGGCTGAAGTGAGCGCGGGCCGACGCCGCACGGCGCGCGCGATGCCGCGCCGGCGCGGGCC
>JARRBR010000013.1 GCA_029982755.1 Rhodocyclaceae bacterium
GCGGCTTCGGCGCCGAACTGGTGGCGCTGCTCACCGGCCCAGCCCAGCCCGACCCGCTCACCGCCGCGCTGGTGGAGGCAGAGGTCCGCCTGCTGCCCGCGCCGGCGCTATCCGCCTGCCGGCTGCGCTTCCTGCCCGGCAGCGATTTCCCGAGCCTGGCCGCGGGCGACGTGCTCAAGCTGCAGCTCGGCGCCGGCGACGATCCGCCGGCGGTGTTCACCGGCCCGGTCACGCTGGTCGGCGGCGCCCGCGGCGTGCTCGAGATCGTGCTCGGCGCCGCCGCCGCGCCGCTCACCCGCGTACGCCGCAACGCCGGCTACGAGAACCAGGGCTTCGCCGACCTGATGAAGCTGTGGGCGGGCGAAGCCAGCCTCACCCCGGGCGACATCGACGCCGGGCCCAAGTACGCCTTCCTCGCCATCGACGCCCAGGCCTCGCTGTGGGAATGGATGGCGCGCCTCGGCCAGGCGGCGGTTTTCCCGGTGTGGATGGATGCCGAAGGCCGGCTCAATGCGCGCGCCGCGCGCGGCCAGCCGGTGGCGACCTGGGGCTGGGGACGCGACCTGCTCGGCCTGCAGGCCGAGCTTCACGACCCGGCGATCACCGCCTTCGCCGGCCTGCCCACCGGCAAGGCCAAGGAAGGCGCGTGGAGCGCGGGCGAGAAGCCCGCCGGCGGCGCGGCGGGCGGTGGTGCAACGCCGGGCGCTGCGGGCGGCGCAGGCGGCCTCGGCGGCGCCCTGGGTGGCCTGACCGGCGGCGGCGCCAAGCCCGCCGGGCGGGTGCACATCATCGTGCCCGGCTGCCCGGCGCTCGACATCGCCAGCCCGTTCGCGCTCGAGGGCTGCCCGGGCGGACGCGGCGACGGCGACTGGGTGGCGGTGGCGGTCGAGCACCGCTTCGCCCCAGGCCAGGGCTTCATTACCCGCGCCACCGGAGTGCCGGCATGAGCGAGCTTTACGACACCCTGCGCCAGCTGATCCGGCGCGAGCTCGCCAGCCACCGCTTCGCCGAGATCGGCAGCGTGCAGGCGGTGTATCCGTCGGACCCCGGCCCCTACAGCGCCGATGTGGTGCTGCGCAGCACCGAACTCGTGCTGCGCCACGTGCCGGTCGTTACCCCGCGCAAGGGCTTCGCCAGCCTGCCCGAGGTCGGCGACCTGGTGCTGGTGCAGTTCATCGGCGGCGCGCTCGACCGCCCGGTGGTCACCGGCACGCTTTACAACGAGTCCGACACCCCGCCCGAGCACGCCGAGAACGACTGGGTGCTGCAGCTGCCCTCCGGCAGTGATGCCAAGGAAAGCGGCGTGCGTGTCGAGATCCGCCAGTCCTCGCCGCTCGGCTTCACCGTCAGCCTGAAGGGCGACCGCTTCAGGATGGAGGTGCAGGACGACGACCCGGTGATGACGCTTACCGTCGCCGACGCCAAGGTCACCATCGACGGCGGCGGCGCGATCAAGATCGAAGCCCCGGGCGACCTCGACCTGAAGGCCGCGGGCAAGCTCACACTGAAGGCCGACGGCGACGCCAACGTCGAAGCCAGCGGCAACCTCGTGCTCAAGGGCGCGATGGTCAAGATCAACTAGGGCCAACGAGGAAACGCGACCATGAGCCTGCCTGCCGCGAAAGAAGGCGACCGCATCCTCGCCACCGACATCCACATCCAGATGGTGCCCAGCCCCGGCGGCCCGATCCCGACCCCGCTGCCCAGCCCCTTCGTCGGCACCATCGACGGCGGGCTGTCGTCCGACGTGCAGATCGAGGGCAAGGCCGCCGCCACCAAGGATTCGACCGCCACCAACACGCCCAGCCACATCCCCACCGCCGGGCCGTTCCAGAAGTCCCCGTCGAACAGCGCCACCATCCTCGCCGGCTCGTCCACGGTACACATCAACGGCAAGGCGGCCGCGCGCATGGGCGACATGGCGCAGACCTGCAACGACCCCGCCGACCTGCCCGCCGGCACCGTGATCGCCAGCGGCACGGTCCTGATCGGATGAACCCCATGCCCAGCTTCCGCCCGCCCTCGACCGCCCACCTGCTCTGCGACATCGCCATCCATGCGGTGCACCGCGAGCTGCGGCCGGTGTATCGGCTCACCGAAACCGCCCGGCAGCCGCGCGCGGCGTGGGATTTCGTGCCGCGCGACGGACTCGAGAACCTCGCCCAGGCTGTGATCCTGCGCCTGCTCACCCCGCGCGGCGAACTGGCCGCGCTCGGCCACCCGGACTACGGCTCGCGGGTGCATGAACTCATCGGGCGCGAGAACGACGGCCCGCGCCGCAACCTGCTGCGGCTCTTCATCCTCGAGGCGCTGAAGGCCGAGCCGCGCATCGACAAGGTGGCCGAGCTGCGCGTCGAACCCTCGCCCGGCACCCGCTCCACGGTCGACGTGCTGCTGCGGGTGAAGCCGGTCGCCGCCACCGAGCTGGTGACGATCGGCCCCTTCTCCATCGAACTTGCCGTGTGAGGACGCCATGTCTTTCCGCCGCAAAACCTATCCCGAAGTCGCCGAAAGCCTGCTCAACCGCCTGCTGGGCGGGGTGAGCGGCGAGGCCCATCCCTACCCGCCGGCCAAGGCCACGCGCGAGCCCTACCGCCACGCGCTCGAACGCCCGCCGGTGGATCGCATCACCGCGGTGTGGGGGGCGCGCAACGGCGAGACCTTCCGCTTCGCGCCCGAGGCCGACTACGTGCTGTCGGCCGACGGCGCCGAGCTCGAATGGAAGGCCGGCGGCGCCCGCCCGGACGAGGGCACCGCCTTCGAGATCCATTACCTGCCGCGCCAGCGCGAGATGCGGGTGAACGACCTCTACCCCGGCTCGGTGGTGCGCACGCTGATGGAGGCGGTGGCGCTCGAGACCGCCAGCCTGTATGCGCAGATGGAGACGGTGTACCGCGCCGGCTTCCTCGACACCGCCAGCGGCGGCGCGCTCGACCACGTGGTCGGTCTGCTCGGCATCCGCCGCGTGCGCGCCGGGCGCAACAGCGGCGAGCTGCGCTTCACCCGCGCGCGCAACACCGCCGGCGAGATCACCATCCCCGCCGGCACCCGGGTGGCCACCGCCGACGGTGCGATCGAATACGAGACCACCGCCGACCTCACCCTGGTCGATGGCCAGCCCGCGGCCAAGGTCGCCGCCCGCGACCTCGTCGCCGACAACGACGGCCTACCGCCCGACAGCCTGGTGCTGATGGTGCGCCCGATCGCCGGCATCGAGGCGGTGACCAACCCGGGCGCCACGTCGCGCCTGGACCGCGACGAGAACGACGACGAGCTGCGCAGCCGCGCCCGCCGCTTCCTCGCCGGCTCGGCGCGCGGCACGCGCGGGGCGATCGAGGCCGCGATCGCCGCCGAAGGCCTGCGCGCCGAGCTCGAGGAGCCCTCGCCCGGGCTGGTGCGCATCACCCTGCAGGGGGTGCCGGGCCCCGACCAGTTCGCGCGCCTGAAGAAGGCGGTCGATCAGGTGCGCCCGGCCGGCGTGAAGGTGGACATCCTGACCGGCGCGCCACCCTCGAAGGTCGATCTCGACCTGCACCTCATCTCCGCCGCCGGCCTGCCCGAGACCCGGCTGCGCGCACTGCAGGACGAGATCCGCAGCCGCTACGCCGAGTATTTCACCCGCCTGCCCCTTGCTGCCGACGGCAGCCTGAGCCGGCTCGCCGGCCTGGCGATCGGCGTCGAGGGCGTGGAGGACGTGCGCATCAAGGCAGCCACGGCTGACGGTGCGGACCTCCTCGACGTCGCGGCCGGCATCCTGGCGCTGGGCGGCAAGACCGCCGAACTCGGCGAACTGCGCATCGTCGACCCCGCGCTCGCCACCGGACTGACGCTGGCGGTGCGCTATCCGCGCGGCGAACCGATCCCGGACCAGGCCAAGCTCGCCGCCGCCGTCGAGGCCGCGATCGCGGTCCTCAACCAGCTCGCCGAGCAGGGCCTGCCCACGGACGACGCCAAGCGCGTGCTCGGCTGGGGCCGGCTCACCCGCCTACTGCCACTGCCGCATGCCGGATGGACCAGCGCCAGTCTCGAGCCCGCCCGAACGCGCTCAGCCAGGTGCTCGAGAGCGCCACCGCGCCGGCCTTCGCGCTCGCCACCGGCGAGCGCCTGTCGCTCGCCGGCGTCAGCGTCGAAGTGAAACCGAAGGCGGCCTGACCATGCGTCCCCGTTCGTCCGCCCCGCCTGCGTACGCCGCCCGGCCCCCGGCCATGCTGCCGCACCGGCCGCTGCGCACGCCATCGTCCCGGAGGGCTGAATGAGCAACCGCGACCCCGCCTTCGCCAGCCAGATCGAGCGCCTCAATGCGCTGCTGCCCTCGCTGTGGCGGCCGCAGCCCGACGATCGCACCCTGCTCGCCGACTGGCTGGCCGCGGTCGGTGCCGCCCAGGGCGAAGCCGCCGCCGAGCTGCAGCACGTGCTGCGCGCGCACTGGGCCGACACCGCCGACGCCGCGCTGTGGGCCACCCACTACCAGGCCCACCGCCGCGAGCGCGGGCTCGGCCCGGCCAACGTGCGCGCGCCGCGGGACCGCACCGAGCTGCAGCGCTATCCCTGGATCCGTGACCTCGCCCGCCTGGGCGCCCTGCTCGACCTGCCGCCGTGGCGCGAGCCCGCCAGCCTGCGCGAGAACGTCGAGGAGTACCGCCAGCGCCTGGCCGACATCGTCGACGCCTGGCGCCTGGGCCTGTGCACACCCGACGCGCTGCGCCGCCTGGTCGATGCCGCACTGCCCGAGGACATGAGCGCGCCGCTGCCCCGCCAGCGCGGGCGCTTCTCGATCGAGGAGCCGGTGGCGCTGCGCAGCGCCGCCCAGGCCCTGACCGCGCCGCCCAGCGTGCAGCAGGGCGATCACGTCGCGCCGCTGGCGCGGTGGAAGATCGACAGCGCCGACACGGCCGGCTTCGTGATCGTCGGCGCCACGCCGGATGCGGTGTGCGCGGCGACCGAAATGCCGATGATCGAGCGCTACACCCCGGGCGCCACCCCGGTCGGCATCGGCGTGGCGTGGGCCGGCACGCTGGCCGCCGACCAGGCGCTGCGCCTTAGCCCCACCCGCCGCGCCTGGCTGGTGCGCGACGGCAGACTCCTCGCCAGCCCGCTCGAGTCCGCCGCCAACGCCGCCCGCGACCCCTCGGCCAACGGCCCCTGGAGCGAGGCCGCCAACCTGCCCGCCGGGCGCATCGTGGCGCTGACGCGCGCGGTGGACGGCAGCCTTTGGGCGATCCAGCGCACGCTGCAGACCTGGCGCGTGCAGCGTTTCAACGCCAGCGTCTTCGCGCCGGTGGAGACGGACGCGCCCGCCGGTCCCTTCCACGCCCTGTGCTGCAGCGCGGACGCCGCCTGGCTCGGCACCGACGCCGGCCTGTTCCGCTGTCCGCTGTGGCCCGAGAGTGGCGCAATGAGCGGAACCCTGCGCTGGCAGGCGGTCTCCGGCTTCACCGGTGCCGTCCGCGCCTTGGCCGCGCACGGCGCGAACGTCATGGCCGGCGGCGCCGACGGACTGAGCGTGGTCGCCGCCGACGGCAGCCTAGTCGAACGCCGCCACGCCGCGCTCGACGTCCATGCCTTCCTCGTCGAGCATGACCCCGACACCGGCACCAGCCGCCGCGACCTCATCGCCACCGCCAACGCCCTGTTCGAATGGCGCCAGGGCCGCTACTGGCGCTATCAGGGCGCGGCCGTGTCCGAGCACCTGCCCGACTGGCAGCCGGAGGCGACGCCCGACGCGAGCATGACGAGCCCGCTGCCGCCGCTGAGCACGCTCGCCGTCACCGCCGACGGCAGCCTGTGGCTGGGCGGCCCCGCGGGGCTGGCGCGCTGGCACGTGGCCGACGGCGAAGGCACCCGGCTCGAGGCCTTCCCCGAGCTGATCGGTGCCGTGCATGCGCTGACCGTGGACGAGCGCGGCCTGCTGTGGATCGGCGCCGACAACGGCCTGTTCCGCTTCGACGGCCGCGACCTCGCGCGCCACGACTTCGATGCCGGCGCCTGGATCGCCGAGGGCCGCGCCGACACCGCCTACCCGAGCGAGATCAGCTCCGAGCCGCGCGGCCACTGGCAGTACGACCGCGCCCAGGCGCGCTGGCTGCGCTGGCGCAGCCGCGAACGCCGCTTCGGCGATGCCGGCCTGGCCGACCGGCTCGGCGGCGACCCGGCGATCGCCGCGGTGCTGTTCGCGCCCACGGTACGCGCCGAGCTCGGCAGCTGGGACGCCACCACCAAGCTGTTCACCGCCAGCGCGGACCTCGCCCCCGACAGCCTGCGCCTGCGCATCAAGCCCGACGAGCTGCGCATCGTCGACGGCGTCGCCCCCTGGCTGCCGCCGCCCAGCGGGCGCAGCGACGAGCGCTGGCGCTACCTGCAGATGATCGGCACCACGCCCACCCCGCCCGCCGCCGGCGGCGACTGGTGGTCGAAGGAAGGCCAGCTGTTCCCGGCACCGGCCCGGCGCGCCGCAGTACCCGGCCATTTCCGCACCGACCCGGCCTTCCTCGCCGACGCCGACGGCGAGGGCCAGTTCGGCCAGGCCGCGTTCAGCTACCCGCCCTCGGCGAAGCTGTGGGCGCTGCGCCTGCTGCCGCCGGCCGCCGGCATCCGCATCCGCCTGTGCCTGGCCGACCCCGGTGCCGCCGCCGACCCCGCGCTCGCCGAGCGCGTATGGAACCTGATCGAGCGCGCCCACCCCGCCGGCGTGCCGCTGCAACTGATGATGGAAGGCAGAATCGTGAAGGAGAGCACATCATGACGCTTCAAGACGCCCGCGAACTCGCCGCGACCCTCGACGGCAAGGCGGCCGGCCACCTGATCCGCGCCGAGGACTGGAACGCGCTGGTGAGCGTGCTCGCCGCCTACGGCAACAGCCTCGACGCGCTGAGCACCGATCTCGCCGTGCTGCAGAGCGCGGTCGACACGCTGGAGACGAACACCGAGGCCGCGATCTCGGCGCTCGACGCCCGCATCGATCCGCTCGAGTCCCTGCCCGCGCTGGTGCAGAAGCTCGACGCGGAAACCGCGCCGCTGCGCCAGAACTACCTGCTCAAGGTCAGCACCGCGCAGGAGCACTACCTCGTCGGCCAGGCCGCCGAGCTGGTGTTCACCGCCACCACCCTCGACGGCAAGCCGCTGCCCGACCCCAAGCCCTGGCTCGACGTCGTCGCCACCTGGGGGCGGCTGCGCGCCGCGCCCGGCTTCGTCGTGCGCGAGAATGCCGAGGAGAACGCGCTCGCCGTGCAGTTCAACAACGCCGGCCAGGTCCGCCTGCAGCTGCGCTCGCAGTTCACCAAGGGGCTGACGCCGAGCGTCGAGGGCAGCTTCGCCGGCGTGCTGCAGGCCCAGGCCGGCAGCAGCGGCAAGACGGTGATGAAGGTGCTGCAGGAGGCGGCCTCGCCGCAGGATCCCGAGGTGCAGATGGCCTTCCGCTCGATCAGCACGATGTACGACGCCAACGCCACCGTGCGCGGCTATGCCGACCGCTACATCGAGCAATACACGGGCGGACGCGTGATCGGCGGCATCATTCGGCCGCTGGGCGAATGGGAGCACTACCGCGCCACCGTGATGGCCTTCGCCAAGCCCGACTCGGTCGCCACCTCGCCCGACCCCACCCGCGGCGTCGCCACCGTGCAGGTCAATTTCCGCGAGTGGATCCCGCACTGGTCGCACGACCACGTCGATGTCTTCGAGGAAGCCGAGCTCGACTGGGGCCGGATCCTCAACGAGAACCTGCATGTGCCCGACCTGGTGCACCGCATGGTCAGCGAGCTCGACAAGCGCGCCGGCCAGCGCGGCGTGCTCGGCCGAATCCGCGAGATGAAGGCGCTGGACAAGGCCGCCACCGTCATCAACCCGGGCACGGACCCGGCCCGGCAGAACGCCAAGGCGATGATGATGGGCGCCATGCAGATGCAGTTCGCCACCGGCGCCCTCGACAGCGGGGTGGCCGCCGGCTACGGCCAGCAGGCCACGGTGACGCAGCAGGTCGGCCAGACCGCCAAGTCGGCGCAGAACATCGCCCAGGACGCCGCCGGTGCCAAGCAGGCGGTCAGCGTGCTCGAGAGCCGGGTGCTGGCGGCCGAGAAGACGGGCAAGGAGATCAGCGCCGGCCTGCGCGCGCTCGGCGACGGCATAAACAAGATCGACGTCGTGCAGGTGGCCGATCTCGGTTCCCGGCTGCAGGCGATCAACACCTCGCTCAACGGCCTGGCGACCCGCATCAATCGCTGACATCCTGCCCCCGCCGCCATGCCGATCGTCTACCTTCAGCCCAGCGACCTGTCCGCCGTCCAGGCGGAGCGGGTGCTGGCGTTCCTGAACGCGGCGACGAGCGCCGAGCAGCTCGCGCGCGACATCGAGTTCCCGCGCGAGCCCGACATCGGCGTGCGCCTCGGCCAGCGCCTGCTCGATGCGCGCGCGGCGCTCGGCGGCAGCTTCAGCGACATCCTGCAGGTGCGTGCGGTGCGGCTGATCGGCCCGGAGCGCTTCACCGAGATCTGCGTCGCCGCGCTCGGCCTGGACCCGACGCGCTGGGTCGAGCTGTTCTACGGTGGCGAGGCGCTCGCCACCCCGACCGAGAGCGGCCTGGTGCTGAGCCTGGCCCTGCATCCGCAGGACGCCTGGCTGGGCGAACCGCGCACCCTGCGCCTGCAGGTCGATGACCACGGCGGCACGCCGCGCGCCGGGGTCGCGGTCACGGTGCAGGCCAGCCTCGGCCGGCTGGTCTATCTGTACGGCTTCCACCGCATCGAGGGCCAGGCCGTCACCGTGCTCACCGGCAGCGACGGCAGCGCCGAACTCGAGCTGCTCACGCCGCCGACGGAGCCGCTGACCGAGAACCAGCAGGCCGCGCTGGAGACCGCGCTCGCCGCACTCGACCCCCGGGCCGCCCATCCGCTCGCGCTCGAGGCCGGCCTGAAGGCGATGGCGGAGGCCTACCTGCGCGACCGCAGCTACAGCCTGCGCACCGCGATCGACCTCTACGTGCGCGACGCCCACGGCGCCGCGGTCGACACCATCAGCCGCGAGCGCTGGAAGCTGGCCTGGCCGGTGGACAGCGGCCTGATCCAGGCCGACGTGCTCGATGCCGGGGGGCGCGGCAGCAGCCTCGCGCGCGCGGTGCGGACCGCGACCTGGATCGACTGGGTCGAGCCGTGGACGAGCTTCCTGGCCGACGTGCTCGCGGGCGGCACGCCGCTCGAGCAGGAACTCGCCGCGCGCGCCACGAGCGGCGACGGCGCACTCCTCGACGGCCTGCTCAACCTCGCCCAGACCCGCCTCGCAGGGCACGCCGGCCGGGCCGCGGAGTGGATCGGCAAGCGCCAGCTGGAAGCCGCGGTCGACCGCTTCATCGGCAGCGGGGTGGAGACCCTGCCGGCGCAAGCGCGCGACGCGGTGGTGTCCCAGCTCGGCGTGGCGGCGGCCGAGGTGGGTCCGCGCTCGCTCGGCAGCTACACCCTGGACACCGCGACCCGGGCGGACCTCGGCCAGCGCATCGACACCGTCGCCGACCTGAACCTCGCCGAATTCGAGCACCTCGGCACCCTCGCGCGCGAGGTCGAGGCCCGCGCCGGCGCGGTGGACGCGCAGCTGCGCCAGGTGCAGGCGCTCGCGCTCGAAGTGCACCAGGACCGCCAGGCGATCGACACCCGCATCGACAGCTTCGACACCCGCTACCAGTCCTTCGACAGCCGGTACGCGTCCTTCGACACGCGGTACTCCTCCTTCGACACGCGGTACTCCTCCTTCGACACGCGCTATGCCAGCTTCGACACCCGCTACGCCGACTTCGACAGCCGCTACACGCTGATCGGCACCCAGCTCAACGAATTCGACGTGCGCTACGGCCAGTTCTCCACCGATCTTTCGCGCTTCAACACCGACCTCGCGAGCTTCGACCAGAACCGGCTGACGCTGAACACCCGCATCGACAGTGTCGATACCAACCTGAAGAACGTGGTGAGCGCGAACAACCTGCGCCTGACGAGAGGCTGAGATGCCGGCGCCGACCCCCTTCGCCCTCTACCGCAAGGCGCACCCGGCGCTGGCCGAGCCGGTGGGCGCGGCGCTGGACCTCGAGTTGCGCTTCCCGGTGCAGGTGGAGGGCGTGCGGATCTTCCGCAGCTCCCTGTGGCTGCCCCTGCCCGAGGCGTGCCGCAGCGCGCACGGGCTGAGCCTGGACGGTTCGACCCTGCAGGTGCAGTTCCGCCCCGCCGAGTTCGCGCTCGACACCGACGACGCGCGCTGGTTCGATCTCGCCGAGGACAGCGGACGCACCGAGACCCGGCTCGAATTGGTGTGGCCGGCGCCCATCGTGCGCATCGACGACCCGATTCCGGGGAGAGCCTTCGGCTTCGGCCTGCACCGCGCCGATGGCGACGCGGTCAGCGCAGACGCCGCGCAGAGCGGGCGCACCGGCAGCGCGCTGAATCCGCCGTGGGTGGGCTCGCCGCTGGTGGTGAGGTTCGATGCCGCGATTCCGGCCGGCGGCAAGGTGATGACCGAAAACCTGCGTGCCCTGCCCGCGCAGCGCGGCTCGCGTGCCGGCGGGGTACAGATGGCCGAGGGCATTGCCCACGACAAGGCGGGCACGCAGCTCGCCATCGAGCACGACATTGCCCTGATGCGCCGGGGTTCCGAGCTGGTGCCGCGCATCCGCATCGCCACGCGCCCCGCCAGCCCGCGGCTGCGCCTGCTGCTCGAAGGCGGCGAGGCCGACGGCGGCGACCGCCTGCTGTGGCAGGCCCTGCAGCCCGGCGAGCAGGACGCGCCGGTCACCCTGCCCGCCGGCACGCTCGCCGACGAATGGGCCGCCGCGCTCGAGCAGGTGATCGCGTTCTGCCAGCGCGACCCCGCACCGGAGGCGCTGCCGCGGCTGCGGCTGGACATCGAGTCGGACGCGCCCTGCCTGGTGCGGCTGAGCCAGGTCGCGCTCGGCCTGCTGGCCGACCACGTCCTGCTCGCCGAGCCGCTGCGGCTGGATTTCGATGGCCGGCAGCACGCCAGCCGCGACCTGGAGATCGCCCCCGCCCACGGCGGCAGCCCCTTGCAGCTCATCCTGAAAGGCCGCCTGCGCGCCGCCGACACGCCGCCCGCCGGCGAGCGCGCCGCCGCCGGCGGAGCCGATGGCCGCACCGGACTGCTGGTCGAGGAAGACCAGCGCGTCACCGGCGAGCGCCGTCTCGACGCGCCGACGACGCTGGCCGGCCTGAGCTTCGACTGGCATCCGCTGTCCGAGCGCATCGAGGGCGTGCTGCGCGTGCTGCCGGCGAACGCCCGCCGCGGCACGCCACCGCTCGCCGAGCAGGCCTTCGACTTCGACACCGCCCACCCCGCCGGCGCTGCCAGCGGGCCCCTGCGGCTTGCCGTGCGCTGGCCGGCGCTGGACCTGCAGGCGCAGGCCTTGCGCGTCGAACTGTCGCTCAAGGAAGGGCGCGGGCTGTGGCTGGCCGAGGCCGGCAGCCATGGCTGGAGAATCCACCGCACGGCCGAGGACGGCGAAGGCCGCGCGCTAGGCCTGGCGCTGCACGCCGCCTGGCTGGAGGCCGCGCCCGCCGCTACGGCCGGCGGCGGATACGAGCCCGTCTTCAGGCTGGGCGATCAGGCGCTCGCCTTCTTCGCCCGCGACAAGGACCGCTTCGAGCTGCGGCTCGCGGCGCCGCTGCTCGCGGCGTGGCCGGCCACGCCGATCGAGGTCGCCAGCGGCGTCGCCGCCGAGGTGGTCGTGGAGTCGGCGACGCTGCGCACGGTCGCGACCTGAGTCGCGCAGGCGCGCGGCGCGGACGCTGGCGGTGGAAGCGGGCACCCCCGCTCGCGGCGGCGTTTCCCCAAGGGCGATCGCAGCCGCCCGGCGGGGAGCGCTTCAGAACTCCACGAACAGGTGCGGCACCTCTTCCACTCCGCCGATCGCATAGCCGCTGGCGCGGGTGCTGGCCTGGCGCGCGAACGCCATGTCGGCCGGATAGTCGGCGTGCACGCGGTACAGCGGCTCGCCCTTGCGCACCGGGTCGCCGAGCTTCTTCAGCAGGTCCACGCCGGAGCCCTGCATCTTGGGCGCACCGGCGAGGCGGGCGATGCGCGCGAGCTGGTGGTTGTCGATGCCGGCCACCAGCCCGTCGGCCTCGGCCACGACCTCGAAGGCCAGGCGCGCGAGTTGCGGCGCGTTGTGGTCGAAGGGCCTGCCGCCCTGGGCGTGGATGATGGCGTCCATCTTCGCCAGCGCGCGGCCGGAATCGAGGATGTCGCGCGCGATCGCGAAGCCGTCGCCGCCGCGCACGTCGGGATCGAACTCGAGCATGCGCCCGGCCAGGCGCAGCGCCTTCTGGCGCAGGTCGTTGGGCGCACGCGGGTCGTTCTCGAGCACCCGCATCACGTCGCGCGCCTCCAGCACCGGGCCGATGCCGCTGCCGATCGGCTGGCGGCCGTCGGTGATCACCACGTCGATGGTGAGGTTCATGCGCCCGGCGACGAATTCGAACAGCTTGCGCAGCTTCTGCGCCTCGGGCATCGAACGCACCTTGGCGCTCGGCCCCACCGGGATGTCGAGCACCAGGTGGGTGGAGCCGGCGGCGACCTTCTTCGACAGGATGGAGGCGACCATCTGTCCCGGCGAGTCGATCGACAGCGGCCGCTCCACCGAGATCAGCACGTCGTCGGCTGGCGACAGGTTGGCCGTGCCACCCCAGGCCAGGCAGCCGCGATGTTCGCGCACGATCTCGGCCAGGCGCGCCATCGGCAGCTCGACGTTGGCCAGCACCTCCATGGTGTCGGCGGTGCCGGCCGGCGAGGTGATCGCGCGCGACGAGGTCTTGGGGCACAGCATGCCGTGGGCGGCCACGATCGGCACCACCAGCATCGAGGTGCGGTTGCCCGGGATGCCGCCGATGCAGTGCTTGTCGACCACCGGGCGCTCGCGCCAGTCGATGCGATGGCCGACCGAGGTCATGGCATCGGTGAGGAAATACACCTCCTCGCGGTCGAGTTCGCCCTGGTTGGTGGCGACCACGAAGGCGGTGAGCTCGATCTTGGAATAGCGGTGCTCGGCGATGTCGCGCACGATGGCGCGGAAGTCCTCGCGGTCCAGGCGCTCGCCGGCGATCTTGCGGTGCAGGGCCGGGATCGAGGACGGCGGCTCGGCCTGCGCCACCATCGCCGGATGGCCGTTGTCCACGCCGAGCTGGGCGAAGGCGTCGATCGACAGGCCGATCTCGTTGCAGCGCACGATGCGTGGATCATCCACCACGTTCAGCGTGGCGAGGATGCGCCGGCCGTTGGCCCGCACCTCGACCTTGGCCAGGGCCTGGAAGCCCTCGGCGCGGTAGATCTCGCAGTCGCGGTGCAGGTAGGCGACGTTCTCGCGGTAGGTATCCACCGCCACGCGGCGCAGGCTCAGCGGGAAGGCGGCGGCCTCGTCCGGGGCCGGCAGCGCCCTCGGCGCCTCGGCGGCGATGCCGTTTTCGGGTTTCGCGGATCTCGTGCTCATGGCCGAAGGCTACACCGCCCACGCCCCTTCCTGCACGGCTTTACCCCCAGCGGCCATGAGGCAACGCACACCAGCAGGTCGCGCGCGCATCGCCGCATCGAGGGGCCCGGCGCGAACGCGACGCCGCCCGCACTCGATCCGCTTAACGAATGTCAACGCTGTCAAGCGAATTCCGTCCTAGAGTGTGATGAGCAGCACACACAAGAACACTTCAGGAGGACGAGGTCATGACCAACCGCAACATCTCCTTCATCATCAAGGAGCAGAACCCGCTGATGCTGCGGCCTACCGACACCGTGCAGACCGCCTGCCGCAGCATGTGCGAGCGCAGCGTCGGCGCGGTGCTGGTCACCGATGCGCGCGCCCACCTGAAAGGTATCTTCACCGGTCGCGACGCGGTGCAGGTCATCGCCAACGGCGGCGACCCGGCCAAGGTCCATCTGGCCGAGGTGATGACCGCCAGTCCCGACACCATCGCCCCCGACCGCAAGGCGATCGACGCCCTGCACATGATGTGCGACGGCGGCTATCGCCACCTGCCGGTGGTGAACGACGGCAAGGTCGTCGGCATCGTCTCGCGCAGCGACTTCAAGGGCCTGGAGCTCGACCAGTTCGAGGACGAGCAGAGCCTGTGGGAACGCATCTGCTGAGGCCCTCGCGGCGCCGCAGCCGCCTCACTCCACGGTGAAGCGCAGCGTGCCGATCATGCGGTCGTCGGCGGTGAGTACCCTCACCTGCCAGCGGCCGCGCGGGTCCTCGGGGAACTTGCGCTTGCGCGTCCACGCCCGGTAGCCTTCGGCGCGCCCGCCGGTGACCTCGAGTTCGATGCGGTCCACCTCCTTCCCCTCCTGCAGCCACACGTGGCTGACGCGCTCGGCCAGACCGAGCGGGGCGTGGATCGCGGTGTAGGCATACAGCCCCTCCTCGAGCAGGCGCGCGGCGTCGAGGCTGCGCAGGCTCTGCGTCGGCGCCTTCTGCGCCTCGTCGATCTGCGTCGTGACCGCGACCTGGGTCAGGCGCAGCGTCGCCGGCGGCACCCACAGCCGCGCCAGCCAGCCGGTCGCGCCGAGGCCGGCCAGCAGCACCAGCACCAGCAGCCCGCGCCACCAGCGCGGCACGCTGATCGCGCCGGCCAGGGTCGGGAAGGACAGCACCACCGCCACCGCCAGCGCCGCCTGGTAGCTCGCCATCGCCGGCACCCGCAGCACCAGCGGCAGCACCACCAGCAACAGGGCGAACAGGGTCAGCGTGTGATAGCCGAGGAACAGCCAGCGCCGCTTCGCCAGCCGGCCGAAATAGAGCGGATCGATGATCGCCACCAGCGCCATCAGCCCGAGTACCGCGGTGAATAGCGCCTGGCCGCTGTTCCACGAGGTGCTCGCGGCGAAGAAGGGCAGCGCGAAGAACAGGCTCTCCTGATGGGTGAACTGGGTGAGATAGCGCACCGCCGGCGCCGGCAGACCGAAACCGAAGCGGCGCTTGAACGCCCTGTCGAGCACGCGCTCGAGCACCAGCAGCAGCCAGCCGGCGAGCATCGCCACCGCCATCACGCGCGCCACGCCCTCGTGGCGCTCGACGAGCACGAAGCTGAGCACGCCCGAGACGAAACCGAAGCTCGCCACCAGCCACGGGTGCCGGCGCAGCCACACCATCAGGCGCAGGCCGCGCCGCTTCAGGCGCGGGAGCCGGCTGCCGGCCGCCGGCCGCGTCGGGGCCTGCGCCGCCGGCGTCGTGCCCTCGTGCTCGCGCCCGTCGCCGCTCACCGCATCAGGTCCCGCAGGTCGGCCGTCGCTTCGCGGCCGAAGTCGTCGTCGAGCAGGAAGTCGACCAGGTGCATCGCACACTCGGCGGGCGCGATCAGGCCGCCGCTCGCCTGCATTTCCGCGAAGCGATCGCGCAAGGGGAAGCGCTCCACCGTGCTGGCGCGGATCTCGCCCTGCATCCCGGTGTCGATGACGCCCGGCGCCAGCGCGCAGATGCGCAGCCCCGGCGTGGCGTCCGCCTGCACCGCGCGCGCATGGTGGTCGAGCGCGGCCTTGGTCGCGCAATACACGCTCCAGCCGGCATAGGGCTTGCGCGCCGCGCCGCTGGAGACGTGCAGCACGCGGCGCTCACGCGCCCTGCCGCCGACGTCAGCGCCGGCCCGGGCGAACGCGGCGGCCAGCAGCAGGGGCGCGGCCACATTCACCGTCACCGCGCGCGCCACCGCCTCCACCCCCTGCAGCGGCAGCGCGCCCATCGGCTGCAGCGTGCCGGCGTTGTTCACCAGCAGCAGCCGTCCGGCATCGGCCGCCCAGGCGTCGAGCGCACCGCCCGCGAGCCAGGCCACCAGCGCGCCGCTGTCCGTCAGATCGAGCGCCACCTCGGCCAGGCTGTCGCCATGCCGTGCGGCCAGTTCCGGATTGCCGCTGCGGGCCACGCCGAGCACGGCGATGCCGCGCTCGAGTAGTTCCTCGGCGACTGCCGCACCGAGCCCGCGGCTGTGGCCGGTCACGATCGCCCGCGTTCCTTGCATCATGGTCCTTTCCTCCTGCTTCGGTTCAGACGGCCGGCCTGCGTGCGACCAGCCCGACCAGGGCCGAACGCCCCTTGTGACCGACGCCCTCGTCCAGCACGTCCTCGTACTCCTGCAGGTGCAGGATCTCCAACTCGGCGAAGGCCGTGCGCAGCATGTCGGCGGTGTACAGGTTCTCAGCCGCCGACGGCCCGCCGGTGCGGTATTCGAGCTGCTGCGGGGTGTAGCCCTGCAGGATCAGGTGTCCGCCCGGCTTCAGGGCGCGTTGCATGCCCGCGAAGATGCGCTCGCGCTGCGCGGGGTCGGCGAACTGGATGAAGACCGCCACTACGAGGTCGAACGCGGCCTCGGGATAATCCCAGCTCACCGCATCGGCGAGCATGAAATCGACCTCGACGTGGCGCCCGGCGGCGAGCTTGCGCGCCTTATCCAGCGCCACCGGCGAGATCTCGGTCGCGGTCACCGCGAGCCCCTGTTCGGCCAGCCACACCGCATTGCGCCCCTCGCCGTCGGCCACCGACAAGGCAGTGGCGCCGGACGACAGCAGCGCTGCCTGGCCGGCAAGGAAGCGGTTGGGCGCGGTGCCGAAGACGTAGTCCTCGCCCGCGTCGCGGTAGCGGGTGGACCACATCCGTTCCTGTTCGTGTGCGTTCATGTCATTGACTCGATTCGTGCAAGGCGTGCTGCAGCCGCCCCGCTACCAGGGCAGGCGCTCGCCACGATAGTCGAAAAACTGCCCCGAATCCTCCGCCCTCAGCCCGGCCAGCACGGAAAGAAGACGTTTCGCGGCCAGCGCCGGAGGCTGCACCTCGAGGCCCGACTTGGCGAAAGGCGCCGACAGCCCGGTGTCGACCGTGCCCGGATGCAGCGCGACGCAGATCGCCTGCGGCCGGCTGCGGCGCAGCTCGATGGACGCCGTGCGCACCAGCTGGTTCAGCGCCGCCTTCGACGCCCGATAGGCGTACCAACCGCCGAGCCGGTTGTCGCCAATGCTGCCCACCTTGGCCGAGAGGGTGGCGAACACCGCGCGTCGCGCCCGCGGCAGCAAGGGCAGGAAGTGCTTCATCAGCAGCGCCGGACCGATCGCGTTGATGGCGAAGGCGCGCGCGAGGGTGGCCGGATCGAGCTCACGCCAGCTCTTCTCCGGCGCCATCCCCACGCCGTGCAGGATGCCGGTGGCGTCGATGACGAGTTCGGGTTCGCCGCGCGCGGCGAGCGTGCGGGCACAGGCGGCAATGCTAGCCTCGTCGAGCAGGTCGAGCGCCGGCGTGCTGCGCCGGCCGAGCACGAGGACCTCGTCGAACTCGCCGCCGGCGCGCACGGCCTCGGCGAGTGCCCCGCCGATGCCGCCGCTGCCGACAAGCACCGCGAGGCGGCGCGCCGATGCCACTGCGTCCGTCTCAGCGCGCTCCATCATCGACCGCCTCCTTCGCCTCACCGCCCGCCGATCCGGCGTGGCACCGGCGCGCCATGCCGCACGCAGCGCCCCTCACAGCCACCGCCCGAGGGTAGCCATGGCGATGGTCAGGAAACCGAGCGCCAGGTTGGTGCCGACCAGCCGGCGAATGCGGGCCAGCGCCGCGCCACCCGCCTTCCAGTCCTCGGCCGCCACCGCCTTCACCAGGCCGGCATAGGGGACGAAGACCACGAAGGCGAAGATCGCCATCATCACCAGCCCCATCAGCAACATCATGTGCTGGTACAGCGGCGCCGCGGCAAAACCGAGCCGCAGGATCAGTGCCAGCCCGCTCGCCAGTACCAGCGCGACCGCCGCCCACACCCAGGTGAAGAAGCGCGCCAGCACGCCTCGCCACAGGCGCAGCCGCGGCGGCGGCTCAAGCTGGCTGGCGGCCTCGGGGCGCAGGCAGACGTAGGCGAAGAACATCCCGCCCACCCACACGACGACGCCGGCGACGTGGAAGAACAGGAGCAGGGGATGGAAGTTCATGACGCGCATCCTTCAGCGACCGTGAATCGCGATTGTGCCGGAAAAGCGGCCCGGTGCAGCTCGCTCAGCCCCCCGGGCGGAAGCTGCCCAGGCTCGGACGGAGCGCCGATGTCGTGCCCCGCGGGCAGCACGCGACAGCCCCTGCGCGCCCCCCGAGGCTCACCCGCTACCGGTGCCGATCGGCGGCGGGTTTGCGAAGGCCCGCGCGCGGCTAGGCGCGCTGGTAGCGCGTGCGGCTCGACAGCACCAGCCCGACGACGCAGGCGAGCCCGGTGATCACCCAGGTCCACTGCCAGCCGCCTGCGGCGCCGGCCACCCAGGCCACCAGCGGCGGGCCGACGAACTGCCCCGCCGACGAGCACTGCTGCATCCAGCCGACGGTGGTCGACACCGTGTGCTCGTCCGGCGCCACATGCACCGTGAGCGCGAACAGGGTGGCCGGAATGAGGCCGCCGACCGCGGAGAACAGCACCACCGCCAGATAACGCACGACCGGCGCGTCGGCGGCGAGCGGGCTGAAGGCGACGAAGGCGGCCCCCGCCATCGCCAGGAATCCGGCATAGAGCAGGTGGCGGGCGCACACCCCGCGGTGCAGCAGCCGGCCGGCGGCGACGTTGCCGGTGACGTTCACCAGGCAGGCGAAGGCAGTGAGCAGACCGGCGAGCTGGCCGGACAGCCCGGCCTGGGCGTAGATCGAGGGCAGGAAGCCGATCACCGCCAGCCACTGGCTGGAATACATCGAGAAGGTGATCGCCACCCGCCACGGCCCCGCGCTGCCGAGCGTGGCGCGCAGGCGCCTTTGTCCGTGCCGGAATGTGCTGTGTGAACCATCCATTTCCTCTCGTCGCCCCAGGGCCGCGAGAGCATAGCCGGGATCCCCGCCATCCGCGATGTCAGCGGCACCGGGCGCATCGAAGCTTGGTCGCCCCAGCCGCGCGGAGTACATTTGCGCCCATTGCGCTTTTCGTCCCAGCCCCCATGACCGCCCAGCACCCCGAGATCCGCCCCGGCCAGTCGCTCGAACTGCTCAAGCAACTCCACATCCTGACCCGCGACGGCAAGCTCAACCAGGACAGCCGGCGCAAGCTCAAGCAGGTCTATCACCTGTACCAGTTCATCGAGCCGCTGCTCGCCGAGGCGCTCGCCGAACGCCCCGACATCGAGCTCGTGGACCACGGCGCGGGCAAGTCCTACCTCGGCTTCATCCTCTACGACCTGTTCTTCAGGCAGCACGCGCCGGCCGGCCGCATCCACGGCATCGAGACCCGCGACGAGCTGGTGATGAGCTCGCGCCGGCTCGCCGACAAGCTCGGCTTTTCGGCTGGCATGCGCTTCCAGAACCTGAGCGTGGCGGACTCGATCACTTCCGACCGCCTGCCCGCGCGCATCGACATCGTCACCGCGCTGCACGCCTGCAACACCGCGACCGACGACGCCATCCGCTTCGCGCTGAAGAAAGGCGCGCGTTCCATCGTGCTGGTGCCGTGCTGCCAGGCCGAGGTCGCCAGCGTGCTGCGCAAGCACAAGCAGCAGGCGCTCAAGCACCCGATCGCGGAACTGTGGCGCCACCCCATCCACTCCCGCGAGTTCGGCAGCCACGTCACCAACGTGCTGCGCTGCCTCCAGCTCGAGGCCCACGGCTACGAGGTCACGGTGACCGAGCTCGTCGGCTGGGAGCACTCGATGAAGAACGAGCTCATCATCGCCCGCTTCCAGCCCGACCGCCCCCGCCAGCGTGCGGCGGAACGGGTGGCCGAGTTGCTGGATAGCTTCGGCCTGCAGGAACTTTCCGGGCGCTTCTTCACCGAATGAACAGGAGGCCGGCGCGGGCAGGCCGGCACGACACGCGCCAAGGGAGGCCAGCATGACCGTACTGCTGCAGATCGATTTCCCCTTCTCCGGCCCCTGGGGCGAGGACATGGCCGCGGGCATGAAGGCGCTCGCGGCCTCGATCGCCGGGGAGCCGGGGCTGATCTGGAAGATCTGGACCGAGAACCGCGAGGCGGGCGAGGCCGGCGGCATCTACCTGTTCACCGACCGCGGCAGCGCCCAGGCCTACCTCGAGATGCACCGCGCACGCCTGCTCGCCTTCGGCATCGCGACGGTCAATGCCAAGCTGTTCGACGTCAATCGGAACCTGTCGCTGATCGATCGCGCCCCGCTGTCCTGAGCGCCCGCCCGGGCGCCCGTGGAGGGCGGGCGGGCCAGCCGCTCGCACGCACATGACCGCTCCCCGCACCCCGCTGTCCTTCCTGCTGTCCTCGGCCCACGGCGACAAGTTCCCGCACCGGCTGGTGGCGGATTTTCCGCACATCGCGCGCAAGCTCGAGGAGCTGTGGAACGATCCGGAAGCGCTGACCGAGTACTTCTCGGAGCTGATGGTGTCGAAGCGCCCCGGACGGCGCGGCTTCCCGCCCGAGGTCGGCGCCGAGATCCTGGCGCTGAGCCTGGCCTACGACCGCATCGGCGCGCTCCACCCGCCGGAACAGGAGCCCCCCGCACACCCCGAAGGCCCCTCGCGCCACGCCTGGGATTTCGAGCGCGCGGTCGCCGAACTCGACCGCCTCGACGTGTCCCGGACCATGGCCGGCTTCGTGCGCGCGGTGGAGAGCGGCGACGAACACGTCTGCCGGCTGCTGCTCGACGCCGGCTTCGACGTCAATGCACGCGACGCCCGCCAATGGACGCCGCTGATGGTCGCCGCCTTCAGCGGCCGTGAATCCCTGGCGCTCGAACTCATCCGCCTCGGCGCCAGCCTGGACGCGCAGGACGCGGACGGCTACACGCCGCTGCACTGGAGCGCGCTCAACGGACACGTCGCGGTGGTGGACCTGCTGCTGCGGCGGGGCGCGGACGTGGACGCCCTCAGCCTCGCGGGCATCACCGCGCTGCTGCAGGCCTCGGCGCGCGGCCATGCGGCGGTGGTGGAGCTGCTGCTGCGCCACAAGGCCCGGGTCAACATCGTGGCCGCAGACGGCTCGACCGCGCTGCTGAAGGCGGTCGCCAACGGCCACTGGCGGATCACCAACATGCTGCTCGACGCCGGCGCATCGACGCACGTCACCATGCAGAGCGGCGTCACCCTGGCCGAGATCGCCGCGCGCTCGCGGGACCCGCGCATCCGCGAACGCATCGCAATTGCCATCCGCATGGAACGACGCGGCGACGCGCCGCTGCAGCACGAGGATCCGCAGCACTGAGTTTCCCGCCGCAGCGCGCCTGGAGGCGCCGGCGGCGGGGTTACAATCCGGGGCCGCATGCGCCCGAGCCGGAAATTGTCCCTCCCTCGCCTCCCCCGCCGCCACGACGCCCTCGCCATCGGTGGCCGTGATCCCTCAGCCCCCTGCCCGACCGGCGAGCGCCGCGTCCCGCCCGGCCGCTGCGCGATGCGGGCGCAGGATCCGGCATGACGGGAGGACCTGGCGCCCTGCTTGCGGTGCTGGTGGTGGCGCTGACCTCGCTCGGCCCGCTGTCCACCGACTTCTACCTGCCCTCGCTGCCGGCGATCGGGCGTGCGCTGGCGACCGACAGCGCGGGCGTGCAGCTGACGCTGTCGGTCTACCTGCTCGGCTTCGGCTTCGGCCAGCTGCTGCTCGGCCCGCTATCCGACCGCTACGGGCGGCGCCCGGTGATGCTGTGGGGCATGGCGGTGTTCGTGCTGTCCTCGGCGGCCTGCGCGCTCGCCACCTCGATCGAGGCCCTGGTGGCGGCGCGCCTGGTGCAGGCCCTGGGCGCCTGTGCGGGGCCGGTGCTGGGGCGCGCGGTGGTGCGCGACGTGTATGGACCGCAGGACTCCGCGCGCATGCTGTCGCACGTGTCCACCGCCACCGCGCTCGCGCCGCTGCTGGCGCCGATCTTCGGCGGCTGGCTCACCGCCGGCTTCGGCTGGCGCGCAAGCTTCGTGGTGCTCACCGTCTACGGCACCGTGCTGATGCTGATGGTGTGGCGCCTGCTGCACGAGACCAACGCCCATCCCGATGCGCGCGCCATGCACCCGGCGCGCATGCTCGCCAACTACCGCACCCTGCTCGCCGATCCCGGCTACCGCAGCGCACTGCTGATCGGCTGCGGCGCCTTCGCGGCGCTGTTCGCCTTCATCTCCGGCTCGCCCTTCGTCTATATCGAGCTGTTCGGCATGTCGCCGGTGCAGATGGGGCTCGCCTTCGGCGTCAACGTGACCGGCTTCATGCTCGGCACCGTGATGTCGGCAGGGCTGTCGAGGCGGCTCGGCCCCGCATGCCTGATCCGCATCGGCGTGCTCGCGGGCGGCGCCTGCGGCGCCGTGCTCGCCGCGCTGGCGCTCGCCGGCGTCATGCATCCGGCGGCGGTCATGGTCCCGGTGTGGGGCGTCACCGCCGCGATCGGCTTGATCCTGCCCAACGCCACCGCGCTCGGGCTGGCCGGCTACCCCAAGATGGCGGGCGCGGCGGCCTCGCTGATGGGTTTCGTGCAGATGGGCCTGGGCGCAGGCGCCGGCATGGTGGTCGGCCACGGCGTGCAGCACAGCACCCTGCCCCTGGCGCTGACCATGGCCAGCGCGATGCTGTTCAGCCTGCTGGTATGGCGCCTTGGGCCGCGGCGCTGAAACCCTGCCCTGGGGCGCGCACGCGTGTGCGGCATCCTGCAAAGAGCACTAGATTCATGTCGCGCGCGAGACATGCCGCACGCAAGGCGCGCACCGGCACTGCATGCTTCTCCAGCAGCGCGCCTGCGTAGCCCTCGGCAAAGGGATAGTCGGCCGGAAGCAGATAGGTTTCGCCAGCGCACTCGACACCATGTCCGGTCGAATAGATCACCGCGTCCGCGCACGCACGCGATCGGGCCGCAAAGGCGTGCAGCGCGCCGAGCAGGGACGCGCGCTCCGGGGCGATGCCGGTTGTCACGGCGAACCCGTTCGCGGCCATGCAGGCCGAAATCCGGCGCTCGTCCCACGCCGCACCAAAAAGCAGCCAGCCACCCGCCTCCGGATAGTCCGAAACGACCAACACCAGCGCCGCGCGCTCGCCTGACGACGCGTCGGCAGCCGGAGGCCATCGCCACGGCTCGTCGACCGGGAGACCGACCCATTCGGGCACCTGCAGGCCCGCGCTATTGGCTTGCGTGCGTGCGCGCAAGGCCTCGGCGAACGTGCCGAGACCGAGCGGCTCGCCGGCGGCGAGCTCGATCAGCGCGGTGGCGAAGGGGTTGCCACCCTTCGCATCGCGATCGAGCGTTTCGCCGCCCGCGTATGTGGCGAAAATGACCGCAGCGGGAACGCTCATCCCCCCACCCCCTACCCCTCCCGAAGCATCGCCCGGGCCTCAGATGCTGAACGGCATCTCGGCGGCCAGCACCTCCGGACTGCGCCCGATCAGGGTCAGGCGGGGGGTCTGGCTGGGCGGCATGTTGGCGACGATGCGCTTGACCAGCGTCGCCCAGTCGCCGTCGTAGCGCCCCTCGTCCCACACGCGCAGCAGCTCCTGGGTGAAGCGGCCGTTGCCCACGCCGTCCTGCGACTCCTGGTTGTCCTGGCAGCCGGCGACCAGCAGCACCGGGCAGCGCAGCGGCATGTCGAGCTCGCGGGTGAGCACGCGCTCGTCGGGGCCGCGATGCTGGCGGCCGAGGGCGGTGTAGAAGTCGCGATGGGTGCGGAAGGTCTTCATCGCCAGTGACAGCGGCAGCAGGCGGGTGCGCACGGCCGGCGCACCATCGGCCGCCACCGGCTGGGCGGTGCGCGCAGCGCGCGACACCGTGCCGCTGTGGCAGCTGTCCGAGATCATGACGATGCGCACGTCGTCGGCGAACTTCGACCACAGCTCGTAGAGCTCGTCGTCGATCAGCATGCCGTCGTACAGGCACAGGGTCTCGTCGGCGCCGTCGTCCTCGTCGGCGTTGAAGTCCGGCACCTGGCTGCCGTGGCCGGCGTAGGTGAGCATGAACACGTCGCCCGCCTTGAGCCTGGCCGCCGCGTCGGCGAGCGCCTTCTTGACCGCGTCGCGGGTGGCCGCCTCGTCGAGCAGCACGGTGCGCTTCTCGAAGCCGCGCTCGGCGGCGATGCGCTCCATGTCCTCGGCGTCGAAATGGCAGCCGAAGAGCTCGGCATCGCCGCCGTAGTGCGCGGCGTCGATCTTGTTGAGGCCGATGTGCACCGACCAGCCGCGGCGGGCCGGCGCCGCGGCCTTCGCGGCTGCCTTCGCGGCAGGCTTCTTGCCGGTGCCGCGCGAGCGCGGCGCCGCGGTGCGCCCGGCCACCGCCTGGATGGCCTTCTCGAAGCGCTCGGCGACCCGTCCGTAGCCGGGGTTCTTCGGATGCAGCTCGTCGTGCCAGACCGCCAGCGTGTTGCCCACCGCGCCGCGCGCATCGACGTGGACCGCGCGCGGGCCGAAGCGCGCCACGAGCTGGCGCAGGCGTTCGTTGAAGCGGTCGATCATGTGCGCGGCGATGCCGCGCTGCACCGCGCCGTCCTTGATGCCGCGCGAGAGCATCGGCTTGCCCAGCCACTTGCCGGCGTTGGGGATCACGTAGTCGTAGCCGTGGCAGATCGTCACCACGCCGGGCAGGGCCTCGACGTCGCGCAGCACGCGCTCGTACATCGCCAGCGCATGGTCGAGCAGCTGCTCGAAGCTCGGCAGCACGTGCGCCGCCGGCGACAGCGCGGGGTCGAAGTCGCGCAGGTGGGCGCGCAGGTTGCCGCCGCCGAGGGCATCGTTGCCGCCGGCCGAGAGCAGGAAGATCGAGGCCTTCGCCTCGCCGATCGCGTCGACGTACTCGCGGTCCTTGAGCATGTTCTCCAGCGTGTCGCCGGCCGCATCCAGGCTGCGCACCGCGAAGCCCTTCGTGTACAGGTGGTCGATCGTGTCCTCGAGCTTGATCGGGTACTGGAACCAGGAGTCGCCCTCGGACACCAGCACCGGGCCCTTGTAGCCATCGGCGATCATGCGGTCGAAGCGGATGCGGCGGCGCATGCGCGCGATGCCGTTGGCGAAGTTCATCGCCGCCTCGCTGCGCGCCCGCGCCTCGGCGGGGTCGGCCGGGAGCTCCACGGTGTCGGGGTTGAGCTGCAGCCTGGGGTGGAACAGCCCGGAGTGCTCGTCGTCGGTGACGAAGTAGTCGGCCAGTTCGCTCTCGGGGACGGAGAGGTCGGCGAGCTTGCGGTTGAGTTCGGCGGGGGTGATGCGCGGAGCGGGCATGGAAGTCTCCTGTTGCGCTTCGACGATGGCGGAACGCGCACCCGCGCCGGGGCAGCCGGCCAGCGAAGGCCGCCCCAGGTCGGGCACTGCGGGATTCGCTTCAGCATAGGCAGGGCTTTGCGCCCTGTCCATGTGATCCGCATGCCGGCGGCGGCGCGCCTCAGCCCAGCGTGCGCGCCGCCTCCACGATCGCGGCGATGCGCGCCTGCAGCGCATCGAGCGCGGTGGCGACGCCGGGCTCGCCCTGCTCGATCGCCTTCTCCAGCGCCGCGGCGGCGTCCATGATCTCCAGCGCGCAGATGAAGCCCGCGTTGCTGCGCAGCGTGTGCATGCGGCGGACGGCGGCATCGACCTCGCCGCGGGCGAGGTCCGCGCGTGTCTTCTCCACCACGCCGGCGTTGTCCTCGATGAAGAGCTCGAGCAGGCCGAGGAACATGCCGCGGTCCTTGCCGAGGCGCTGCATCGCGCGCTCGCGGTCGATGCCGGGCAAGGCGGGGAAGTCGTCGGCGGCCACCGGCGAGGCAGGCAGGGGCGCCGCTGCAGGCGCCTGCGCACCCGGCGCGCGACGGGCGATCCAGCGCATCAGCACCTGCGTCATCTGTTCCAGGTCCATCGGCTTGGGCAGCACGTCGTCGGCGCCGGCCGCGCGTGCGGCGGCCTGCTGGTCCTCGCGCACCCCGGCGGTGAAGGCGATCACCGGCAGCGCGGCGAGGCCCAGCTCGCCGCGGATGCGGCGGGTGGCGCCGAGGCCGTCGAGCACCGGCATCTGCACGTCCATCAGCACCGCATCGAAGGCGTCCACCCCGCTCCTGAGCACCTCAAGCGCCTGCTGGCCGTCCGCGGCCAGGGTCGCGGTGGCGCCCTCCAGCGCCAGCGCACGTTCCACCAGGTCGCGGTTCATCGCGCTGTCGTCGACCACCAGCACATGCGCGCCGGCCAGCCGCGGGCCGCTCGGCGCCGCGGCCGGCGGCGGAGCGGGGGCGGTGACGGCGGCAGTGTCGGCCACGCGCTCGAGCGGCAGCTCGAACCAGAAGCGGCTGCCCAGGCCAGGCTGGCTGTCGGCACCGATCGTGCCGCCCATCAGCTCGACCAGGCGCTTGCAGATCGACAGCCCCAGCCCGGTGCCGCCGAAGCGGCGGCCGATGCCGGCGTCGGCCTGGGTGAAGGGGGTGAACAGCCGCGCCAGCGCCTCGGGCGCGATGCCGATGCCGGTATCGCGCACCTCCACACGCAGGCGCAAGTCCGCATCGGTGACCTCGTCGGCGCACACCCGCAGCGCCACCTCGCCGCGCTCGGTGAACTTGATCGCGTTGCCGACCAGGTTGAGCAGGATCTGCTCGATGCGCAGGCCGTCGCCGCGCAGCAGCCCGGGCGGCAGCGCCGGCGGCTCGATGCGCAGCGTCAGGCCCTTGCCGTGCGCCGCCTGGCCCATCAGGCTGTCCACGTTGGCGAGCAGCGCGGCGAGGTCGAAGGGCCGCGGCTCGATGCGCAGCTGCCCGGCCTCGATCTTGGACAGGTCGAGCACGTCGTTGAGGATGGCGAGCAGGGACTGGCCGGCGCTGCGGATGCGTCCGACCATGTCGCGCTGGTTGGCGGCGAGCGGCTCGCGCTCGAGCACCTGGGCGAGGCCGAGCACCGCGTTCATCGGCGTGCGGATCTCGTGGCTCATGTGGGCGAGGAACTCGCTCTTGGCGGCGTTGGCCGCGGCCGCTTCCGCCGAGGCCTGGCGCAGGCGCTCCTCCATCTCGATGCGCGCGGAGATGTCCTCGACGATGCCGAGGTAGCGCGGCGCATCCTCCGAAGCCACCTGCACCGGCGCGAACGCGAGGCTGACCCACACCGGCGAGCCGTCCGGACGCAGGTAGCGCTTGTTGAGCCGGTAGCCGGCGCTGCGCCCGGCGTTGAGGCGGTCGAGCTGGACGCGGCTCTCGGCGACGTCGTCGGGGTGGGTGAGCTGCATCGGATCGACGCCGGCCAGCGCCGCGGCCGGACGACCGACGATCTCGGCGAAGCGCGCGTTGGCCTCGGTGATCCGCCCGCTGCGCGGATCGAGCAGCACGACGCCGAGCGGCGCCTGCTCGAAGATCACCCGGAAGCGCGCCTCGGCGGCCTGCCGCGCCTGCAGCGCGTTGAGCTCCTGCTGCTCGCGGTCGCGGCGCCACATCAGGTAGCCGGCGGAGTAGACCAGCAGCAGGCCCAGCCCCATCACCACGCCCATGCCCCAGGTGAGCGTGCGGATGCCGGCGTAGGCCTCGCGCTCGTCGATCTCGGCGAGCATCAGCCAGGGCGTGCCCGCAACCGCGGCGGCGTAGGCCAGCACCGGCACGCCGCGGTAGTCGCGTCCGCCGGCGAGGATGCCGCGCTCGCCGAGCGCGGCGCGGGCGGCCGGCAGGTCGGGCGTGGCGAGCGGACGGGTCAGGCTGAGCGCGGCGGCGGCGTCGTGGCGCAGCGGCGTCAGGAAGCGCACGCCGTCCTCGTCGCGGCGCACCAGGTAGGTCTCCGCGCTGCGGGTGGGGACCGGCCAGGACTCGACCATCGGATAGAGCTCGCTTTCGGCGCGCAGGCTCAGGTAGGCCACGCCGCGCACCGGCGAGCCCACCGGGGCGAGCACGCCGTAATGCACCTCGCCGCGGGCATCGGCATGCAGGTCGACCAGCTCCACCCGCGGCCGGCGCAGCACGTCGGCGATCAGCGCGGCATGGGCCGGGAGATCCGGCGCGCCGAGGGTCAGCGCCGGTGCCCCGTGCTCGTCGAACAGCGCCAGGCCCTGCCAGCCGCGCAGGCGCGCGAGCTCCTCGACCAGCGCACGCATGCGCGCGAACGCGGCCTCGTCCTGGCGGCCGCCGTCCAGCCAGTGCTCGAACACGGCCTCGAGCTGGGAGTGGCCGGAGAAGTACATCTCGGCATCGATCCTCGCCTCGGCCAGCCAGCCCTCGATCTGCTGGCGCTTCTGTTCGGCGATGACGGCAAGCGTGCGCTGCGTCTCGCGGCGGATCTCCTCGCTCAGCGAGCGGTAGCCGAAGGCGCTGACCGCGGCGATCAGCAGCGTGAGGGCGAGCAGCGGGAAGGCGAAGCGCAGCAGCGCGCGGCGGGCGGGCGGCGAGGTCAGGGAGCGTCGTGGAGCGTCATTCATGGGCGAAGGGCCGCGCGCTGCCCGGGCAGGGCGCGCGCGGTCTGCTGCGGGGGTGTCGGATGGCGCGCGCATCGGCGCTCAACGGCCTGCGCCGGCGAGGAACAGCGCCGGATCGACCATGGTCCGGTTGAGCATCACCGACCAGTGCAGGTGCGGCCCGGTCGAGCGCCCGGTGGCGCCGACCGCGCCGATGCGCGCACCGGTGGCGACGAGGTCGCCCACCTTCACGTCGATGCGGCTGAGGTGGCAGTACATGCTCAGCAGGCCGTTGCCGTGGTCCAGCCACACGGTGTGGCCGTTGAAGAAGTAGTCGCCGGTGTCGATGACCCGCCCGGCCGCCGGCGCCACCACCGGCGTGCCGCTGGGCGCGGCGATGTCCATGCCGCTGTGGGGCTTGCGCGGCTGGTCGTTGAACACGCGGCGCAGGCCGAAGGTGCCCGAGCGCCGGCCGGGCACCGGCTGCCGCAGCTGCAGCGTCTCGGGGGCGGCGGCGCTCCAGGTGGCGATCACCTCGGCGGTGTGGGCGCGCTCGCGCTCGTGGCGGGCGAGATCCTGCGCCGACAGGTCGACCTTGCCCGGCGCCACCTTCAGGCGCTGCTCGGCGTAGCGCACCGGCGCGACGGTGAAGCCCACGCGCGCGACCGGCTCGCCCTCGCGGCGCACCTCGAGCACGCGCTCGCCGGGCTCGGCCTCGAGCGGAACACCCACCACCGCGGTCCATCCGCCCGGCCGCCCGGTGACGAGCACCGGCACGCCATCGACGCTCGCCTGCGGCGCCACCAGCGCCGGCCCCAGCTCGACCAGCACCACGCCGCCCGGCACGCTGCGCGCGCGCGGCAGCTCCATTGCCCGGGCAGGTGCCGCGGACAGCGATGCGGCGAGGACGAGCGCCAGCATCGCGAAGGCACGGGGCAGCACCCCGCTTCGGAGAAAGAAAGACATCGCCATCGGATTCCCGGCTGCAGTGGACGCGACAGATGCGCCATCGGGGCGGATGATACCGGCTGGGCGCGGTGGGGGCCGCTAACACTGCGCTAGAATCCGCCACCTCCATTTTTCCGCGCCCATACCCGGGCATAACCACAGTGCTGCCAAGAGCGGCAGGAGAACGCTGATGCAAGCCTTCGCCAACGAGGTCGTCGACCTCCTCAACGGCCTCCTCTGGGGCAAGATCCTGATCTGGCTGCTGGTCGGTACCGGCATCTACTTCACGCTGCGCCTGGGATTCATCCAGCTGCGCCACTTCGGCCACACCTTCACCGTGCTGCGCGGCAGCCGCCAGTCCGACGCCTCCGGCATCTCGTCCTTCCAGGCGCTGTGCACCTCGCTGGCCGCGCGCGTGGGCACCGGCAACATCGCCGGCGTGGCGGTGGCGATCACGCTCGGCGGACCGGGCGCCATCTTCTGGATGTGGGTGATCGCACTCGTCGGCATGGCCACCGGCTTCGTCGAGGCGACGCTGGCGCAGCTCTTCAAGCAGCGCGACGACAAGGGTCAGTTCCGCGGCGGCCCGGCCTACTACATGGAAAAGGGTCTCGGCCAGCGCTGGGCGGGCACGATGTTCTCGATCTTCCTGATCATCGCCTTCGGCTTCGCGTTCAACTCGGTGCAGTCGAACACCATCGCCAGCGCCATGACCGGCGCCTTCGGCCTCGACATGGGCACCATGAACCTGGCCGGCAACGAGATCAGCGTCGCCGCGCTGGTGATCGGCGTGGTGGTCACGATCCTCACCGCGATGATCATCTTCGGCGGCCTGCGCGCGATCGCGCGCTTCTCCGAACTCGCCGTGCCCTTCATGGCGGTCGGCTACCTGGTGGTGGCGATCGGCATCATCATCGCCAACCTCGGCGAGGTACCGGCGGTGCTGGCGCTGATCTTCAAGAGCGCCTTCGGCCTGCACGAAGCAGCCGCCGGCGGCATCGGCGCGGCCATCCTCAACGGCTTCAAGCGCGGCCTGTTCTCCAACGAGGCCGGCATGGGCTCGGCGCCCAACGCCGCCGCCGCGGCCACGCCCTATCCGCCGCACCCGGCCTCGCAGGGCTATGTGCAGATGGCCGGCGTGTTCATCGACACCATCCTGATCTGCACCGCGTCGGCCGCGATCATCCTGCTCGCCGGCCCGGTCGAGGGCACCGGCGTCGGCATGGTGCAGAACGCGCTGACCAGCGAGGTGGGCGGCTGGGGCAAGTACTTCCTCGCCATCGTCGTGCTGTTCTTCGCCTTCACCTCGATCGTCGCCAACTACTTCTATGCCGAGAACTGCCTGGTGTTCATCGAGCACAACCATCCGGCGGGCCTGCTGACCTTCCGCCTGCTCGTGCTGGCGATGGTGCTGTTCGGCTCGGTGGGTTCGATGCCCTTCGTGTGGAACTTCGCCGACGTGGCGATGGGCCTGATGGCAATCACCAACCTGATCGCGATCCTGCTGCTGTCGGGCCTGGCGGTGAAACTCGCGCGCGACTACGACGCCCAGCGCGCCGCCGGCAAGCTGCCGAAGTTCGACGCCAGCCAGTATCCCGAGATCCGCAGCAAGCTGGAGCCCGGCATCTGGGATTGACGGCGTCCGCGAGCGAAGCATGAAGCGGGGAATCGCCAGACTGGCTAGACTGCAGTCAACCGGCGATTCCCCGCTTCGTCATTTCCGCCCTGGAGACCGAACATGAGCATCGACACCCGCCAGATCGAACGCGACGTGGAAGCCGCGGTCGGCGCCGACACCGCATCCATCTCCGAACGCGTCCGGGCCATCACCCTCGCCGCCCTGAGCGAGGGCCGCCTCGACGGCCAGGCCTTGCGTGCAGTGATGAACGCGGTCCTCGAAGGCGCGCAGAAGGGGGCGATGCCGGTCGACGCCGAACGCAGCGCCGCCTTCAAGGAAGCGATGCACGGCCTCGACCAGGCCATGGCCAGCGCCGCCCAGGCGACGCAGCTGGCGATGCAGGAAGCGATCGGCCGCAGCGCCGAGTTCTCGCGCGAGGGCCTGCGCCAGACGCTGGAGCCCTTCTCGAGCCTCGAGCACGACTTCATCGGCGCGCTCAGCGATGCCGCCCGCAAGACCAGCGGCGAGGCCCGCACCACGCTGACCGAACTCGCCGAACACATGCGCCACAGCGGCACCGCCGCCGGCGCGCGCGTGCGCGACGCGGTCGCCGAACTGGCCCATGCCAGCAGCAACCTGGCGTGGTTGCAGTTCGACAACGGCATGCAGACGCTGCGCAACCAGGCCGACCTGCTCGCCAGCCTCGCCGCCGGCGTGCTGCGCGGCCTCGCCGACCGCCTGCAGCCGGGCGCCGCCGAGAACGAACGGAAAGACGCCGAGCGCTGATGCTGCTGCAAGCCCTCGGCGCGGCCCGCGACCTGGCCCGCGCGCACGAGATCGCCACCGTGCTCGTGCGCTACGGCTTCAGCGACCTGGTGCGCCGCGTCGGACTGGGCAACGCCCTCGAGCGCGCCGGCAAGGCGCTGCACTGGCGCGCGCCAGAAGTGCTCGCCCACATGGAGACACCCGAGCGCATCCGGCGCACGCTGGAGGAGCTCGGCCCCACCTTCGTCAAGCTCGGCCAGGTGCTCGCCACCCGCGTGGACCTGTTCCCGCCGGAGTGGATCGCCGAGTTCGGCAAGCTGCAGGACGCCGCGCCGGCCGAGCCCTGGGAGCGCATCCGCGCACAACTCGCGGAAGACCTCGGTGCCGCACCGGAGACGGTGTTCGCCGCGCTCGACCCGGTGCCGGTGGCCGCTGCCTCGCTCGCCCAGGTGCATCGCGCGCGCCTGGCCGATGGCCGCGAAGTCGTGCTGAAGGTGCGGCGGCCGGGCATTCGCCCGCAGGTCGAGGCCGATCTCAACCTGCTCGCCCGCCTGGCCGACCTGATCGATGCCGAGGCGCCCGAGCTGCGCCGCTACCGCCCGCGCGAGGTGGTGCACGAGTTCACCCTGTCGCTGCGCCGCGAACTCGACTTCGCCGCCGAGTGCCGCAATGCCGAGCGCATCGCCGGCAAGTTCGCCGGCCACCCCGACATCGTGATCCCCGCCATCCACTGGACCTGGTGCGGCGAACGCCTCAACGTGCAGGACCGCATCGACGGCATTCCCGGCCGCCGCCTCGACCTGGTCGACGCCGCCGGCCTCGACCGCAAGGCGCTCGCGCGCAGCGGCGCCGCCGCGGTGCTGAAGATGATGCTGGAGGACGGCCTCTTCCACGCCGACCCGCACCCCGGCAACGTGTTCTACCTGCCCGGCAACCGCATCGCGCTGATCGACTTCGGCATGGTCGGCCGCCTGTCGGAGGCGCGCCGCCACGAGGTCGCGGTGATGCTGCTCGGCCTGGTCTCGGGCGACGCGGAGACGGTGGCCGAGGTCATGCAGGAATGGCGCAGCGGCGACGAGGGCGACAGCGACACCTCGCCGGAGCGCCTGCGCCGCGACATCGAGGCCTTCGTCGACCAGTACAAGGGCGTGCCGCTCAAGCGCCTCGACCTCACCGCCATGCTGTCGGACCTGATGGCGCTGCTGCGCGAGCACGGTCTGGCGCTGCCGCCCGACCTGGCACTGATGATCAAGGCCTTCATCACCCTGGAAGGCCTCGGCCGCCAGCTCGACCCCGACTTCGACCTCGCCGGTGAGGTGCGCCCGCTGCTGGAGCAGGTCCTCGCCGCCCACCACGCCCCCGCCGCGATCGCCCGCCGCGGCCTGCGCGGCCTGGGCAGCACGCTGGACCTCGTCACCGGCCTGCCGCAGGACCTGCGCGACCTGCTGCGCGCCGGGCGCCGCGGCAAGCTGCAGATCCAGGTCGACGTCGTCGCCCTCAAGCGCACGGTGGACCAGCTCGACCGCGCGATCAGCCGCATGACCCTCGGCATCGTCACCGCCGCGCTGATCATCGGCACCGCGATCCTGATGGCGGTGGTGCGCGACCCTGGCCTGGCGAGCCTGCGCACCCTGGGCCTGCTCGGCTTTCTCGGCGCGGTCGGCGGCGGGCTGTGGGTGCTGGTGTCGATCTGGCGCAGCGGGCGACGCTGAGGCGGGAAGCCCGCGCCAACCGCTCATGCCGACTCGCCAGCCTGCGGCCCTGTCCTGCTCCGCCCCCCGATGATCGACCCGTCGAGCGCCGCGATGCACCATCCTGCCGGCGCCACGCCCCTGCCCCCGCATCCATGACCCCGCTGCTCGAACTACCCAGCCCCTTCCCCTCCGAACCCGGACTCGTGCGCCTGCTCGAGGCGCCCGGCAGCGATCCGGCCGAGCTCGCCGCCCGGCTGGTCGAGGGCCGCTACGACAAGCCCTTCGTGCTCGAGCACGGCGGCCTGCGTGCGCTGCATTTCAGCCTCGGCTACGTGCAGAGCATCATGGACATCGACAACCCGGCGGCGCTGGTGCTGGCCTACGCCCAGCGCATGATGGCCTTCCTGCTCTTCAACCCGCGCCCGCGGCGCATCACCCTGCTCGGGCTGGGCGGCGGCTCGCTGGCCAGCTTCTGCCACCGCCACCTGCCCGCGGCCGAGCTGACCGCGCTCGAGATCGACCCCCAGGTGATCGCGCTGCGCGAGCTGTTCGGCGTGCCGCCCGACGACGAGCGCTTCCGCGTCGTGGCCGGCGACGGCGTGCGCTGGATCGAGCACGCGGACACCCGCTGCGACGTGCTGCTGATCGACGCCTTCGGTGCCGAGGGCGTGGCGGGCGAACTGCTCGCAGCGGATTTCTACGCCCACGCCTGCCGTCACCTGACGGGGCGGGGCATCCTGGTCATGAACCTGGCCGGCGAGCGCGAAGGCTACGCCCCGCACGTGGCGCGGCTGCTCGAGGTGTTCGACGAGCGCGTGCTCGCGATCCCGGTGCGCGAGGACGGCAACCACATCCTGTTCGCCTTCCGCGACCCGGCCTTCGCACCGCGCTGGCACTGGATGCGGAGCCAGGCGCTGGCGCTGCAGGCGCGCTTCGGGCTGGACTTCCCCGCCTTCGCGCAGCAGCTCGAGGCCGGGGAGCGGCAGGGGCACGCGCAGCGCCTGGCGCGCTGAGCGGCGTCGTTCGCGGCGCGCTCAGCCCCCGCACTGCGCCGCCAGCCAGCGGCCCTCGGTTTCGACGTCGAGATCGCCGCGCGCGGACTGCATCGTCACCCGGGTGGTGAAGCGCTCCGGGCTGGCGACGCGCGCCTGGAAGTTGCCGGTGGCGTCGGGGTCGGTGCAGCGAAGCTTGCCGATCACCGTGTCGCCGCCCTTCATCACGTCGCTCAGCGTGCAGTTGCCCTCGACCTTGCCCGAGTAGATCGTGTCCTGGCGCGCCTGCTCCGGCGTGATGCAGCTGCGCACCGTGCCGTCCTGGCCGAGGCTGACGCCGCGCTGCGCCATCTGCTGCTCGATCATGCGCCGGGTGTCTGCGGGCAGGTTCTTGAGCTGCTGCTGCAGCTGCGACATGTGCGCCGACATGTCAGGCAGCCCGCCGAGGCTCAGGCGGGTGGAGCGGAATTCCCACAGGCCGGGGCGGATGTCGTCGACGGCGTGGGCGGCGGGCGCGAGGCCGGCGAGTGAAAGGACGAGCACGGCGGAGCGGCGGAATGTCATGGGAGGGCTTCCTGTCGTGGCGGATGGGGAAAGCGGCGCCCCGCGCAAGGCGCGGCGGACCGCCGGACGGGAGGATTATCTCAGGCCGGCGCCGCCCGTTCCCGCTGCGCCAGCACCGCGATGGTGAGCAAACATGTCGACGGCGACGCCGGACGCCGGCCCCCGGAAACGGCGCGCTGGCCGCCAGCTGGCCTATAATCGCGACCTGACTCCCTTCGCCGTCCGCCAGTCCATGTCCGCTGCCCATCGCCCCGCCCTCGATCACGCGCCACTGCGCGTGGGCGGCCGTGTGCGCGGCATCGCCTGCGACGGCTCCCCGCTGCGCGATCTGGCGACACAGCTCGCCTTCAAGGTCACAGGGTCTCCCGCCGTGCTTTCCCAGGCCGTGCGGGATCCGGCCAGGGGCTGAGCCCCGCCACCCCGCACGGCACCTTGCCCAGGGCGCGCATGCGCGTGCCCTGTTCAACGTGCAGCCAGGGCGGGACGCAACGCCGAGCATCATCCGGGACCGTAGCCACGGTCGGGCCACAGGCCATCCACAGCGACCGGACATCCGCATCCACCCCGCCGCAGCTGCCTTCGAAGCGCAACACGCGCGCCGTACGCCATTCGCGGCGGCGCGCCGGCTCAGGGGTGATGTCATGGTTCTCACACGTAGTTTCGTCAGGGCAAAGCAGCCCTGTTCCGATGGATTCCGCTGGTTCGTCCGCCAGTTCGACGAAGGCGGCCACTATCAGGAGCTGCTCGACAGGATGGTGGCCGCCGGCCGCGTCGGCGACGCCTGCTGGCTGCTGCAGCAGTTCGGCCCGACCGGCGAGGTGCGCGTGGTCGACGCCATCGAGGCCGACGCCATCGTCTTCGCCGGCACGCTGCAGGTGCGCGGCGGCGTGGACGTCGAGGGCGTGATCCACGTCGGCCGCAGCCTGCACGCCGGCGGCGGACTGCGCGTCGGCGGAGATCTGACGATCGGCGAGGACCTGCGCGTCGAGGGCGGGGTGCGCGGCGCAGGCCGCATCGACATCGGCGGCGACCTGCGCGCCGGCTGGGGCGTGGATTGCGCCGGCGAGCTGCGCTGCCGCGGCGAGGCGCGCATCGGCTGGGCGCTGCACTGCGCGGGCCGGCTGCGACTGGACGGGGGCGCCTGCGTCGGCCTCGACCTGCACGGCAAGGAGGACATCCGCTGCGCGAAAAGCCTGCAGGTGGGCGGCGACCTGGTCGCCGAGGCCGGCCTGCGCGCCGAACAGGGCATCACCGCCGGCGGTTCGATCCACGCCGCGCTCCATCTGGAAGCCGGCTGGGGCATCAAGGCCGGCGCGGTGGTCGAGGCCGGCGGCGCGATCCGCGTCGGCGAAGGCCTGCACGCCGGCGAGGCGATCCGCGCCGGCGCCGGCTACGGCGTGTTCGCCGGGCTCGGCGTGCACATGGAAGCCTGGGAAGCGAGCGCCCGCGTCAGCGCCCCGCACAAGCCCGAGGGCCTGATGAGCGGCTGGTGGGCCGGCCCGGTCGCGTGCTGAGGGAGGCGGAACGATGACCACGCTCGCCCTCGCACCGCGCCTGCCCGCACTGCAGGCCGCATCCTCGCCTGCCGGGCCGCACTCGCGCCTCTCGCGTCGCGGTCTGTCGCCGCGCTCCGCGCTGGCCTTCCCGCAACCGCCGCCGCTGCCGGGCCTGCACCACCTGCTCCGCAGCCGCCCCCTGCGCGCACTGGCGGCCTGCGCCGCGCACATCCTGCCGCCGCCGCGGCACGAGCTGCGCATCGACGTGCAGCACCCGCCGCAATCCATCGAAACCGAACTCGACGCCCTGCACCGTCGCCTGCACGCCCCGGACGACGCCCTGTCGCGCTGCGCGTCGCTGCCCTCCCCCTTCCCCGGCCTGGTCTTCCGCCACCGCGAAGCCGACGGCGAGCACTACGTCTATGTCGAGGACGTGGCCAACGGCCGCCTCGCCGGCTACACGGTGTTCAACCGCCTGATCGAGCTCGATCGCCGCACCGACCGCCACGTGCGCGCCCCGCACTCCAAGTACGCCCCCGCCTACCAGGGCCGCGGCGTCGCCACCGCCGTCTATGAACTGGCGCTGGCAGGCCGCGGCCCCCTGCGCGGCTCCGACGGCGCCTTCTTCCTGGTCAGCGGCGCCCGCCAGTCGGTCGGCGCGCACGCGCTGTGGCAGGCCCTCGGCCGCCGCCATCCCTTGCGCTACGTCGCCCTGCGCGCAAAGCGCATGCACGACCTCGGCGACGCACCGCCGCCCGCCCTGCGCGAGCATCTCGACACGCGCATGATCCTGCTCGGACACGGCTGGAGCCTCGCCAGGCTGCAGGCGCTCGGGCTGCTGCAAACCGGGGGCGAGTACGGCGCCGAGGCCGCCAATGGCGTGATGCGGCGGCACGCCTGAAGATCGCGCCGCCGCCGGATCGTCTGCGGCGATCCGGCGCAAGCTCGTCGAGCTTGAGCAATCCTGTCCCGTCGTCTGCCTGATGCGCGACGAAACGGAAGGTGGCAGCCCGGGGCACGCTGCGCGCCCGGCCGGCGCGCGCTCACTGCCCGGGAGCCAGCCCGATCAGCGCCAGCAACCCGGCCGCGGCGGAGGCCCCGCCCCACCACAGCAACATCACCGAGCCGACCGCGGCCAGCGTGACGAGGTAGCCGCCGAGCAACATCAGCCCGTCGCGGAGACGCAGCCCCCAGGACATCAGGACGATGGCCAGGGCCGGCAGCACGTTGTCGAAGCTGATGATCGGCACCGGAATCATCATGGACAGCCCCGCCGCGGACAGCATCGCCCCGTTGAGCACGCGGGCCGGCCGGTCGCTCAGCGGCAGCAGGCGCGGCCGTCCCCACAGCGCGATCACATTGACGACGCGACCGAGCATGCGTTCCAGCAGTGCTCGGGCGCGCCCGTTCATCTCGCGCCGGGCAAGCCAGCCCGGCAAGGGAAGGGGCTGGCCGATCGCCACCCCGAATGCGATCAGCAGGCAGACCGCGCCCACGGCCGAGGCCATGCCGGGCAGCGCGACCGGAAACAGCAGCGGCATCGCCAGCAGGCCCAGCCAGACCACCCGCTGGCGGTTGCTCTGACCGAGGGCATCGGCCATCGTGCCGTTCATCGACGCGAGCTGCGCCCCGGCGATCCGGTGCACGGTCGCCCGGCGTTTGTCGTTCATGGACCCCGGCCCCGATGGCGCCTCGCTGCTTCTGTGTCTCACGATCATCCCGATGGTGCAACTGCCGGAGCGGCACGAACCCCGTGCCGATCGGCAAGCGCTAGACTTTGTTCAGTAACGCTCCTTGGGACTCCAGATGAAGTTGACCAGTTCCGCGCGGGTGTGTCGTGCCTGACGGCTTCCAGCCCCGGTCCCCGCGGGGCGCCGGCGCGCAGCCCGTCTCGATCCCGGCCCCGCGGCTCGACCCGGCGTCGCCGCTGCTGTTCGTGATCAACGCCGCTGCGGGCGCCCAGGACGTCGACGCCAAGCGTGCCGTGATCGAATCGGCCCTCGCCGCGCACGGGCGAAAGGGCGAACTGCGCGTGTGCCAGCCGGACGAGCTGGCACACGTGGCGACCGAAGCGGCGGCGGCGGCCTTGGAGCGGGCGACGGCGGTGGTGGCGGTCGGCGGCGATGGCAGCCTCAACACGGTGGCGCGCGCGGCGCACGCGGCCGGTTGCGCCATGGGCGTGATCCCCTACGGCACCTTCAACTATTTCGCGCGCACCCATGGCATCCCCACAGAGCCGTCCGCCGCCGCGCGGCAGCTGCTGAATGCGCGTCCGCTGCCGGTGCAGGTGGGAGCGATCAACGACCGCGTCTTCCTGGTCAATGCCAGCCTCGGCCTCTACCCGGAGCTGCTGCAGGACCGCGAGGCCTTCAAGGCGCGCTTCGGCCGCAGCCGCTGGGTGGCGTTGGTGGCGGCCTTCGCGACGCTGCTGCGCGCGCAGCGCCGGCTGCGCCTGCACATCGAGACCGGCGCCACGGTGCGCGACGTGCAGACGCTGACGCTCTTCGTCGGCAACAACCTGCTCCAGCTGCAGCAGATCGGGGCGGAACCGGAAGACACCGTCCCCGGAACGCCCGGCGACGGCAGCCTGGCCGCGCTGATGCTGCGACCGATCGGCACGCTGTCCATGCTCGGGCTGATGGCGCACGGGGCGATGGGCCGGCTCAGGGAGGCCGCAGGCGTGGAGAGTTTCGAGTTCACGCACATGGTGGTGCGGCCCACGCTGGCGCCGGGGCACAGGAAGATCGTCGTGGCCTGCGACGGCGAGGTGACGCGCATGCGCACGCCGATCGACATCCGCGTGCTGGGTGCGCCCCTGTACCTGCTCCGGGGCGATGGCGCCGCGGACGCGGCCAGCGGACTCCGGGCGGTCCCATGAGCGTGCTGCTGCATCTGTCCGACACCCACTTCGGCACCGAACGGCCGCAGGTGATCGAGGCCGTCGTCGCCCTGGCCGCCCGCGAACGGCCCGACCTTGCCGTGCTGTCGGGAGACATCACGCAGAGGGCGCGGCCTGGCCAGTTTCGCGCCGCGAGGGCCTTCGTCGACCGCCTCGGCGTCCCGCTGCTGGCCGTGCCGGGTAACCATGACATTGCGCTGGTCGATTTGTGGGCGCGCGCGGTCCGGCCTTACGCGCGCTACGCCCGCGCCTTCGGGGCCGATCTCGAGCCCGTCCATGCGTCGGAAGACCTGCTGGTCGTCGGCGTCAACACCACCCGCGCCTGGCGGCACAAGAATGGCGAACTGTCCCCGCTGCAGATCGATCGCGTGGCGGACCTGCTCCGCAAGGCTCGACCGCAGCAGTTGCGCGTAGTGGTCGTGCATCAGCCGGCAGCCGTGTGTCGGCCCGAGGACCGAAGGCACTTGCTGCGCGGCCACCATGCAGCCCTGCAGACGTGGTCGGCTGCGGGGGCGGACCTCGTGCTGGGTGGGCACATCCACCTGCCCTACACCCTGGCGCCGCCCGGTCTGCCGAGGCGGCTGTGGGTGGTCCAGGCGGGGACCGCGGTATCCGCGCGCACCCGGCCGGGGGTTCCCAATTCGGTGAATATCGTGCGCTGGGGCGGGGGGGCCGGCGGGCATGGCGCTGACCGACAGGCCGATGACGAGGAGCGCGGAGACTGTGTCATCGAGCGTTGGGACTATGCCCCCGATGCGCAGGTCTTCGTCCGCGCGGCCCTCACCCGGCTCGCGCCGGAGCGTGCCTGAGCCCGGCCTTGCGCGCGCCGCGCGACGGCGGCCGGCCGACGCTCCCGCTCGCCAGGTCGCAACCCGCACGGACGGCCATGCGGCACGCGCAGTCCGACTCAGCCCGCGCCCGCCTGTGCGGCGACGCGCTGCACGATCGCCCGCAGCGCCGCGCTGTCCGCCAATCCCGCGATGAAGCGCGGCGGGATGCCGCTCAGGCCGACCTGCGCCCCCGCCAAGGCCCCGGTCAGCATCGCCCGCGCCAGGTTCTGCCCGCCGCCATTGACCGCGTGCAGCACGGCCGACTCGAAATCATCCGCGAAGCGCGCCGCCAGGTAGTACGCCGCCGGGAACTGGTGATACACCGCGCACGGCATGCCATACACCAGCGACACCTTCCAAGCCGGCTCGATGCGCACGTCCGGGTCGTGCGCCGCGCGCGCGATCGAGGATTGCGTGAGCAGCGCATCGGGCGAGGGGAAGCGGCCGGCGGTCGGCGCCTCGGCGGCGCCGGCCTTGGGCGCCTGCAGGTTTCCCGAAGTCACGGTATGGAAAGGCAGCGCGCCGGATTTCACCCGCGCCATCAGCTTCGCCGAGATCGACGCGTCGAGCCTGTTCCCCTCGACCAGCATGCCGAGCACCGCGCCGAAGGCCACGGTCATCGCCACCACGGTGCCATCGGTCTGGGTCAGCACGGTGTTGCGGGTGACGGCGTCCGCCAGCGCGGCGGGGTCGAGCGCGTAGCGCACCGCGATCGCCAGCGTGCGCTCGGCGGCTTCGGTGGTGTCGGCGTTGCCGGCAACCTGGCCCCAGGGCAGGCCCTGCTGCACGCGCTTCCTCCAGGTTTCGCGGATCGACTGGCTGGTGTAGCCGCCGGGGCCGTGCATCGGCACGCCGTCGATGCGGGGAAAAAAATCCTCGTCCATGCGCCGGCAGAAGTCGGCCTCGTCGTAGCCGCCGCAGTCGGCCAGCGATTCCAGGGTCAGGCGCAGCAGCACGCCCGCCTGCGAGGATTCGCCCGCCTTCATGCCGGCGTGGTAGTGGTCGGGCATCGGCGCCGTGTAGTCGGAGATCCACGCGCCGTAGCGGGCGCGCAACTCGTCGAGGTCGTAGTACCAGTGCGGCCCCAGGGCCAGCGCGTCGCCGATGAAGGCGCCCATCAGCGCGCCGGCGGCGCGGTCGATCACCGCTTCACGGTCGGTGGCGTTCATGCGCGCTTTCTCCAGATGGTCAGCTCCGACAGCGTGTGCTGGTGCTTGCGCCGGGTCTCGCGGATCACGAAAGGCACCGCCTGCGGCCCCTGCACCAGCTCGAACTCGGCGGCGAGCAGGTCCTTCAGGCCGTCGAGCGTGGTGTAGGACTCGCCATCCTTCTTGAAGCCGCCGATCCACTCCTCGCGCTTGGTGTGCTCCTCCAGCCAGGTGTAGGGCGAGGCGAGCAGCAGCAGGCCGCCGGGGTTGAGCCGCCGCGGCACGTCGGCGAGGAAGCGGCGCGGGCTGTACAGGCGGTCGATCAGGTTGGCGGCGAGGATGAGGTCGAAGCCGCTGAAGACGTCCTTGAGGTTGCAGGCGTCGCCCTGCCAGAACTCGACGCGGCCGGCGGTTTCGGCGAGGCCCAGCGCATCCAGCCGGCGCTCGTGGTAGCTCACCAGCTCGCCCTCGTCGGGCATGGTGTAGCGCAGCGCGCCGGTCTCGGCGAGCTTGACGCCGGCCTGGATGAAGCGCGCCGAGAAGTCGATGCCGACCACGCGCTCGAAGGCGCGCGCGAGTTCGAAGCTGGCGCGGCCAGTGGCGCAGCCCAGATCCAGGGCGCGGCCGAAGCGCCCGTTGCCGAAGCGGCGCTGGGCGGCGATCGCGATGTCGGCGAGCGCCTTCGGGAAGTTCGGCACGCCGAAAGCCTCGTCGCCGTAGTGGAACTCGGCGTATTGCGACAGCAGCGCGTCGGTCTCGTAGGTCGAGGACGGGTTGAGCGCCGGCGCCTCGCTGACGATGTAGCGGAAACCCGCATGCTGGAAGAAGTGGCGGCGGAAGGCGTAGCGCGAGGCGTGGCGCGACTCGTTGCCGGCCGAGATCCAGCTGCCGCCCTTGATGATGGCGTGGCGGTCGTCAAAGGTCGGCGTGGTGAAGTCGTCGTAGATCGGATGCACGTCGAAGCCGTCGAAGGGATAGGTCGGCGTCTCGCACCACTGCCACACGTTGCCGACGACGTCGAACAGTTCGCCGTGCGGGAACAGCGTCACCGGACAGCTCGAGGCCCAGTGGTCCAGGTGCAGGTTGGCGTTGGCGGGCGCGTCGTGCGGCACGTCGGCCAGCCCCGCGTGGTCGTAGAGGCGGTTCCACTCGTCCTCGGTCGGCAGGCGCACCGGCTGGCCGGTCTCGCGCGCCTTCCAGCGGCAGAAGGCGCGCGCTTCCAGACAATTGACCTCCACCGGCCAGTCCCAGCGCATCGGCACTTCCTCGGCCATCAGGCGCAGCTTCCAGCCGTTCGCATCCGGCACCCAGAAGGTGGGATGTTCGGCGCGGGCAAAGCGCTTCCAGCCCAGGCCCTCCTCGTCCCACACGCTGTCGTCGGCGTAGCCGCCGGCCTCGACGAAGGCGAGGTATTCGCGATTGGTGACCAGGTAGCGCGCCGCCTGGAAGGCCGGCACCTCGGCGCGGTGGCTGCCGTACTCGTTGTCCCAGCCGTAGATCGGCTCGTCGAAGCTGCGGCCGAGCTGCACGACGCCCCCAGGGATGTCGACCAGCGCGTTGGCGGGCGGCTCGCCGTGTTCGGCGCAGGGCTGCCAGGCGGGATGCGGCCTGACGTACTGCAGCGCGTGCTGGCGCATCAGCACCGAGGACGTCTCGAGGTGGATGCGCTCGTGCTCGATGCCCATCACCACCGCCCAGAACGGGTCCTTCCAGCCGATCGGCAGCGTGAAGGGCGTCTCGCGGATCACCCGGTCGACCACCGCGCGCACCTTGTCACGATAGGCGGCGACCTCGGCCACGCTCGGCCAGTCGTAGCGCGCGTCGTCGAGGTCGTCCCAGCTCATCTCGTCCACGCCGACCGCGAACATCGACTCCAGGCGCGGGTCGATGCGCTGCTCGATGAGGCCAGCGAGCAGGAACTTGTTGATGAAGAAGGTGGCGGTATGGCCGAAGTAGAAGATCAGCGGGTGGCGCAGGCTGATCGGCTTCCTGTAGTAGGCCTCGTCGCAGGCGAGCACCTCGAACAGCGACTCGTACCGGTCGAAGGTGGCGTGGAAGTAATGCAGGAGTTCGGCGCGCTTGGCCTCGACGTCGGTGCCGGCGAGCAGCGGAGTGCGCGGGAAGTGCGGCGCCGGGGTAGCCGCCGGGGCCTGCGGCGAAATCGTCGCGGCAGCGGCGCGGCGCGGGGTGGCGGCGGTGGGTGCGGTCATGCCTGTCTCCTGTGTCGTTGCGCCAAGTGGCCAGTGGCGTGAGTTTTCCACTTTTTGGCGTCGACATGTTCGATCGCGACCCGGGCCGCGGGGCGACGCGGCGGATCGCCCCCACGTGGCGTTGACGAAGGTGCCCGCGGGGGCGGGCGCCGAATCAAAGCGCCACCGCGCAATGGGCTCAGGCGAAAACGAAGTACTTGCGCACGGTCTCGACCACTTCCCAGGTGCCCTTCATGCCGGGCTCGACGATGAAGATGTCGCCGGCCTTCAGATGGATCGGCTCCCCGCCGTCCGGGGTGATGATGCAGTAGCCCTCGCGGAAGTCGCAGTATTCCCATTTCTCATAGGCGACCCGCCATTTGCCCGGCGTGCAGATCCAGGTACCCATGATCTTCTGCCCGTCTTCCGATTTGTAGGCGTTGAGGTTGACGGTGTGCGGATCGCCGGCGATGCGCTCCCATTTGCAGGCATCCAGCATCGGCACGGGCACGGTATCGCGGAGAACGGTGATTGGATTGTTCATGTCTGCTCCAGGTCGTCGGATTGGCGTTGCATGGCAACTGGGAACGGGGACTTTAGGGCGCCTGGGCGCGCCCCTATTGTCCGCATCGGACATAAATGCCCCCAAAACCGGCATACCTGGCTGACGCACTCACACCCCGCTTGCCGGAACCTGATCTGCCATGGCGTGGCCGCCGTTCCAGCGCACGCCGCTCAAGCGGCAGTGGCGGCGTCGGCAGCGAGGAAGTTGGCGACGAGCTGCGAGAACGCCGCAGCGTGCTCGATCTGCGTCCAGTGGCCGCAGCGGCCGAAGATGTGGAGCTGGCTGTCGTCGATCCAGTCGAGCAGCGTCAGCGAGGTGGACAGCGGGATCACCTTGTCGTCGCGGCCGTGCACCATCAGCGTCGGATGCCGGATCGCGCGCACGTCGGCCTCGGCGTGGGCCATCGCATCCACCCAGCGCTGGCGCGGCGCGGGGAACATGCGCTCGTAGGCGGCGCGGGTGAGCGGGCGCAGGCTGGCTTCGTAGCGCATCTGCACGAGTTCGTCGCCGATCAGGCCCTGGTCGTACGCGAAGATCTTCATGATCGACTCCTGAATCCGTGTTCGCTTAGCCGGAAATCCAGCCTAACGCATTGATGTAATTGTATAATTACGCATCCGAGCCTTTCACCCAACCGACCATGCCG
>JARRBR010000014.1 GCA_029982755.1 Rhodocyclaceae bacterium
CCGGCGCGGCGCCGGAGCGGCACCTCCGGGACGCGGCGCGCGCGGCGTGCGCGGACCGCGCGGATCGGCGCTGAGATGGGCGTCCTTGCGGCTGGGCTGGGCGTCCTCGTCGCGAGGCGCACCCTCGCCACGACGGCCACGCGACTCGCGCGGGTCGCGGTCGAGGATCTCGATCGCGTCAGACTTCTTCTTCAGGGGCGGGCGCAGCGGCCGGTTCGGTTTGCGAGGCATCGATGAGGTCCATGATCTTTTCGATTTCGGTGAGTGCCGGCAGCTCGGTCAGGCTGCGCAGCCCCATGTCATCGAGGAAGCGCCGGGTGGTGGCGAACAAGGCCGGCCGCCCTGGCGTGTCGCGGTGGCCGACGACGTCGACCCAGCCGCGCGATTCGAGTGTCTTCAATACGTTGGGCGAGACCGCCACGCCGCGGATGTCCTCGATGTCACCGCGGGTGACGGGCTGGCGGTAGGCGATGATCGCCAGCGTTTCCATGACCGCACGCGAGTAGCGCGGCGGCCGCTCTTCCTTCAGGCGGTCGAGGTAAACCTGGTACTCGGCGCGGGTCTGGAAGCGCCAGCCGCTCGCCAGCTGCACCAGCTCCACGCCGCGGCGGGCAGCGGACCAGTCCGCGCGCAGCTCGTCTAGCAGGCGGCGCACCAGGTCCGGCCCCGGATCCTCGTCGAACAGCTTGCGCAGCTCGGACACGGGCAGCGGCGCCGGCGCGGCGAGCAGCGCGGCCTCGACGATGCGCAGCCAGGCCTCAGGCGTCGTCGTGGTTTCCATCTGCCAGCTTCACGTAGATCGGCGCAAAGGCCTCGTTCTGGGTCACTTCGACCAGTTTTTCCTTGACCAGCTCGAGCACGGCGAGAAAGCTCACCACCAGTCCGGACGCCCCGAGCCGGAAGTCGAACAGGGTGTCGAACACCACGAAGCTGCCGTCGCCCAGCTTGCGCAGGATCGCCGTCATGTGCTCGCGCACCGAGAGCTGCTCGCGCCCGACGCGGTGGTGCTGGTTGAGCCGGGCCTTCTTCATGATGCGCAGCCAGGCCAGCTGCAGATCGTGCAGGCTGACCTCGGGCTGGCGCTCGACCACCTTCTCGGCGACGAACACGCCCACCCACTCGAAGTCGCGCTCCACCCGCGGCAGGCCGTCGAGGCGCAGCGCGGCGAGCTTCATCTGCTCGTATTCGAGCAGCCGGCGCACCAGCTCGGCACGCGGATCCTCTTCTGTCGCATTCTCGCGCGGCGGCCGCGGCAGCAGCATGCGCGACTTGATCTCGAGCAGCATCGCCGCCATCAGCAGGTACTCGGCCGCGAGCTCGAGGTTGGTCGCACGCATCGCCTCGACGTACTCGAGATACTGCGTGGTCAGCGGCGCCATCGGGATGTCGAGCACGTCCAGATTGGCCTTGCGGATCAGATACAACAGCAGATCGAGCGGCCCCTCGAACGCGTCGAGGATGACCTGCAGCGCATCGGGCGGAATATACAGGTCTTTCGGCAGTTCGAGCAGGGGCTCGCCGTAGATGCGTGCGAGTACATCCAGCGGCTCGGCGGTGTCGGCCGGCGCCAGCTCCAGCGTCATGTCCATGGTGATCCGGGCTCCATCGTTTCGCGTCCGTGGCGATCAGCGCCAGCCGGCGGTGAGCGCGTCACGGACGGCGGAAAGGAGGCGTTCTGCGCACATGGGAACTCAGAAGCCGAAAACGGTGGACAGCAGGTAGCGGAAGCCGGCGATCAGCGGCCACAGGATCTCGCCGAGGAGGCCGGTGAACAGCAGCACGAGCAGGATCGGAAAGCCGTAGGGCTCGAGGCGGGCGAACCGCCAGGCAAGCCGGTCGGGGAGCAGGCTGACCGCGATGCGCCCCCCGTCCAGCGGCGGGATGGGGAGCAGATTGAGCGCCATCAGCACGGCATTGATCTGGATCCCGGCGTCGGCCATCTTCAGCATCGGCAGCGTGTAGGCGCCGGGCTCGCCACGGGCCGCGAACGCGAACAGGATCGCCCAGCCCACTGCCATGACCAGATTGACGAACGGCCCCGCGGCCGCCACCCACAACATGTCGGCCTTGGGATTGCGCAGGCGGCCGAAGTTGACCGGTACCGGCTTGGCCCAGCCGAACAGGATGCCGCCCCCGCCCGCCAGCGAACTGAGCGCGAGGATGCCGGCCGGCACCAGGATGGTCCCCACCGGATCGATGTGACGCAGGGGATTGAGCGTGATGCGCCCCGCGCGATCGGCGGTCGGATCGCCGAAATGGCGCGCGACGTAGCCATGAGCCGCCTCGTGCAGCGTGATCGCAAGCAGCACCGGCAAGGCCCAGATGGCCAGCGTGGGAATCAGGGAATCCATTGGAGGCTCGCGGCGCCTACAGCCCGAAGGGCTCGAGCGAGCCACGCCCGGCGCGCACCAGCTCCGGCGAGCCCGAGGTGAGATCGATCACCGTGGTCGCCTCCGGCCCGCAATAGCCGGCCTCGATGACCAGGTCCACCTGCTTGCCGAGGCGGTCGCGGATCTCGTCCGCGTCGGTCAGCGGCAGTTCCTCGCCGGGCAGGATCAGGGTCGAGCTGAGCATCGGGCCGTCGAGTTCGGCGAGCAGGGCCGACACCACCGCATGCTCGGGCACGCGCAGGCCGATGGTCTTGCGCTTGGGGTGGAGCACCCGCCGCGGCAGCTCCTTGGTACCCTCGAGGATGAAGGTGTAGGGTCCCGGCGTCGTCGCCTTGAGCAGGCGGTACTGGCTGTTGTCCACGCGGGCGTAGGTCGCGATCTCGGACAGGTCGCGGCACAGCAGCGTGAAATGATGGCGATCGTCGACGCCGCGGATGCGGCGCACGCGCTCGAGCAGCGCGGCGTCGCCGACCTGGCAGGCGAGCGCGTAGGCGGAATCGGTGGGGAGCGCGACCACCCCGCCGGCGCGGATGATCTCGGCGGCCTGGCGGATGAGCCGCGGCTGCGGCTGCTCGGGATGAAGGGAGAAGAATTGGGCCATGAATGTAAGGGTGTGGTGACGGTTCGAGCGTGCCGCGGCTCAGCCGTGCAGCATGGCGGTGGGAAGCAGTCGCATCCACACCGGCTCGAGATCGGGCGGCAGCGGATTGCAGCGGCCGAGATCGACCGGGCTTTCCTGCTCGCCATGAAAGTCCGACGCGCGCGAGGCGAGCAGGCCGCGCTGGCGCGCCACGGTGGCGAAGCGGCGCATTTCGTCCTCGCTGTGCGCACCCGAGACCACCTCCACCGCCTCCCCGCCGGCGGCGACGAAGCGGTCGAAAAGCGCGCCCATGTCGGCGGAGGAGAGCCGGTAGCGCGCCGGATGCGCGACCACGGCGATGCCGCCCGCGGCGCGGATCCAGCCCACCGCGTCTTCCAGCACAGCCCATTCGTGCTCGACGAAGCCGGGCTTGCCGCGCACCAGGTAGTGGTCGAACACCGTCCTGACGTCGGGCATCACCCCGCTCGCCACCAGGTGGCGGGCGAAATGGGCGCGACTGACGAGCGCCGGATTGCGCGCGAAACGCCGCGCACCGGCGAGCGCGTCGCGGATGCCGACCTTCTCCAGCGCATCGCTCATCTGCCGGGCCCGGGCGTCGCGACCGCCGCGCACCTGCGCCAGCCCCTGGAGCAGCACGGGATGGCGATGATCGATGCCGAGGCCGACGATGTGGATCGTCTCGCCGGCGAAGGACACCGAGATCTCCACCCCGGCCACGAAACCCAGGCCGTGCGCCTGCGCCACCCGTGCCGCGTCATCGATGCCGCCGACCTCGTCGTGGTCGGTCAGCGCCAGCAGCTCGACACCGTTGGCGAGCGCACGCAGCACCACGGCTTCCGGCTCGAGCCAGCCATCGGAGACGGTCGAGTGGCAATGCAGATCGGCATTGAGGGCGCGCAGCCTGTCGGCTGACGGAACGCTCATGGGTTTCCTGTGAAGGCATGTATCGGCTTCAATGATAACAAACGCGCCGCAGCTTCGCCGTCCGCTCGCCGCCTGCCGGGAGCCCGTATGATTACGCCTCCCGCAAACGGTATCGCCCAGCACGTCAATGCCCCCATCGCAAGCCAACATCGAGCCCGCCCGCCCGCTGCTGCCCCAGGCCCGGCCGCACACGCCCTTCGAGGACGTTCAGGGCGTGCTCACCGGCTGCCTGTTCGTCGCGCTGGCGCTGGTGATGTTCCGCGAGAGCATGCTGCTCACCGGCGGCACCACCGGACTCGCCTTCCTGATCCACTACCTCGGCGGCTGGCCGCTGGGGGCGATCCTGTTCCTGCTCAACCTGCCGTTCTACGTGTTCGGGCTGCGCGTGCTGGGGCGCGCGTTCACGCTCAAGACCTTCTGCGCGGTGGCGGTGCTGGCGGTGCAGACGGAGTTCCTCCCCGCCCTGGTGAGCTTCGACCTGCTCGACCCGGTGTTCGCCGCGGTGATGGCCGGGCTGCTCGCCGGCACCGGCATCCTGATCCTGATCCGCCACGGCGCCAGCCTGGGCGGCGTGACCATCCTCGCCCTCTACCTGCAGAAGCGCCGCGGCTGGCGCGCGGGCTGGGTGCAGATGGCGATCGACTGCGCGATCCTGGCGCTCGGCCTCTTCGTGCTGTCGGCCGACAAGGTCGCGCTGTCGGTGCTGGGCGCCGCGGCGCTGAACTTCGTGATCGCGGTCAATCACCGGCCGGATCGCTATTTCGGCATCTGAACCATGGAAACAGCGCCCGCGTCACATTCGACTGGCTCACCCGCCATCGCCGCGGCAGATGCGCGCGGCCCGGTCGCCGAGCTGCGGCGCTGCCCCACCTGCAATCGCTGGGGCGGCAAGCGCGAGGTCGGCGAGGACGGCTCGACCGTGCACCTGCATCCGCTCGAGCAGCGCGGTGCGTGCAACGAAGGGCCGTGGCACGGCTCGCTGCGCGGCCCGCGCAACGCCTGCGGGCAGTGGCTGCGCTGGGTCGCGATCGCGACCGGCTGACCCGCCGCGCGCCGCTCGTTGCCGCCGCTACCGCGGGGTAGGCGCAACGCCCACTGCGACCGCGCCGCCGGCAGACCCTCAGCCGCCCTCGCCGGCCGTCTCGTCCGCAGCATCGGCAGCCCCGTCTGCCGCCTGGGCCGCAGCCGCCTGCGCGGCCGCGATCATCTGCGCCCGCGTCTCCGGCGTTTCCAGGCTGATGCGCCCGAGCGCGCCATCACGATAGTCCTGCAGCAGGATCTGCGCCGCCTTCTCGAGGTCGAGCCCGCCGCCCTTGACCAGGCAGCCGCGCCGGCGGCCCACGGCCTCGACCAGCGCCGGCCCGTCCATCTGCGCCACCGTGGCGCCGTCGAGCCGATAGCGCGCTACGAGCTGCGCCGGATAGCGCGCGATCAGGATCTCGCCGAGGAAGGCGGCCACCTCCTCGTCGATCACCGCGTTGCGCCCGATCGCATGGCTGGCGGCGAGCATGTAGCCGTCGGCGTCGTAGTCGATCTTGGGCCACATCATGCCCGGGGTGTCGGTCAACGTCATGCCGGGCCCCAGGTCGATGGTCTGCTGGTGCTTGGTCACCGCCGGCTCGTCGCCGACCTTGGCCACCTTGCGCTTGAGCAGCGCGTTCATCAGCGTGGATTTGCCGACGTTGGGGATGCCCATGATCATCATGCGCAGCGGCTTGACGCCATCGTCCCGATGCGGGGCGAGCTGACTGCACAGGGCGGGGATGCGCGCGACCTCGGCCGCGCTCTTGGCCGAGATCGCCACCGCCTTCACGCCGGGCTGGCGGTTGTAGAAGTCCATCCACTGGCGCGTGACCGCGGGGTCGGCCAGATCCGACTTGTTCAGCAGCTTCAGGCAGGGCCGGTTACGGAAGCGGCGCAGCTCGGCGATCATCGGATTGCTGCTGGCCTCCGGGAGGCGCGCGTCGGTGACCTCGATGACGACGTCGATGGAGGCCATGGCCTCGGCCGCTTTCTTGCGCGCCGAGGCCATGTGTCCGGGAAACCACTGGATGGGCATGGGGGTCTGCCTTGATTCGAGAGCTGCGGATTATCCCATCCGATGTTTTTTTGTGCGAACCCCGAAATAAATCGCGCACACGGCCAAAAACCGTGTATCGTGCCGCTCGCAGTCGATTCAAGCAGTGGTTGTTCTGGTGGTTGCCCAGCGTGTTCCAAGAGAACGCGTGTCGGTTTGATGCCCCCTGATTACGTTTCTTGATCGTTCCTGCATCTCCAGGGCGCAAGCCCGCAATTCTTCATATGGAACGCAAAATGAGCACTCAAACCGGTACCGTGAAATGGTTCAACGACGCCAAGGGCTTCGGCTTCATCACCCCTGAAGGCGGCGGCGACGACCTGTTCGCCCACTTCTCGGAAATCCAGAGCAAGGGTTTCAAGAGCCTGGCCGAAAACCAGCGCGTGGAATTCGAAGTCAAGACCGGCCCGAAGGGCCTGCAGGCGGCCAACATCCGCCCGCTGTAATCGACGCGACGTCGCCGACGTCACTCGATCAGTCCGAAACGCGGCCTTGCGCCGCGTTTTTGCTTTTGTAGCGCCCGGCCCGGAACATCATGACCGACTCTGCCCGCCCCGAATCCATCGACGCCGAAGCCCCCCTGCGCTTCGCCGATCTCGAGCTGCCCGCTCCCCTCCTGTCCGCACTGGCCGAAGTCGGCTACGAGACGCCCTCGCCGATCCAGGCCGCCTGCATCCCGCAGCTGCTCGCCGGCCGCGACATCCTCGGCGAGGCGCAGACCGGCACCGGCAAGACCGCCGCATTCGCGCTGCCGATGCTCGCCCGCATCGACCTCGCCGACACGCGGCCGCAGGTGCTGGTGCTGACCCCGACCCGCGAACTCGCGATCCAGGTCGCCGAGGCCTTCGCCAAGTACGCCCACCACCTGAAGAATTTCCACGTGCTGCCGATCTACGGCGGCCAGAGCATGGTGGTGCAGCTGCGCCAGCTGTCGCGTGGGGCGCAGGTCATCGTCGGCACGCCGGGGCGGGTCATGGACCACCTCGAGCGCGAGAGCCTGAAGCTCGACGCGCTCAAGGCCATCGTCCTCGACGAGGCCGACGAGATGCTGCGCATGGGCTTCATCGACGACGTCGAGTGGATCCTCGAGCACACCCCGGACGACCGCCAGACCGCGCTGTTCTCGGCGACGATGCCGAGCGCGATCCGCGACGTCGCCCGCCGCCACCTGCGCGAGCCGGAAGAGATCAAGATCCGCGCCGCGACCGCCACCGTGGCCAAGATCAGCCAGCGCTACTGGCTGGTGCGCGGCGTCGACAAGCTCGACGCGCTCACCCGCATCCTCGACGCCGAGGAAAGCTTCGACGCCGCCATCGTCTTCGTGCGCACCAAGATCGCCACCGACGAGCTCGCCGACAAGCTCGCCGCCCGCGGCTACGCCGCCGCCGCGCTCAACGGCGACATGACCCAGGGCATGCGCGAGCGCGTGATCGAGCAGCTCAAGGGCGGCGCCCTCGACATCGTCATAGCCACCGACGTCGCCGCGCGCGGCATCGACGTGCCGCGCGTGTCGCACGTGATCAACTACGACATCCCCTACGACACCGAGGCCTACGTGCACCGCATCGGCCGCACCGGCCGCGCCGGCCGCGAGGGGGTGGCGATCCTGTTCGTGGCGCCGCGCGAAACGCGCATGCTGAAGATGATCGAGCGCGCCACGCGCCAGCCGATCACCCCGATCGCGCTGCCGAGCAGCGAGGAAGTCACCAACCTGCGCGTGGCCCAGTTCAAGCGCCAGGTGGTGGACGCGATCGGCAGCGAGGACCTCGGGTTCTTCATGGGCATCGTCAACGACCTCGTCGAAGAGAACGAGCTCGACATCCATGAAGTGGCCGCGGCGCTCACCCTGCTGGCCCAGCGCGAGCGCCCGCTGCAGATCGAGCAGTCCGGTCGCGGCTGGGACATCGCCACCGCCGCCCCGGGCGAGGGCCGCGCGCCGCGTGCCGAGCACTTCACCACCGGCGCCCCGCGCGAGCGCACGCCGCGCCCGAACCGCGACGAGATCCTCGCCCGCCGCCGCGCCTTCAGCGACGGCGCCCTGGTGCGCTACCGCATCGAGGTCGGCCGCGCCCACGGCGCCAGTCCGAAGGAGATCGTCGGCGCGATCGCCAACGAGGGTGGCATCGAGGGCAAGTTCATCGGCCAGATCCACCTCTTCGACGACTTCTCCACGGTGGAGCTGCCCGCCAACCTGCCGGAGGACCTGCTCGCCACCCTCAAGCGCACCCGCGTCCGCCAGATGCCGCTCAACATCCGCGCGCTGAGCGCGGCCGAGGCGGCGGCGACGCCGGAACGCCGCCGCCCGCCGCGCGAAGAGGGAGGGCGTGCGCCGGGCGGTGACGAGCGTCCGCGCAAGCCCTTCGACGCCGAACGCCGGCCCCGTCCGGAAAGCGGCTACGCCGGCAAGGGGCGCCCGCAGGACCGGGACGAGCGCGCCCCGCGCGCCCCGGCACCGTATGGCAAGGACGCTCCGCGCAAGTCCTTCGACAAGGCCCCCCGCCCCTACGACGGCAAGCACAAGCCCTTCAAGCGTCGCGACGGCTGATCGAGGCGCGCGCGCGGCGTGATCTTGTCCGCAGACGCCGCGCACCGGGGAGCCTAAAATACGGGCCCTTCCGAACCGCCTCCGCTGCGATGCACCACACCCATCCCCTGCCCGCCATCGCGCCCGCCCTGTCGAACGGGATGGGCTCGTCCGCCGGGCGGCGGGGCCCGAACACAGGCGGCTCGCCGGAGGCCGCCCGCTCTTGATGCAGCTCGTCCGGGTCCTGCTGGCCGTGATCGGCCTGATCGGCAGCCTGTACGGCCACGCCGGGCCGGCGCTCACCCTCGGCGTGTTCGCGGTCAGGCCGGTGCCACAGGTCCAGGCGATGTGGCAGCCCTTCGCCGACTACCTGGGTGCCGGGCTCGGGCAGGAGGTGCGCCTGCGCGCGCTCGACGCCGACGGCATGGCGGATGCGATCGCCCGCCACGAGCTCGACCTCATCCTCACAAACCCGACCCACCTGATCGAGCTGCGCGCCTCGAACCCGCTCTCGGGCGCGATCGCGACCCGGCTGGAGCTCACCACGGGGCACGCGGTGAGCGAGTTCGGCGGTGTCATCCTGGTGCGCCGCGACACTGCCCGCCTGCGCACGATCGCCGATCTGCGCGGCAAGCGCGTCGCCACCACCCACGCCAACTTCCTCGGCACCTTCCCCGCCCAGGCGCTGGAGCTCAAGCGCGCCGGCCTCGACCCGTCCGCGCTGCACCTGGTGCGGACCGGCCAGGACCAGGACAGCGTCGTCGCTGCCCTGGTCGACGGCCGGGCGGATGCGGCCTTCGTGCGGACCGGCCTGCTCGAGCAACTGGCCAGCGAGGGCCGCGACCTGTCGATGCTGAGGGTCCTCGACCCGCTCACTGACCCGCCCTATCCCCACCAGCGCTCCACCCGCCTCTACCCCGAATGGCCGCTGGTCGCCCTCGCCCACACCGACGAGCGTACCGTGCGCAAGGTCGCCGCGCTGGTGCTGGCGTTGCCGGACGACCATCCGGCCGCACGTGCGGCCGGCATCGCCGGCTTCACCATTCCCGCCGATTACTCGGCGGTCGAGGCGCTGATGCGCGAACTCAAGCTGGCGCCCTTCGACCGCAGCGCGGCGGTGAGCTGGCGCGACGTGTGGGCGCAGTACCAGCACTGGATCGTCGCGCTCGCGCTCGCCGCCTGCGCCATCGTCCTGCTGCTCGTTCGCCTGGCGCAGCGCAACCTGGAGCTCGCGCGGGCGAGCGCGGTCGAGCGCCGGCTGGCCGAGCAGGTCGACCTGGAGCGCCAGCACCTGCTGAACATCGTCGAGGCGGCGCAGGCCGGGAGCTGGGAATGGAACGTGGCCAGCGGCGAATGGGATGCCGATTCGCGCTGGGCCGCGATGCTTGGCTACGAGCGGGTGAGCGAGCTCGCGCCCGGCCGCGAGCGCTCGGCCTGGCGTGCGCTGGTGCACCCCGAGGACCTGCAGGCGGCGGAGTCGGCGCTGGCGCGCCTGCTCGACGGATCGTCTCCCGTCTTCGCCCACGACCTGCGCCTGCGCCACCGCGACGGCCACTGGATCTGGGTGCACGACCGCGCGATCGTCGTCCGCCGGGCGGCCGACGGCGGTGCGCTGCTGCTCAAGGGCGCGCAGATCGACATCAGCCGCCACAAGTCCGCCGAGGAAAAGCTCCGCCTCGCCGCCAGCGTGTTCTCCTCCAGCTACGAGGCGATCATCATCACCGATGCCGACAACCGCATCGTGGACGTCAACCCCGCCTTCACCCGCATCACCGGCTACAGCCGCGAGGAAAGCATCGGACGCGATCCGAACCTGCTGAATTCCGGCCGCCAGAGCAAGGCGTTCTACCGCGCGATGTGGGACACGCTGGAGAAGCACGACTACTGGCAGGGCGAACTGTGGAACCGGCACAAGGACGGCAGCGAGTTCGCCGAAGTGCTGTCGATCAGCCGCGTGCGCGACCAGGCGGGCCGGCTGCTACACCACGTGGCCACCTTCTCCGATATCAGCCGGCTCAAGCGTCAGGAGGAAGAGCTCAACCGCATCGCCTACTTCGATCCGCTCACCGGCGCCCCCAACCGCCGCCTGCTCGACGACCGCCTGCGCCAGGCGATCGCCCATGCGAACCGCACCGGCAAGCCGCTGGCGGTGTGCGTGATCGATCTCGACGGCTTCAAGCCGATCAATGACCGCCACGGCCACAAGGCCGGCGACGACCTGCTGATCGGCATCGTGGACCGCCTCAATGCGATCCTGCGCGCCAGCGATACCCTCGCCCGCCTCGGCGGCGACGAGTTCGTGCTGCTGCTGGAGGATGCAGAGGGTGACGCGGTGCTCGAGCGCGTACTCGAGGCGATCCGCCAGCCGCTGCTGGTCGGCAGCGAGCTCGTCGGCGTATCGGCCAGCATCGGCGTGACCCGCTTCCCGGAGGACAACGCCGACCCCGAGACCCTGCTCCGCCACGCCGACCAGGCGATGTACCGCGCCAAGCAGCGCGGCCGCAACTGCATCCAGTTCTTCGACACCAGCGTCGAAGAGGAGCAGCGCCAGCGCAAGCTGCGCCTGGCCCGCCTCGAGGAGGCGCTGCGCAAGCGCGAGTTCGTGCTCCACTTCCAGCCGCAGGTGAACATGAAGACCGGCGCCGTGACCGGCATGGAGGCACTGATCCGCTGGCAGCATCCCGAACAGGGTCTGTTGCCGCCGGCGAGCTTCCTCGCCGACATCGCCGGCACGGAACTCGAGACCGCGCTCGACCAGTGGGTCATCGACGCCGCGCTCGAACAGTTGCTCGAATTCCGCACCCGGGGCGTGGACATCGGTGTCAGCGTCAACATCGGCGCGCGCCTGCTGCTGATGCCCGGCTTCGTCTCCAGCATCCGCAGCGCCCTCGCCCGCCATCCCGGCATCGCGCCCGAAAAGCTCGAGCTGGAGATCCTCGAGTCCTCCGCCCTCGACGACATCGTCCTCGCCACGGAGGTGCTGCACGCCTGCCGCCGGCTCGGCGTACGCGTCGCGCTCGACGACTTCGGCACCGGCTACGCCTCGCTGCGCCACTACCGGCAGCTGCCGGTCGACCGGCTGAAGATCGATCGCGGTTTCGTGCTCGACATGCTGCGGGACAAGGAAGCGCGCGCCATCGTCGGCGCCGTCGTGCAGCTGGCGCGGACCTTCGAGCGCGAGGTCATCGCCGAGGGCGTCGAGACCCCCGCGCATGCCGCCGCGCTGATCGAACTCGGCTGCGAACTCGGGCAGGGTTTCGGCATCGCCCGGCCGATGCCCGGCGCGCACATCCCGGCGTGGTTGTCATGGCAGTCGACGTCGGGCGAGGCGCACGCCATGCCGGGCGACGCGACGGCCTCGTCCGCCAGCTGAGGCCCGGCTTGCTGCGGCGCGCGTGCGCCTGGGACTCAGCGCGGGAGGCGACGCGGAATCAGGGCCAGTCGGGCCCGAAGATGCGCTTCGGTTCCAGCGCCACGCTGTCGCGGCCGTTGCCGACCCAGACGTGGCCGTCCTGGATCGTGAACTGCAGGCGCATCGTGCGCTCGGCCAGGCGCGCGAGTTCCGCGCTCGCCTCGCGCCCGAGCTCCAACACGCGCAGGTTGCCGTGGCGCTCGAGCTTGCCGCGCACGCCGTTCCACCACACCTCGAGTGCGCGCCCGTAGGCGAGCACCACGACCTCGCCGGCGCGGCCACAGGCCTTGCGGATCCACTTGTCGTCGGGCTGGCCGACGTCGATCCAGCGCTCGATCGCACCGGTGAGGTCCTTCTGCCACAGGTCCGGCTCGTCATCCACACACAGGCCCTTGCCGAAGGCGAGCGCCGGATCGGCGAACAGCGAGAAGGCCAGCAGGCGCACCATCATGCGCTCGTCGGTCTCCGACGGATGGCGGGCTAGGGTGAGGCTGTAATCCGCATAGTGGTGCCGATCCATGTCTGCGACCTGGATCTCGGCCTTGAAGATGGTGGCCTTGAGCGCCATCAGTGGACCTGCGTCGGGCCGCGGCTGGCCTGCTGCCACGCGATCACCGCGCGCGCCGCATGGGCCATGACCAGATCGCGCTGCTCCGCCGGCAGCTCGCGCGCGAGCGCGCCGAACAGCGCCTGGGTCGCCTCCTGGCCCACGCCTTCGGCGGCGAGCCCGTCCGCCAGGCAGCGGATCTGGATGAAGGCCAGCGCATCGGCCACCAGGCGCCAGCCGGCCACCGGCATCGCGCGCGTCAGCGCCAGCAGCTGGCTGCCGAGGTGGCCGGCGAGGCGCAGGGCCTCGTCGCGGCTCTCGGTGGCGATCGACGAATGCCACAGGGCGAGGTGCAGGCCGCGGCGCAGCTCGACCTTGAAGTCGATGGCGTTCTCCTCGGCGGCGCCGAGGTCCTCGAAATGGCGCAGGAAGCGCGCCTCCTGGGTCGCGTCGAGACCGGTGCGCAGCGCGCCGACGAGCTCGCTCAGGCCGGGGATGGCCACCAGCCCGAAGGCCTGGCTCCACGCCAGGCCCCACTGGTCCATGCCGGTCAGCAGCAGCGCCAGGCGCAGCGCGCGGGCCTCGCCGTCGGCGGCGGACGCGGCCCACTGCGACAGCTCGGCACGCAGTTCCTCGACGCCCTTGTGGCGGACACGCTCGGTTTCGGCGACGCTGAGGCGGAACACGCGGGCGAAGGCCCCCTGCGCCAGGCGGGCGGCCTGGCGCTGGGTGTCGGCATCGACCAGGGGTGCCAGCCGGTCGGGCGGCAGGACGGATTCGGATGCGCTCATCGGGACAGCCTCAGGCGATGTTGCGCGCCCACAGCGAGTTCACCACCGGCTCGGGCGGCTTCGCCATGCCCGCACGGAAGCCCTGCAGCATGCGCCGCAGGGCGTTGGCGTCCTCGGCGGTGAAGCCGCGCTTGAAGTCGGTGAGGATCAGTCGCGAGCGCGACAGCCAGTTGCCCGGCGCGTCGTCGATCGCGCACCAGGCAGCGTCGGCCGGGTCGGCCTCGTGCTGGGCCAGCCACAGCATCGCCTCGCGCTCGCGCAGGCCGTGCAGCTCGGAACCGGTCTTGGGCAGCATGTGTGGCGTGGCGCCGGCGATCTGCGGGCGGACGTCCTCGGCGAAGCGGGAGACCAGCTTCTGCATCGAGAACAGCATGCGCCAGTCGGAGGCGATCACGATCCGCGCTTCGGGAAACTCCCGCACCACCGCCTCGATGTGCGGCAGGCAGCGGAAATCCTCGACCTCGCCCCAGGGATGGGTGACGCCGTCGAAGTCCATGAAGATGTATGCGGTACGTGTCATATTCCACTCGGCGACGGACGAAGATCCGTCGCGGTTTCCAAAGATGCTGCAATGCGCAATATACTCGAAAGCGAGGTCTTCCGCCGCCTGGCGGATTTCACGACCACGCTGATTCGTGTCATCAGATCGGCGTTGAACACCGATCTGTTGCAATGCAACAACAAACACCCGTTCCCATAAGGAAACCCGCATGAGTCCCATCGTCAATCTCGAAGGCAAGGTCGGTCTGATCACCGGCATCGCGAACGAGAAGTCCATCTCCACCGGCGTCGCCGAGGCCTGCGCCCAGGCCGGCGCCAAGCTCGTCATCACCTACCAGAACGAGAAGACCCGCGCCTTCATCGAGCCGGTCATCCACCGCCTCGGCGTCGAGGACGTGTTCCTGCTCGACGTCACCCGCCCCGAGACCATGGACGCGGTATTCGCCGAGATCGAGGCCCGCCACGGCAAGCTCGACTTCGCCATCCACAGCATGGCTTTCGCCAAGCGCGACGACCTCCACGGCCGCGTGGTGGACACCTCCGCCGACGGCTTCGCGCTGGCGATGGACGTCTCCACCCACTCCTTCGTGCGCCTGGCGAAGAAGGCCGAACCGCTGCTGGAGAAGGCCGGCGGCGGCGCGCTGGTGACGATGACCTACCTCGGCTCGGAGAAGGTCATCCCCCACTACGGCGTCATGGGGCTGTGCAAGGCGGCGCTGGAAGCCGCGACCCGCTACCTGGCGGCCGAGCTCGGCGCCAAGGGCATCCGCGTGAATGCGGTCTCGCCCGGCCCGCTGATGACGCGCGCCGCCTCCGGCATCGCCGGCTTCGACGGCCTGATGGCCGCCGCGGTCGAGCGCTCGCCGATGCACGCCCTGGTCACCCCCGAGGACATCGGCGCGCTGACCGCCTTCCTGGTCTCCGATGCCGGCCGCCTGGTCACCGGCGGGGTGCATTTCGTCGACGCCGGCTATAACATCATGGCGTAAGCGACGGAGGCGTCATGTTCGATCTGGCGGCGGCACGTGAGGCAATCGGGCGGCAGGCGATCCTGCTGCCCGATCCGGTGCCGCCCCATCCGCTGCTCGACGGCAAGCCGGAGATCGGCCGTGGCGAGTACTCCATCGTGATCGACAAGGGCGACGGCGAGCGCGTCTACAAGATCGTCAGCTCGCCCGCCGACTACTTCCTCTACACCGCCGACGACCGGCCGCGCGGCGAGCACTTCCCGGTCATCCATGCCGACCATGGCGTCATCGGGCGCGCCGCCTCGGGCTATCCGCTGCACCTGATCGAGATGGAGCGGCTCTATCCGCTGGCCGAGGACTCCACGGCGGCGGAGCTGGCCAAGCGCCTGATCGAGTTCTACTGGTCGGCCTGCCAGCAGTGGAGCCGGCTGGGCGCAGACATGGGGCGGATCGCGCTGTACCACATGACGGTGCAGCCGCTGGCAATCAACGCGAGCCTGCAGCAGGCCCTCAAGGCGCTGTCCGATTTCGTCGAGGAGTACCAGGTGCTGCCCGACATCCTCAACGCCAACAACCTGATGATGCGCAAGGACGGCACCCTGGTGTTCTCCGATCCGGTGTTCATCGCCTGATCGTCGTAACGGTGCGGGCGAGCGCGCCAGCGGCGCACGGCCGGCGAGTGCGCGTATCATCGGGGCGTCCTCGCATCGAGCACCGCCATGAGCCCGCCCCACGACGACCATCCCGGCCACGACCACCCGCCCCAGCCGCATCCGGCCACGGTCGGCATCCCGCGCAGCGGCGACTTCGACCCCGTCGCCTTCGAGCGCGCGGTCGGCGATCTGCTGCGCGCCTGCGGCATCGCCGCCGACAACACCCACACCGGCCGCACCGCGCAGCGCGTGCGCGAGCTGTGGCAGCGCCGGCTGCTCGGCGGCTACGAGCTCGACCCGGCGGACGTGCTCGGCGAGGGCTTCGAGGATCCGCGGCGCGACATGGTCGTGGTGCGCGGCATCGCGGTGCATGGCGTGTGCCCGCATCACCTCGTGCCCTTCCGCGGCGTGGCCCACGTCGCCTACCTGCCGGGCGGACGGCTGCACGGCTTCGGCCGCATCGCCCGCCTGGTCGACGCGATCGGCCACCGCTTCACCTACCAGGAGTGGATGACGCGCGACATCGCCGACGCACTGATGGTGCATGGCAAGGCGGCCGGCGCGGCCTGCGTCATCGAGGCCGAACAGCTCTGCCTGCTGCTGGGCGAGGATCGGCGCGGTGACGAGCGCGTCGTGACGCAGGCCTTCGCCGGCACCTTCGAGCACTCGGAACAGGCGCGCAACGAGTTCCTGCGCGCGATCGAGGGCCGGCGGGGCTGAGCGCGGCACGGCGCGTACCCGATCCGGAGCTCAGTGCAGGTCGATCACCACCGCGCGCCGCGCCAGGCGGTGCGCGCTCACGTCCACCAGCACCACTTCCCGCCCTTCCAGCACCACGGAACCGGTGTGGCGGTCGTCCCCGCTCACGGAGTATTCGAACTCGAACGCGCGTCGCAGCACGACGTGCCCGCGCTCGTCGCGCGCCAGCCGCAGGCCATGGCCGACCACGGTCTCGTCGAGGAACTGCACCGCCTCGCGCAGGCAGGCGCGCCGCGCCGCGTCGATGCCGGCCTCGCGCGCCTTCAGGCTGTCGAACCAGAACCAGACCAGCCCGCCGAGGAGCAGCACGACCGCCAGCTCGGCGAGCGTCATGCCCGGTCCGCCGGCGGGAGAATCGGCACGTCAATCGGGGTCACGGAATCAGGGCAGCATCATGCCGCGGATGGTGAAGTACAGGATCGCCGCCATCAGCGCCGAGGCCGGCACGGTGATGACCCAGGCCGCGGCGATGCGCATCAGCTGCGAGCGCTTGACCAGTTCGCGGCGATAGACCTTCTTCAGGTCCTTGCGCTCGCCCTTGGAGAAATGCGCGGGGTCCTCGGCCTTCTTCGAGCGCTCCTTGAGGTCGCCGAGCATGCGGCCCTTTTCCTCGACCGAAGCCTTCTCGAAGCGCTGGATGAAGGCCTCGATCGCGGCGAGGTCGCCCTCGGGGTGATGGGCCTTGATCTCGGCGAGCATGCGGTCGTAGTTGCTCTTCAGGTACTCGCGCAGGAAGCCGACGCCGAACACGCCGCCGACCGCGATGTGGGTGGAGCTGACCGGCAGCCCGAACTGGCTGGCGACGATCACGGTGATCGTCGCCGCCATCGCGATGCAGTAGGCGCGCATCTGGTCGAGTTCGGTGATCTCCGAGCCGACGGTGCGGATCACCTTGGGGCCGAACAGCGCCAGGCCGAGCGAGATGCCGATCGCGCCCACCATCATGACCCAGGTCGGGATCTGCGCGTCCTTGTGCATCGCACCGCCCGAGCTGACCACGTCCACGATCGCCGCCAGCGGCCCCACGGCGTTTGCCACGTCGTTCGAGCCGTGGGCGAAACTGAGCAGCGCGGCAGCGAAGATCAGCGGCACGGTGAACAGCTTGTTCACGCTCTGCTTGGTGTTGGCGACGATGCTTGCATTGCTGCCGAGCAGCTTGCGCAAGACGACGAAGACGACGAGGCCGACCACCAGTCCATACAGCACCGCCGGGCCGAAGCCGACCTTCCACACCTTGTTGAGGCCCTTGAGGATCAGATAGGTGGCGAAGGTCCATGCCATGAACGCCACCAGCAAGGGCACCATCCGGCGCGCAGCCGCGGCCATGTCGACCTGGTAGGTGATGCTGCGCTTGACCAGGTACAGGAAGGCCGCCGCGAAGATGCCGCCGAGCAGGGGCGAGATCACCCAGCTCGCCGCGATGTTGCCCATGGTGCCCCAATCGACGATGCCCGGCCCGGCTGCGGCCATGCCGGCACCCAGCACCGCGCCGACGATCGAGTGCGTGGTCGACACCGGGGCGCCGACCGCGGTGGCAAGGTTGAGCCACAGTGCGCCGGCGAGCAGTGCCGCCAGCATGATCCACACGAAGGTGTCAGAGTCGGTGATCTGATCCGGGTCGATGATGCCGCTGCGGATGGTGCCGACCACCTCGCCGCCAGCGATCAGGGCGCCCGCCGCCTCGAAGATGGCCGCGATGACCAGTGCGCCGACGAGCGTCAACGCCTTCGAGCCGACCGCGGGGCCGACGTTGTTGGCGACGTCGTTGGCGCCGATGTTCATCGCCATGTAGCCGCCGACCATGGCCGCCATGACGAGGGTCATGCTGCCTTCGCCGGTGCCGTTGAGCGCCGCGTAGAACATCACGCCGACGATGAAGATCACGCCCATGCCGAGGCGGAAGACCTCGCCCCGGCCGCTGTGCGCCGCGCGCTCGATATCGCTGATGTGCTGCAGGTCCACGATGGGGATCCGATGAATACGAAAGGCGATATTGTTTCAGAAAAATTGCACCGACCCAACGCGCGCGTGCGCCGCGGGAAAAAATTCCTCTGCCGGCGTCAGAGCCGGTCGTACTTGTCCGCCCGTCCGCGAGCCAGTTCGACCGGGTAGCGACGCGCATTGATCGCCATCTTGCGCCGCGCCGCGTCGGCGAGGTCGATCCCGAGCACGTCGGCCATGCGCACGAGGTAGAGCAGGACGTCGGCCATCTCCAGCGCGACCGCTTCGCGCTCCGGCGCCGGGAGCGATGCCGACTGCTCCGCGCTCAGCCACTGGAAATGCTCGATCAGCTCGCCGGCCTCGCCGGAAAGCGCCATCGCCAGGTTCTTGGGCGTGTGGAAACGCTCCCACTCGCGCTCGGCAGCGAAGCGGCGGAGCTCGTCACGCAGCGCGCTCAGGGCATCGGGCTGGTGTTCGGCGGCACTCATTCGATGCGGTGCTCCAGGTCGAAACCCGCACCCTCGTCCACCGCAAGACGTTCCACCAGCCAGGGCAGCGCCGCCTCCAGCCGTTGCGGCAGGACCCAGGGCGGGTTGATCACGTACAGGCCGCTGCCGAACATGCCGAAGCCGTCGCGCGGCGGCTTGCGCACCGCCAGGCGGACGTCCAGCCAGCTCTCGGCGCCGAGTTCGGCGAGACGCTCGGGCAGGGCGCGCGCCTCCGCGCGGGCGAGCATCGGATACCACACCATGAAGGTCCCGGTGGGAAAGCGGCGTAGCGCGTCGCGCACGGTATCGACGACGTGCCGGTAGTCCTCCTTGACCTCGTAGGGCGGATCGATCAGCACCACCGCCCGGCGCGAGGGCGGCGGCAGCAGCGACTTGAGGGCACCGAAGCCGTCCGCGCGACGCACCTGCACCCGCTCCTGCTCGCTGGCGAAGGTGCGCTGCAGGGACTCGAAGTCGGCCGGATGGAGCTCGAACAGGCGCAGCCGGTCCTGCGCCCGGGCGCGCGTCATCGCCAGCGCCGGAGAGCCCGGATAGAACAGCAGCCGTCCGTGCGGATTGAACTGGGCGACCGCGTCGACATAGCCCGCGACTGCCGGCGGCAGGTCCTCGCGCCCCCACAGCCGGCCGACGCCATCGGCCGCCTCGGCGGTCTTGTCCGCCTGCTCGCTGTCGAGCGCGTAGCAGCCGCCGCCGGCGTGGGTGTCGACGTAGTACCAGGGCTTGTCCTTGCGGTTGTAGTAGTCGAGCAGCTCGAGCAGCACGAGGTGCTTGAGGACGTCGGCGTGATTGCCGGCATGGAAGGCGTGGCGGTAGCTGAGCATGTGGGTTTCCGGTTGGCGGCCGGCATCCTAGCACCCCCTGCCGCAGCGCAAAACCCTTGGCGGATCAGCCACATTAGGCCGCGCACCAGTGTTTCCATGCTGCACTGCAGTTGCTATGATGCGCGCCCCGACTGCCGCGAGCATCCGGCGAGAGACATCCAATAGCGAGAACAAGCATGAGCATCTATGCCCTTGGCGACCGTCGGCCGAGCTTCGGCGAAGGCAGCTGGATCGCGCACAACGCGACGATCGTCGGATCGGTGCGCGCCGGACGCAACGTCAGCGTCTGGTACAACGTGGTGATGCGCGGCGACAACGACCCGATCACCATCGGCGACGACACCAATATCCAGGACGGCTCGGTGCTGCACAACGACGACGGCGTGCCGCTGGCGATCGGCAAGGGCGTGACCGTCGGCCACATGGCGATGCTGCACGGGTGCACGATCGGCGACGGCAGCCTGATCGGCATCAACGCGGTGATCCTGAACAAGGCGGTGATCGGCAAGCAATGCATCATCGGCGCCAATGCGCTGATTCCGGAGGGCAAGGTCATCCCCGACCGCTCGCTGGTCGTCGGCTCGCCCGGCCGCGTCATCCGCACGCTGACCGACGACGAGCTCGAGCATCTGAAGTGGAACGCGCAGCACTACATCGACAACGCCCGGCTGTACGAGCAGAGCCTGTGCGCGCTCGAGCCGTCGAGCGTGATCGGCCGGTCGGAGGCGTGATGCGCCGCGCCCTCGCCGCCCTGTCCGCGGCCGCCCTGCTCGCTGCCGCGCCGCTGCACGCGGCCGAGCCCGTCGCAGCGCAGGCGACCACGATCGAGCTGTCTGCCGAGGCGAGCCGCGCCGCGCCCAACGATCTCGCCACCGCCGTGCTCTTCGCCGAGCGCAACGGCCCCAACCCGGCCGCGGTGGCGCGCGAGGTCAACCGCGACATCGCCGCCGCGCTCGAGATCGCCCGCACGCGCGCCGACATCAAGGTCCAGTCGGGCAACACCTCGACCTGGCCGGTCCATGCGCAGGACGGCAAGGGCCGCATCGAGGCCTGGCGCATGCGCTCGGAGATCCGGCTCGAGAGCCGCAACCTCGCCGCCATGTCGGAGCTCGTCGGCGAGCTCCAGGCCAGCCTCGCCCTCGCCCACATCTCGATGCAGCCGGCGCCGGAAACCCGGCGCAAGGTCGTGGACGAGGCCACGGTCGACGCCCTGCGCGCCTTCGAACAGCGTGCGGCGCTGATCGCCGGGGCGCTCGGCAGGAAGCACCGGATCGCCCACCTGGCGGTCGGCGACAGCGGCTTCCAGCCGCCGATGCCGCGCATGCGCGCCGCGGCGATGGTCGCCGAAGCGGCGGCCGCGCCGCTCGAAGGCGGCGAGAGCCAGATCTCGGTGCAGGTCGGCGGTCGCATCGAACTGGTCGACTGACGGCCGGGCTAAACGCCAGCGCGGGCCGCATGGCTGCATGGCCGCCCGAGGTGGACCGCAGGCCTGCTGCTGGCTTATCTTTGCGTGCATGAAGATGACGCGCCGACTCGGGCGGCAACACCGCCCCGCCGAAACCGATTCCCGCCACCGCACTGCGGTGCGCAGCACGGCGCAGCGTGGCGCGCTCGCCGGCGCAGCCCTCGTGCTGGCGCTGCTGGCGGGCTGCAGCTCGACCCCGGTGGTCGCGCCGCCTGCCGCCCGCAGCGCCCCGGCCATGGAGCGCTACATCACCCTCGAAGACGAATCGCAGACGCAGGAGATGGTGCTGTTCGCACTCGGCCTCCTCGACACCGGCTACCGCTTCGGCGGCCGCAATCCGGAAGCGGGGCTGGACTGCAGCGGAATGGTGGCCTACATCGTCGAGAACGTCAGCGCCCACCGCCTGCCGCACAATGCCGCGCAGATCGCCGACCGCACGCGACCGATCGACGTGGACGAACTGCGACCGGGCGATCTGGTGTTCTTCAACACCATGAAACGCCGCCACTCGCACATGGGCATCTACATCGGCGACGGCCGTTTCGTGCACGCCCCGTCCAGTCGCGGACGGGTGCGGGTGGAGCGCCTGGACAATCGTTACTTCGCCCAGCGCATCGACGGCGCGCGCACGCTGCTGGCACGCAACTGACCCCCCGCCGGCCAGGCGAAAGAAAGCCGCTCGTCCCGAGCGGGAGGAGCGGCTCTTCAGTCGTACGCCGCCGCGTTCGCGCGCAGGCACCCGGACCGTGGGTCAGCGCTGTGGAATCTGCACGTAGATCTCGCCGGGCTTGACGAGCCCGAGCTCGTAGCGCGCGCGCTCCTCGATCGCCTCGTTGCCCGACTTCAGGTCGCTGACCTCGGCCTCGAGGCTGGCATTGCGCTGCTCGAGGCGCAGGTTCTGCTCGCGCTGCGCCTGCAGCTGGCGGTCGACCTCCCACACCCGCAGCCACCCGCCCTTGCCGAGCCAGAGCGGGTACTGCAGCAGGATGACGAGTGCGATCAGGATCAGGATGGGCCAGCGCATCGGAAGGAAGACGGACTCGAGGATGGGTTGCCGCGGGGTCGGCCGCCCCTGGGCCGGCTGCCGCATTTGCGGGCAAGCCCGCTCCCACGGAATGGCGAGGCCCGGGTTCCGATGGGAGCGGGCTTGCCCGCGAAGGTCAGATCACGAGGATTCCGGCAGGGTCGGCCGCGATGCCGCCGGCCCTGCCACAGGCCGCCGATCAGCGCAGGTTGTAGAACGCGCGCTTGCCCGGGTAGAGGGCGGTGTCGCCCAGATCTTCCTCGATGCGCAGCAGCTGGTTGTACTTCGAGATGCGGTCCGAGCGGCTCAGCGAGCCGGTCTTGATCTGCATCGCGCGCAGGCCGACGGCGATGTCGGCGATCGTCGAGTCGTCGGTCTCGCCCGAACGGTGCGAGATCACCGCGGTGTAGCCGGCGAGCTTGGCCATCTCGACGGCGGCGAAGGTCTCGGTCAGCGTGCCGATCTGGTTGATCTTGATCAGGATCGAGTTGGCCACGCCCTGCTCGATGCCCTGCTGCAGGATCTTGGTGTTGGTGACGAAGAGGTCGTCGCCCACCAGCTGCACGCGCTTGCCGAGGCGCTCGGTGAGGATCTTCCAGCCATCCCAGTCGCCCTCGGCCATGGCGTCCTCGATCGACACGATCGGGAACTTGTCGCACAGGGTCTCGAGGTAGTCGGTGAAGCCCTCGGCGGTGAGCGACAGGCCCTCGCCCTTGAGCTCGTACCTGCCGTCCTTGTAGAACTCCGATGCGGCGCAGTCGAGCGCCAGCAGCACGTCCTGGCCGGGCACGTAGCCGGCGGCGACGATGGCTTCCTGGATCAGGTTGAGCGCTTCCTCGGTACCGGAAACGTTCGGGGCGAAGCCGCCCTCGTCGCCGACGGTGGTGGGGTAGCCCTTGGCATCGACGATCTTCTTGAGGTGGTGGAAGATCTCGGCGCCGCAGCGCAGGGCCTCGCGGAAGCTGCCCATGCTCACCGGCATGATCATGCATTCCTGGATGTCGAGGCTGTTGTTGGCGTGCTCGCCGCCATTGATGACGTTCATCATCGGCACCGGCATCACCATCGGGCTCGAACCGCCGAAGTAACGGTACAGCGGCAGGCCGGCCTCTTCCGCGGCAGCCTTGGCCACCGCCATCGACACCGCCAGCATGGCGTTGGCGCCCAGGCGCGACTTGTTCTCGGTGCCGTCGAGCTCGATCAGGGTGCGGTCGATGAAGGCCTGCTCCTCGGCGTCGAGGCCGATGATCGCCTCGGCGATCTCGGTGTTCACGTTCTCGACCGCGCGCAGCACGCCCTTGCCGAGGAAGCGCGACTTGTCGCCGTCACGCAGCTCGATCGCCTCGCGCGAGCCGGTGGAGGCGCCCGACGGCACCGCGGCGCGGCCCATCACGCCGGACTCCAGCAGCACGTCGGCTTCCACGGTGGGGTTGCCGCGGGAATCGAGAATCTCGCGGGCGATCACATCAACGATTGCACTCATGTCTTGTCCTGTAGCAGTTGCGGGGTATTCGAATCGATCGGCGGGGGATGCAGACCGGCGGACTGCCCATGCTGCCGCACGCGCACCGCCTCGTGGGCGACGCCCGGCAATAGCATCTATCAGCGCACGCTATACCGGTCGTCCCCCGAATCCGTTCTCAAAGCGTGGTTTCGAGGAAACCCTGGCGCTTGACCAGGGTGTCGATGTCCTTGAGCGTGGTCAGCAGCGCCTTCATCTTCGGCAGCGGCCAGGCGTTGGGACCGTCGGACAGCGCCTTCGCCGGGTCCGGATGCGTCTCCATGAACAGGCCCGCCACACCCACCGCGACCGCGGCGCGTGCCAGCACCGGCACGAACTCGCGCTGGCCGCCGGAGGCCGTGCCCTGCCCGCCCGGCAACTGCACCGAGTGGGTGGCGTCGAAAACCACCGGACAGCCGGTGTCGCGCATGATCGCCAGCGAGCGCATGTCGGAGACGAGGTTGTTGTAGCCGAAGGAAGCGCCGCGCTCGCACACCATGATGGTGTCGGCGCCGCCGTTGGCTTCCTTCGCCTTGTCGGCGACGTTCTTCATGTCGCCGGGGGCGAGGAACTGGCCCTTCTTGATGTTCACCGGCTTGCCGCTGGCCGCCACCGCGTGGATGAAGTCGGTCTGGCGGCACAGGAAGGCCGGGGTCTGCAGCACGTCGACCACGGAGGCGACGAGCGGGATCTCCTCGATCGTATGCACGTCGGTCAGCACCGGCAGGCCGAGCTGCTTCTTGACCGCCTCGAGCATCTTCAGCCCGGCGTCCATGCCGTGGCCGCGGAAGCTCTTGCCCGAGCTGCGGTTGGCCTTGTCGTAGGAGGCCTTGAAGATGTAAGGGATGCCCAGCTCGGCGCAGATTTCCTTCATCTGGCCGGCGATGTCCAGGCACATCTGCTCGGACTCGGCCACGCAGGGGCCGGAGATCAGGAAGATGGGCTTGTCGAGGCCGACTTCGAATCCGCAGAGGTTCATGCTTCGCTCCTTCAGGCCGCGGCCTGCTTGTGCGCGATCGCCGCCTTCACGTAGGCGGTGAAAAGCGGATGGCCCTTGCGCGGGTTGGAGGTGAATTCAGGGTGGAACTGGCAGCCGACGAACCAGGGATGGACGTCGGTGGGCAGTTCGACCATCTCGCACAGGTCGGTGACCGGCGCGCGGCCGGCGACCACCAGGCCCTTCTCTTCCAGCTTGGCGAGCAGGGTGTTGTTCACCTCGTAACGGTGGCGGTGGCGCTCCATGATCTCCGGGGAACCGTAGATCTGGCGTGCGAGCGTGCCTTCCTTCAACTGGCACAGCTGGCCGCCCAGGCGCATGGTGCCGCCGAGGTCGGACTCCTCGCTGCGCTTCTCGATCTTGCCGCTGCGGTCCTTCCACTCGGTGATCAGGCCGATGACCGGGTACTTGGTGTCGCGCTCGAACTCGGTCGAGTGCGCACCTTCCATGCCCGCCACGTCGCGAGCGAATTCGACCACCGCAAGCTGCATGCCGAGGCAGATCCCCAGGTAGGGCACCTTGTTCTCGCGCGCATGGCGGATCGCGGCGATCTTGCCCTCGGTGCCGCGCTTGCCGAAGCCGCCGGGCACCAGGATGGCGTCCATGGCCTTGAGCACGCCGCAGCCGTCGCGCTCGATGTCCTCGGAGTCGATGTAGTGGATCTTGACCTTCGACTCGGTGTGCATGCCGGCGTGGTTGAGCGCCTCGATCAGCGACTTGTACGACTCGGTCAGGTCCACGTACTTGCCGACGAAGCCGACGTTGACCGTCTGCTTCGGGTTCTCCAGCGCATGGATCAGCCTCTCCCACACCGACAGGTCGGCCGCGCGGGCGAGGATGTCGAGCTTGTGGCAGACGATCTGGTCCAGCATCTGGTCGTGCAGCTGGCCGGGGATCTTGTAGATCGAGTCGGCATCCAGGCACTCGATGACCGCCTCGGGCATCACGTTGCAGAACAGCGCGATCTTGCGCCGCTCGTCCTCGGGCACGGGGCGGTCGGCACGGCACAGCAGCACGTCGGGCTGAATGCCGATCTCGCGCAGCTCCTTGACCGAATGCTGGGTCGGCTTGGTCTTGAGCTCGCCCGCGGTCGGGATGTAGGGCAGCAGGGTCAGGTGGATGAAGCAGGTGCCGTGACGGCCCTCCTCGAAGCCCATCTGGCGGATGGCCTCCAGGAAGGGCAGCGACTCGATGTCGCCCACCGTGCCGCCGACCTCGACGATCGCCACGTCGGCACCCTCGGCGCCGCGCTTGACGTAAGCCTTGATCTCGTCGGTGATGTGCGGGATGACCTGCACGGTCTTGCCCAGGTACTCGCCACGGCGCTCCTTCTTCAGCACCGACTCGTAGATCTGGCCGGTGGTGAAGTTGTTGCGCTTGCTCATCTTGGCGCTGGTAAAGCGCTCGTAATGGCCGAGGTCGAGGTCGGTTTCCGCACCGTCTTCGGTGACGAAGACTTCACCGTGCTGGAACGGGCTCATGGTGCCCGGATCGACGTTGATGTACGGGTCCAGCTTGAGGTGCGTGACCTTGATGCCGCGGGACTCGAGGATCGCCCCCAAAGAGGCTGCCGCGATGCCTTTGCCCAGAGAGGACACGACACCGCCGGTAACGAAGACGTATTTGGTCATGGGAGATGTGCTGCGGGAAAGCGCGATGATAACCGAAGCACCCCGGCCACGTCAGCAGGCAGACCGGGTGCGGGCGGCGCTGCGGCCCGCACCCGCCGCGCGCTCACGCCATGCCGCGCAGCTCGCGCAGCAGCACCGACAGCATCGCCAGGTCGATGCTCGGCGCCGCGTGGATCTCGGCCAGCAGATGCTGGTAGCGCTCCAGCGCGACGGCCGCACGGCTGCGCCAGGCCGCGAGCATGGCCTCGACTTCGGTGCCCTCCGGCGCCAGCCGGATCGCCTCGCCGGCCAGCGTGCGCGCGAGCGCCGAGAGGTCGGTGCGCAGCGCGCCACGAGCCAGCTTCTGCCAGCGCGTCTCCGCCGGCAGCGCCGAAATCTGCCGCCCCAGCCAGTGCAGGTCGAGCTCGCCGCCGAGGGCGAAATACACCCGCGCCACGGTCGCCTCGTCCCGCCCGCTTTCCGCCGCGACCTCGACCAGGTCGAGCGCCGAATAGAGCTCGTCGAGCGCCGCCACCCGCCGCGCCAGGGACTCGGGCACGCCCTGCTCCACGCGGCGCGCAATCGATTCGTCCAGCTCGGCACGGTAGGCCGGCGCGACGTACTCGCCCAGGCGCTCTGCGAGCGCCGCCACCCCCGGCGAGAAGTGCGCCAGCGTCGCCTGCAGGTCGGCCAGCCAGCGCCGCTGGCGCAGGAACCACAGCGTGCCGCGCTGCACCAGGCGTCCCGACTCAATGATCAGCTCGGTCTGCAGCGCGTTGTCGATGCGGTTGTCGAGCGCCTCGATGTCCTGCCACAGCCCCACCAGCCCGAACACCTCGCGCGTCGCCATGTAGGCGCGCACCACGTCCGCCGGCGCCGCGCCGAGCTCGCCCTTGAGCCGGCTGACGAAGGTGGGACCGACGCGGTTGATCATGCTGTTGATGACGTGCGTGGAGATGATCTCGCGGCGCAGCGGGTGGGCCTGGATCTGGGTGGCGAAGCGCTGACGCAGCGGCGCCGGGAAGTAGCGCTCGAGCGCGGTGCGGATGTAGGGATCCTCGGGAACGTCGGAAGCGAGCACCTCGTCGTAGAGCTCGATCTTGCTGTAGGCCAGCAGCACCGCGAGCTCGGGGTTGGTGAGCCCGATCCGGGCCGTCCTGCGTTCGGCGATCTCCTCGTCGTTTGGCAGGTACTCGAGCTTGCGGTTGAGGCGGCCGGCGTGCGCGAGCCGGCGCATGAACTCGGCCTGCTCGTCGAGCAAGGCCACGCCGCGCGCCCGCGTCACCGACAGGATCTGGGTCTGCGCGTAGTTGTCGCGCAGCACCAGCGCGGCGACCTCGTCGGTCATGTCGGCGAGCAGCTGGTTGCGCTGCTTCATCGTCAGCTCGCCCTCGGCCACCACGCCGCCGAGCAGGATCTTGATATTGACCTCGTGGTCGGAGCAGTCCACGCCGCCGGAGTTGTCGATGGCGTCGGTATTGACCCGGCCGCCCTTCAAGGCGAACTCGATGCGGCCGAGCTGGGTCGCGCCCAGGTTGCCGCCCTCGCCCAGCACCTTGCAGCGCAGCTCGCCGCCATTGACCCGCACCGGATCGTTGGCGCGGTCGCCCACCGCGGCATCGGTCTCGGATGCGGCCTTTATGTAGGTGCCGATGCCGCCGTTGTAGAGCAGCTCGACCGGCGCGGCGAGGATGGCGCGGATGAGCTCGGTCGGCGTCAGGCGCTCGGCCTGGACGTCGAGCGCGGCGCGCACCTCGGGCGACAGCGAAATCGACTTGGCACTGCGCGACCACACGCCCCCGCCCGGCGAGATCAGGGACTTGTCGTAGTCGTCCCAGCTCGAGCGCGGCAGCGCGAAGAGGCGCGCACGCTCCTGCCACGAGCGCGCCGGGTCGGGGTCGGGATCGATGAAGACGTGGCGATGGTCGAAGGCCGCGATCAGCCGCGTCTGCCGCGACAGCAGCATGCCGTTGCCGAACACGTCGCCCGACATGTCGCCGATGCCGACGGCGGTGAAGGGTTCCTGCTGGATGTCCTTGCCCATCTCGCGGAAGTGGCGCTTGACCGCCTCCCAGGCGCCGCGCGCGGTGATGGCCATCTTCTTGTGGTCGTAGCCGACCGAGCCACCGGAGGCGAAGGCGTCGCCCAGCCAGAAGCCGTATTCGGCCGAGACCTCGTTGGCATAGTCGGAGAAGCTCGCCGTGCCCTTGTCCGCCGCCACCACCAGGTAGGGGTCGTCCTCGTCGTGGCGCACCACATCCGCCGGCGGCACCACCGCACCCTGCACCAGGTTGTCGGTGAGATCGAGCAGGCCGCGCAGGAAGTTGCGGTAGCAGGCGATGCCCTCGGCGAGCAGCGCCTCGCGCCCGCCTTCCGCGGGCGGGCACTTGACCACGAAGCCGCCCTTCGAGCCCACCGGCACGATCACCGCGTTCTTGACGATCTGCGCCTTGACCAGGCCGAGGATCTCGGTGCGGAAGTCTTCCATGCGGTCCGACCAGCGCAGTCCGCCGCGCGCGACCTTGCCGCCGCGCAGGTGCACGCCCTCGAAGCGCGGCGAATACACGAAGATCTCGAACATCGGCAGCGGCTGCGGCAGGTTGGGAATCTTCGACGGCAGGAACTTGAACGAGAGGTAGGCCTTGGGCGCGCCGTCCGCGCCGCGCTGGAACCAGTTGGTGCGCAGGGTCGCCTGGATGAGGGCGAGGAACTGGCGCAGGATGCGGTCCTCGTCGAGGTTGGCGACGTTGTTAAGATCGGCCTCGATGCCCGCCACCAGCGCCGCGCACTGCGCCTCGCGATCGCCTGCCAGCGCGGGGTCGAAGCGGGTGCGGAAGAGCTCGAACAGCGCCCGCGCGAGCTTCGGGTAAGCCGCCAGCGTCTGCTCCATGTAGGCCAGGCTGAAGGTGAAGGCGGCCTGGCGCATGTATTTGGCGTAGGCGCGCAGCACGCTGACCTCGCGCCACGACAGCCCGGCGAGCAGCACCAGGCGGTTGAAGTCGTCGTTCTCCACCTCGCCCCGCCAGGCGCGCAGGAAGGCGTCCTGGAACAGCGGCCGCAAGTCGTGGATGTTCAGGTTCTCCGCGCCCGCATAATGCAGGCCGAAATCGTGGATCCACACCACGCGCCCGTCCTGGCGCTGGATGTCGGAGGGACGCTCGTCCATCACCCTCACGCCCATCCTCTCCAGCATCGGCAGGCTCTGCGACAGCGGCACCGGTGCGTCCAGCCGGTACAGGCGCAGGTTCAGGCGGCCGGCCGGGGCCTCGAGCGGCACGTAGAGGTTGAGCCCGAGCGCCTCGGCGTCGGCCAGTGCCTCCATCTGCTCGATGTCGAACACCGCCATGCGCGGCGAGTAGTCCTCGCGGTAGCCCGCCGGGAAGCCGCCGCCGTAGCGCCGCATCAGCGCCAGGCCGCGCTCCTCGCCGCACTGCTCGACCAGGGCCTGCTGCAGCTCGTCCTCCCAGCGGCGCGCGGCGCGGATCAGGCGCTGCTCGAGTTCGCGCACGTCGAAGGGCGGGATGGTCGAATCGGTCGTCCGTACCGTGATCAGGATGCGGGCGAGTGCGGAGTCGGAAAACTGCACGTCGAATTCGGACGAACTGCCGTTGAAGGCGTCCATCAGCACCGCCTGCATGCGCTTGCGCTGGTCGGTGTTGTAGTGCTCGCGCGGCACATAGACGAGGCAGGAGACGAAACGCGCGAAGGGATCGCAGCGCACGAACAGCCGCGTGCGCAGGCGCTCGCCCAGGCGCAGGATGCCCATCGCGTGGGCGAAGAGCTCGTCGGTGCCGATCTGGAACAGTTCGTCGCGTGGATAGCGCTCGATGATGGTCTGCAGCGTCTTGGCGGCATGGCCGCCCGGCGGCAGGCCGGCACGCTCGATCACGGCCTCGACCTTGCGCCGCAGCAACGGGATCTGCGCCGGCGTGGTGCCGTAGGCGGTCGACGCGAGCAGCCCGATCACCCGGCGCTCGCCGCACACCAGGCCGTCGGCGTCGTACACCTTGACGCCGAGGAAATCGAGGTAGGCGGGCCGATGCACCGTCGACCGCGTATTGGACTTGGTGATCGTCAGCACGCCGGGCAGGTGCGCCTGCGCCTTGAGTTGCGGCGGCAGCGCCGCGAACGAGCGCGACTGCCCGTCCTCGCCCTCGCCGCGCAGCAGCCCCAGGCCGGAGCCGGGGACGATGCGCAGCTCGTTGCCCTCCTCGCTGCCGACGAGCTCGTAGTCGCGGCAGCCGAGCAGCACGAAGTTGTCCGCCGCCAGCCATTCGAGGAAGGCGCGCGCCTCGGCCCGCTCCCCGGCATCGAGCGTGGCCGGGATGGTGTCGATGCCGGCGATGATTTCCTGCAGCCGCTCGCGCATCCGGGCCCAGTCGGTGACCGCCGCACGCACGTCGGCGAGCACGTGCTCCAGGCCTTCGCGCAGGGCCTGAAGGTCCGCCGGGTCGGTGCGCCGGTCGACCTCGAGGTGCATCACCGATTCTGGCTCCGCCTCGCTGTCCCCGCGTTCGGCCAGGCGCAGCAATCGCCCTTCCTCGTCGCGCACGACGCGCAGCACCGGGTGGATGATCAGGTGCAGCGTCAGGCCCTGGCGGTTGATCTCCATGGTCACCGAGTCGACCAGGAAGGGCATGTCGTCGCCGACGATCTCGATGACCGTGTGCGCCGACTCCCAGCCATGCTCGTCGAGCCGGGGATTGAACACGCGCACGGCGCTGCCCGCGCTGCGACGGGCGATGAAATGCCACTGGCTGAGTACGGCGCCGTAGAGGTCCGACACCGACAGGGCCTCGAGGTCCTCCGGGTCCACCTGGGCGAAGAATCGCGCCGCGAACGCGCCGACCGCCTGTGCCTGTTCGGCCGGCAGACGCGCGCCGATCTGCTCCACGACCGCCTCCACGTTCGCGGCCAGCCGGATCTTCTCCCTTTGTTCCATCACGTGCCCCCTGTCGATGATCAGGACACGGCAAGGCGCACGGCAGGGCTCCGGCAATCGAGGTAACGGAGTTGCGTATCGCGTCGCCGTTCAAGAAAAGGACAGGCTAGGCGATGCCCATCGACCCGGATAGGCGAGTTTTCCCTATGTCGGCGGCGGGCGCGAGCGGGCCGCGAGGGTATCGCCCCCCGGCGGCCCGCTCGCGCGGGATCCCCAATCTGCGGGAGCCGGAGACGATGCCTCCGGCTCCCGCCGCAGGCCACGTCAACGGATGTAGTCGCGGTTGACCTCGCGGAACAGCTCGGTACCGCCGCGCTGCAGCCACTCGAAGGCGACCATCTCGCGCGACACGATCTCGATGCCGTGGCTGCGCATGCGTGCGAAGGCGAGGTCGCGATTGGCGGGATCGCGCGAGCCGGACGCCTCGGCGACGATGAACACCTCCTTGCCCGCCCAGCGCAGGTCGAGCGCGGTCTGCTGCACGCAGACGTGCGCCTCGGTACCGCACACGATCACCTGGCGGCGGGCGTCCACCGCAGTGCCGGCAAGGCAGCCGTCGGCCTGGGCCGAGAAGCACTGCTTGCTCACGTACTGCGCATTGGCGGTCACCGCCCGCACCGAATCCAGCGTGCCGCCGATCTTCTCGGGGAAGTGCTCGGTGACGACCACCGGCACGCCGATGCGCTCGGCCACCTGTGCCAGCCACACGCAGTGGGCCGCCACCTTCTCGCCGTCGTGAATCGAGGGCGCCAGCCGCGCCTGCACGTCCACGATCAGCAGCACGGATTTGTCACGGTTCATCAGCATGCTCATCGTCCCTCACTCCGCCAGTTCGGCGCGGTCGCGGAAGTGCGCCAGCGCCTCGGGGTTGGCCAGCGCCTCCTGGTTCTTCACCGGGCGGCCGTGCACCACGTTCCTCACCGCCAGTTCGACGATCTTGCCGCTCTTGGTGCGCGGGATGTCGGCCACCTGCAGTACCCTGGCCGGCACGTGGCGCGGCGTGGTGTTGTCGCGGATGGTCTGCTTGATCCGTTTGACCAGGTCGTCGTCGAGCGCAAGCCCCTCGCGCAGCTTCACGAACAGCACCACGCGCACGTCGTTGGGGTTCTGCGGCGGCCAGTCCTGGCCGATCACCAGCGACTCGACGACTTCATGCAGCTTCTCGACCTGGCGGTAGATCTCGGCGGTGCCGATGCGCACCCCGCCCGGGTTGAGCGTGGCGTCCGATCTTCCGTAGATGATCAGCCCGCCGTGCGCGGTGATCTCGCAGAAGTCGCCGTGGCACCACACGTTGTCGAAGCGCTCGAAGTACGCGGCGCGATACTTGCTGCCGTCGGCGTCGTTCCAGAAGCCGACCGGCATCACCGGGAAGGGCCTGGTGCACACCAGTTCGCCCTTCTCGCCGCGCACGGGCTTGCCGTCGTCGTCCCACACGTCCACCGCCATGCCGAGGCCGCGACACTGGATCTCGCCGCGCCACACCGGCAGCACCGGGCTGCCGAGCACGAAGCAGGAGATGATGTCGGTGCCGCCCGAGATGGACGAGAGCTGCAGGTCGGCCTTGATGTCGCGATAGACGTAGTCGAAGCCTTCGGGCACCAGCGGGCTGCCGGTGCTCATCATCGCGCGCACCGTGTCGAGCCTGTGCGTCTCGCGCGGCTTGAGGCCGAACTTGGCGGCGGCGTCGAGGAACTTGGCCGAGGTGCCGAAGTGGGTCATGTGCTCGGCGTCGGCGTAGTCGAACAGGATCCGGTTGTCGCCGGCGAAGGGCGAGCCGTCGTAGAGCAGCAGCGTGGCCTCGGCGGCGAGCGCGGAGACCAGCCAGTTCCACATCATCCAGCCGCAGGTGGTGAAGTAGAACACGCGGTCGCCCGGCTTCACGTCGCCGTGCAGCTTGTGCTCCTTGATGTGCTGCAGCAGCGCGCCGCCGGCGCAATGCACGATGCACTTGGGCACGCCGGTGGTGCCCGAGGAGTACATGATGTATAGCGGGTGGTCGAAGGGCAGCTCGGCGAACTCGATGTCGTCGACGAAGTGGAAGGGCGCGATGAAGTCCGCGTACATGCGCGCATGCGGCACGTGCGACAGGTCGTGGTCATGATGCACGTAGGGCACCACCACGACGCGCTTGACCGAGGGCAGCTGGCCGACGATCTCGCCCAGCTTGTCGAGCACGTCGACGGTCTTGCCGCCGTAGTAGTAGCCGTCGCAGGCGATCAGCACCTTGGGCTCGGTCTGACCGAAGCGATCGAGCACGCCCTGCACGCCGAAGTCGGGCGAGGCCGAGGTGAAGATCGCGCCGATGCTCGCCGCCGCCAGCATGGCGATCACGGTCTCGGGCATGTTGGGCATGTAGGCGGCGACGCGGTCGCCCTGGCCCACCCCCATCTCGCGGAGCGCGGCGACGAAATGCGCCACCGCGCGGTAGAGCTCGCCGTGGCTCATGCGGTTCATCACCCGGTCCTCGCCCCAGAACACGATCGCGTCGTGCGCGTCGCGCGAGCGCAGCAGGTTGCGGGCGAAGTTGAGCTTCGCATCGGGGAACCACTTGGCGCCGGGCATCCTGTCGCCATCGACCAGCACCCGCTCGCCGCGGTGGCCGACGACCCCGCCCTCCTCCCAGACGCTGACCCAGAACTGCTCCGGGTGCGCCACCGACCAGTCGTAGAGCGCGGCGTAGTCGGGCAGGCTCACGCCCCAGCGCTTCTCCGCCGCCAGGCGGAAGGCAGTGACGTTGGCCGAGGCGATGCGCTCGGCGGAAGGCTCCCAAAGGGGCTTGTCTTCATGCAGATTCATGATGTCTCCTCACCATCAATCGGAACTTCGGATTGTTCTGCGGGCCGTACGCCGCATGCAGGTCCCCGGTGTCCCCCGGTGCAGACCACGTCGCGGGATCGGCCAGGGCGCAGCCTCAGTCGAACAGCGCGCGCACCACGTCGGGAATCGGCGACGACTTGCCGGTGCGCATGTCCATCCACACCGTCTTCGCCGAGCCCTCGCAGTAGACGCGATCCTCGCCTTCTACGAGCAGTTCGTACCAGGTCATCACGCTCGAACGCCCGGGCTCGCCGGCGTACATCTTGATGACGACCGTCGCAGGATAATTCACCGGCGCGAAGAAGGTGCACGCGGCGTTGATGATCACCGGCCCGACCGGCTCTTCCGGGCTGACGCGGCAGCCCATCTGCTCGAGCCACTCCACGCGGGTCTGCTCGAAATAGCGGAAATACACCGTGTTGTTCACATGGCCGTAGGCGTCCATGTCGCCCCAGCGCACCGGCATGCGCGTGGTGTAGATCAGCTTGGCCTGCTCGTTCATCCTGCGATCTCCTCTTTGTGTTTTGTGAGCAAGCTAATGTAACATACGGCCCCGTATGTTGTGCAGCACCCGGCCAAGCCCGCGACAGGTGCGCCGGGCCCGTGCGAGCTTATAAACTGGTGGCATCGACGTGCCCCGGGAAGGGAACAGGAGAACAGGATGGAACGCGAATCGATGGAATTCGACGTGCTGATCGTCGGTGGCGGCCCGGCCGGGCTGGGCGCTGCGATCCGCTTGAAGCAACTGGCCGCGGCCAAGGGTCAGGAGATCTCGGTATGCCTGATCGAGAAGGCCGCCGAGATCGGCGCCCACATCCTGTCGGGCGCCGTCATCGACCCGCGCCCGCTCGACGAGCTGATCCCCGACTGGAAGGACAAGGGCGCCCCGATCACCACCGCGGTCACCGAGGACCAGGTCGTCTTCCTGACCGCGAAAGGCGCCTTCCGCAATCCGCCCGCGCTCACCCCCGACTGCTTCGACAACCACGGCAACTACATCGTGCGCCTGGGCAACGTCGTCAAGTGGCTCGGCGAGCAGGCGGAAGCCGCCGGCGTCGAGGTCTATCCGGGCTTTGCCGGCGCCGAGATCCTCTATGACGAAGCCGGTGCGGTGAAGGGCGTCGCCACCGGCGACATGGGCCTGAACCGTGACGGCACCCCCGGCCCGCACCACCAGCCCGGCATGGAGCTGCACGCCAAGTACACCCTGTTCGCCGAAGGCTGTCGCGGCCATCTGGGCAAGCAGCTCGAGGCGAAGTTCAACCTGCGCGACGGCGTCGATCCGCAGACCTACGGCATCGGCATCAAGGAGCTGTGGGAGGTCAAGCCCGAGATGCATCGTCCCGGCCTGGTGGTGCACACCGCCGGCTGGCCGATGGACAACCGCACCTATGGCGGCGGCTTCATCTACCACCTCGAGGACAACCTGGTGGCGCTGGGCTTCGTGGTCGGCCTCAACTACGAGAACCCGCACCTGTCGCCCTTCGACGAGATGCAGCGCTGGAAGACCCACGCCGAGGTACGCAAGCACATCGAGGGCGGCAAGCGCCTGGCCTACGGTGCGCGCGCCATCGCCACCGGCAACATCCAGAGCCTGCCGCGGCTCATCTTCCCGGGCGGCGCCCTGATCGGCGACGACGCCGGCTTCCTCAACGCCGCACGCATCAAGGGCACCCACACCGCGATCAAGTCCGGCATGCTCGCCGCCGAGGCCGCCTTCGAGGCGCTCGCCCACGAGCGCCAGCGCGACGCCCTCACCGCCTACCCGAGCGCCTTCCGCGACTCGTGGCTGTATGCCGAACTGCACAAGTACCGCAACTTCAAGCCGCTGATGAAGAAGGGCCTGGTCCTCGGCTCGCTGCTGTTCGGCATCGACCAGATGCTGTTCCGCGGCAAGGCGCCGTGGACGCTGCACAACAGCGCCGATCACGACAAGCTGAAGCCGGCCTCCGAGTGCCCGAAGATCGACTACCCGAAGCCCGACGGCGTGCTGACCTTCGACCGCCTGTCCTCGGTGTTCCTGTCCAACACCAACCACGAGGAAGAACAGCCCTGCCACCTGCAGCTCAAGGACGCCTCGGTGCCGATCGCGATCAACCTCGCGAAGTACGACGCCCCCGAGCAGCGCTACTGCCCGGCCGGGGTGTACGAGATCGTGCACGAAGAGGCCGGCCCCCGCCTGCAGATCAACGCCCAGAACTGCATCCACTGCAAGACCTGCGACATCAAGGACCCGACCCAGAACATCAACTGGGTCGTGCCGCAGGGCGGCGAGGGACCGATCTACCAGGGCATGTGAGTCGTCTGAAGGTTGGCCGGGACTTTCGCGGCTTCCCCCGCTCCACGCACACCCTCCGCACCGAGAGGGTCCGCGGGAGCGGCGGAAGCCGCGATGCTTTTTCCACCCGACGCGGGCCTCCGGACCGATGCGGAGGGCGATCGTCTCGACCCTTCCCCGGCCGGAGTCGCCCCGTACTCGCTTCCGAGCGCCGCGCTAGTTCCGCCGCGCCGCCTGCATCGCCGCGCGCACGAAGCGCGTCTTCGCCCTGGCGTAGGCCACGCGGTCGTCGGGGTGCTCGGCCGCAATCCGCAGCTTCAGCGCGCCGTAGGCCCGCGCCGCCTCGGGATGGGCCCGCAGGTAGTCGCGGAACAGCAGGCGCTCCCACTCCGACGAGCCGGCCTCGAGAAAATGGATGTGATGCGTGCGCCGGCCCGCCGCGTCGCGGCGGATGAACCAGGCGTAGTCCATTCCCGGCAGCCCGTGCTCGGGCGCCCGCCAGAAGAACTCGTAAGCTTCGGCCTGCAGCAGCGGCGCGATGCGCTGGGCCACGTCCTCCATCGAACGCACCTCCACCAGCATGTCGATGATCGGCTTCGCCGCCAGGCCGGGCACGGCAGTGCTGCCGAAATGCTCGATGCGGCCGATCAGCTCCGCCGGCAACAGCGCGCGCAGATGCGCCGCTTCCTCTGCGAACAGCGCCGGCCAGGCCGGATCGTAGGGCACGATCTCGACCGGCTCGTGCAGCGCGCGTTCGACATGGCGTGGGGTCGGCCTCATGGGCGGAACTATAGTGTTTTCGCTCCCACATCGCCCGCAGGCGCCGTCGCGGGCAGCCATCGCCCACGCATGCAGCATCACGCGACCGGCGTCGTTCGCCTGTCGCCTGAACATACATACAGCCCACTGCTCTGCTATCCTTGCGCCCTTCGTGAATCCGGACAGGCCCGCAGCATGGCTGGCAAGCAAGACACCCCCAAGCAGTACGACGAATCCTCCTTCCGCGTCCTCAAGGGACTGGAGCCGGTGCGCGAGCGCCCCGGCATGTACACCCGCACCGACAGCCCGGCGCACATCATCCAGGAAGTGATTGACAACGCCGCCGACGAGGCGCTCGCCGGCTTCGCGAAGAAGATCCACGTTACCCTGCATCTGGACGGCTCGGTCACCGTGGCCGACGACGGCCGCGGCATCCCGGTCGGCCTGCACCCCGAGGAAGGCGTGCCGGTGGTGGTGCTGGCCTACACCCGGCTGCACGCGGGCGGCAAGTTCGACAAGCGCGAGGGCAACTCGGCCTACGCCTTCTCGGGCGGCCTGCACGGCGTCGGCGTTTCGGTGACCAACGCGCTGTCGACGCGCATCGAGGTCGAGGTGAAGCGCGACGGCAAGATCCACCGCATCGACTTCGCCGACGGCGGCGAGACGATCAGCCCGGTGCGCGTCGAAGGCGACTGCGGCCGCCAGACCGGCACCCGCGTGCGGGTGTGGCCGGACGGCAAGTACTTCGAGTCGCCGCGCGTGCCGATGAACGAGCTCGAGCGCCTGCTGCGCTCCAAGGCCGTGCTGCTGTCGGGGGTCGCGGTGCGCCTCGACATCGAGCAGGCCAGCGGCCCTGCGCTGACCAAGACCTGGTCCTACCCCGAGGGCCTGGCCGGCTACCTGAAGGAACTCGCGGGCGACGTCGAGCCGGTGGCGCCGATCTTCACCGCCGAGAAGTACGCCGGCAAGGACGACGCAACTTTCGCCCCGGGCGAGGGCGCTGCCTGGGCGCTGGCCTGGTTTGAGTCGGCGGTGCCGAGCGAGTCCTATGTCAACCTGATCCCCACGGTGAATGGCGGCACGCACGAATCCGGCCTGCGCGCCGGCGTGTTCGAGGCGATGAAGTCCTTCATCGACCACCACACCCTGCTGCCGCGCGGCGTCAAGCTGCAGCAGGAGGACGTGTGCGGGCGGATGAGCTTCGTGCTCTCGGCGCGCCTGCTCGATCCGCAATTCCAGGGCCAGGTGAAGGAAAAGCTCAACTCGCGCGAGGCCGTGAAGCTCGTTTCCAGCCAGCTGCGCGACCCCTTCGAGATCTGGCTCAACAACCACGTCGAGGCCGGCAAGGCCATCGCCGAGCTGTCGATCAAGCAGGCGCTCGCGCGCCAGAAGAGCGCGCAGAAGGTCGAGAAGAAGAAGACCTCGGGGGTCGCCGTGCTGCCCGGCAAGCTGTCGGACTGCGAATCCGAGGACATCGCCGACAACGAGCTCTTCCTGGTCGAGGGCGACTCCGCCGGCGGTTCGGCCAAGATGGCGCGCAACAAGGAGACCCAGGCCATCCTGCCGCTGCGCGGCAAGGTGCAGAACGCCTGGGAGATCGACCCCGACCGCCTGTTCGCCAACGCCGAAATCCACGACATCGCCGTCGCCCTGGGCGTCGACGCGCACAAGGCCGACAGCGAGGTCGACCTCTCGGGCCTGCGCTACGGCAAGGTCGTGATCATGTCCGACGCTGACGTGGACGGCGCCCACATCCAGACCCTGCTACTGACGCTGTTCTTCCGCCACTTCCCCAAGCTGATCGAGCGCGGCCACGTCTATGTGGCGCAGCCGCCGCTTTACCGCGTCGACGTCCCCGCCCAGGGCAAGAAGCGCCCGCCACGCCGGCTCTATGCGCTCGACGAGGGCGAGCTCGCCGCCATCCGCGAGCGCCTCGAGAAGGAGGGCTTCCGCCCCGACGCGATCGAGATCGGCCGCTTCAAGGGCCTGGGCGAGATGAACCCCGACCAGCTGCGCGAGACCACCATGGACCCCGCCACCCGCCGCGTGCTGCCGGTCAAGGTGCGCAGCGGTGCGCTGCAGGACACGCTGAAGATGTTCACGCTGCTGATGGGCAAGGGCGAGGCCTCCGGCCGCCGCGCGTGGATGGAAGAAAAGGGTGACAGCGTGGAGGCGGATGTCTGAACGCCCCGCCCGCCAGCTGCTGCCCTCCAACCGAATTCAAAGCTGAAGTGCAATGACGACCGAAACGCCAGATCTGTTCGGAGTGCCCGAACCCGCCGGCACATCGCCCAAGTCCGTTCAGGCCGCGCCCGTGCCCGCCGACCTGCCCGAATCCGCCCCGACCCTGCCCGCCGATGCAGGCGCAAGTGTGCCGCCGCCCCCGCCCCCGGCCGCGGAACCAGAACCGGAGCCCGAGGACGACGGCACGCTGGCGCTGGACCGCTACGCCGAGCGTGCCTACCTCGCCTACGCCATGAGCGTGGTGAAGTCGCGCGCGCTGCCGCAGGTCGAGGACGGCTTGAAGCCCGTGCAGCGCCGCATCCTGTATGCGATGAACGAGATGCGGCTGTCGCCCACCTCCAAGCACGTGAAGTCGGCGCGCGTGGTCGGCGACGTGATCGGCAAGTACCACCCGCACGGCGACTCCAGCGTCTATGACGCCATGGTGCGGGTGGCGCAGGACTTCTCGCTGCGCTATCCGCTGGTCGACGGCCAGGGCAACTTCGGCTCGCGCGATGGCGACTCGGCGGCGGCGATGCGCTACACCGAGTGCCGACTGACGCCGATCGCCGAGCTGCTGCTGTCCGAGATCGACCGCGGCACGGTGGACTTCATCCCCAACTACGACGGAGCCTTCGAGGAGCCGCAGCTGCTGCCCGCGCGCCTGCCCTTCGTGCTGCTCAATGGCGCCTCGGGCATCGCGGTGGGCATGGCGACCGAGATCCCGCCCCACAACCTGCGCGAGGTGGCCGAGGCCACCTGCCACCTGATCCGCCACCCCGAGGCCACGCTCGATGACGTGCTCGGCATCATCCCCGGCCCGGACTTCCCGGGCGGCGGGCAGCTCATCTCCACGCCGGAAACCATCCGCGAGGCCTACGCATCGGGCCGCGGCAGCCTGCGCCTGCGCGCGCGCTGGAAGATCGAGGAACTCGCCCGCGGCCAGTGGCGCGCGATCGTCGAGGAGTTGCCGCACGGCGTATCGGCCGCGCAGGTGCTGTCCGAGATCGAGACCCTGACCAACCCGCAGCCGCGGGCGGGCAAGAAGGAGGTCTCGCAGGAGCAGAAGAACCTCAAGCAGCTCGTGCTCGGTGCGCTCGACACGGTGCGCGACGAATCCAGCGACAAGGCCCCGGTTCGCATCGTGCTGGAGCCCAAGTCCAGCCGCCAGAACCGCGACGAGTTCATGGCGGTGCTGCTCGCCCACACCAGCCTGGAGACCTCGGCCTCGGTCAACATGACCATGATTGGGCGCGACGGCCGGCCGCAGCAGAAGAACCTGGTGCAGATCCTCAAGGAGTGGATCGACTTCCGCTACGTCACGGTCGAGCGCCGCACCCGCCATCGCCTGGACGAGGTCGATCGCCGCATCCACATCCTCGAAGGCCGCATGATCGCCTTCCTGCACATCGAGGAAGTGATCCGCGTGATCCGCGAGTCGGACGAACCCAAGCCGGCG
>JARRBR010000107.1 GCA_029982755.1 Rhodocyclaceae bacterium
CGCATCTGGAAGATCGGCAAGGGCGGCAACCCGGACATCCAGCCCGGGGTGACGATCCCGATCGGCGCCGGCACCGAGGTGATCGCCGGCGAGGGCATGATCCTGACCGCGGGCGGCATCGACAGCCACATCCACTGGATCTGCCCGCAGCAGATCGAGGAGGCGCTAACGTCCGGCGTCACGACGATGCTGGGCGGCGGCACCGGGCCGGCCACCGGCACCTACGCCACCACCTGCACGCCGGGGCCGTGGCACATCCACCGCATGCTCGAGGCGGCCGAGGCCTTCCCGATGAACATGGGCTTCTTCGGCAAGGGCAACGCCAGCCTGCCCGCGCCCTTGAAGGAACAGGTGGCGGCCGGCGTGATCGGCCTCAAGCTGCACGAGGACTGGGGCAGCACGCCGGCGGCGATCGACAACTGCCTGGCGGTGGCCGACGAGCTGGACATCCAGGTCGCCATCCACACCGACACGCTGAACGAATCGGGCTTCGTCGAGACCACGCTGGCGGCGTTCAAGGACCGCACCATCCACACCTTCCACACCGAGGGCGCGGGCGGCGGCCATGCGCCGGACATCATCCGCGCGATCGGCCGGCCCAATGTGCTGCCGTCCTCGACCAACCCGACGCGGCCGTACACCGTCAACACCATCGACGAGCACCTCGACATGCTGATGGTGTGCCACCACCTCGACCCCAGCATCGCCGAGGACGTGGCCTTCGCCGAGTCGCGCATCCGGCGCGAGACCATCGCCGCCGAGGACATCCTGCACGACAGCGGGGCCTTCTCGATGATGTCGTCGGACTCGCAGGCCATGGGTCGCGTCGGCGAGGTGGTGATCCGCACCTGGCAGACCGCGCACAAGATGAAGCTTCAGCGCGGCTGGCTGGCGCCCCGGCGCAGCGCCGCGGCGGCGGTCCCGGATGCGGTCGCGGTGATCGAGGACAGCACCGCCAACGACAACTTCCGCGTCAAGCGCTACATCGCCAAATACACCATCAACCCGGCGATCACGCATGGCATCGCCCATGTGGTGGGTTCGATCGAGCCCGGCAAGCTCGCCGACCTGGTGCTGTGGCGGCCGGCCTTCTTCGGCGTCAAGCCGAGCCTGATCGTGAAGGGCGGCATGATCGCCGCGGCGGCGATGGGTGACCCCAATGCCTCCATCCCGACCCCGCAGCCGGTGCATTACCGGCCGATGTTCGGCAGCTTCGGGCGCGCGCTGAAGACCTCGGTGACCTTCGTCTCGCAGGCCGCGCTCGCCAATCCCGACGTCGCCGCGCTCGGGCTGCGCAAGCCGCTGGTCGCGGTGCGGGGCTGCCGGAGGCTCACGAAGGCCGACATGGTGCTCAACGACGCCACGCCGCAGATCGAGGTCGATCCCGAGACCTACATCGTGCGCGCCGACGGCGAGCATCTCGCCTGCGAGCCCGCCGAGGTGCTGCCGCTGGCGCAGCGCTACTTCCTGTTCTAGGGCGAGGGCGAGTCGTCCCTGCCCGCATCCGTCCGGAGCCCACCATCATGCCGATGACCAACGACATCCTTGCCGACTTCATGATGCCCGCCGCCGCACCCGCGGTGCTGCTGATCGAGAACCGCTATGACGGCGACGCGCCGGCGAGCGACGTGCTCGAACTCGATTTCGGCGCCCGCACCAAGAGCCGGCTGCGCACCCGGCTCGTGTCCGGGGCCGAGGTCGGCCTGTTCCTGCCGCGCGGCACCATCTTGCGCGGCGGAGACCGCCTGTTCGCCAGCGACGGCCGCATCGTCGCCGTCGTTTCCGCCCCCGAGGACCTGCTCGAGGTGCGCTGCGCCAGCGCGACCGAGCTCGCGCGCGCGGCCTTCCACCTCGGCAACCGCCACGTCGCCGTGGAGGTGGGGCGCGATGCGGGCGGGGACTGGCTGCGCATCCAGGCCGACCATGTGCTCGAGGGCATGCTCGTCGGCCTGGGCGCGCTGGTGAGCTCGCTGCGCGCGCCCTTCGAGCCCGAGGCCGGCGCCTACGCACCGGGCCATCAGCACCCCGGCGACGGCAGCGGCGCGCGCATCCACCTGATGGCCGGGCAGTGAACGCGCCTGCCGATGCCGCGCTGCTGCCGCTGGTCCGCCTGCTGCAGCTGGCCAGCCCGGCGCTGCCGGTGGGTGCCTACACCTACTCGCAGGGCCTGGAGTGGGCGGTGGAGAGCGGCGCGATCCGCGGCGAAGCCGAGGCGGCGGCGTGGATCGGCGAGCTGCTGGAATGGAGCCTGGCGCGCTTCGAGGCGCCGCTGCTGGCGTGCCAGCTTGCCGCCTGGCGCACGGGCGACGATGGCGAGGTGGCGCGGCTCAACGACGACTTCCTCGCCAGCCGCGAGACCTCGGAGCTGCGTGCCGAGACCGTGCAGATGGGCTGGTCGCTGGTGAAGCTGCTGGCAGAGCTCGACGCCTTCGCCGCGCTGCCCGGATGGCGTGCGCGCCTGCTGGCGGTCGAGTCGCCGTGCTTCCCGAGCGCCTGGTCCGCGGCGGCCGCGGCCTGGCATGTGCCCGCCGACCAGGCGCTCGCCGCCTACCTGTGGGCCTGGGCCGAGAACCAGGTGATGGCGGCGGTGAAGGCGGTGCCGCTCGGCCAGAGCGCCGGCCAGCGCCTGCTGGCGACGCTGGGCCAGCGCATCCCGCCCCTGGTCGAAGCCGCGCTGCAGCTGCCCGAGGCGCGCTGGAGCAACTACACGCCCGGCCTGGCGATCGCCAGCAGCCGGCACGAAACCCAATACACGAGGCTGTTCAGATCATGACTCCGCTTCCCGTCTCCTTCGGCGTCCCGGCCGACACCCTCTCCGCCTCGCCGTCCGCCGCCGCGCGCGGCCCGCTGCGGGTCGGCATCGGCGGCCCGGTCGGATCCGGCAAGACCGCGCTGACCCTGGCGCTGTGCCTGGCGCTGCGCGACAAGTACGACATCGCCGTGGTCACCAACGACATCTACACCGCCGAGGACGCCCAGTTCCTGGTGCGCAATCAGGCGCTGGCGCCCGAGCGCATCATCGGCGTCGAGACCGGCGGCTGCCCGCACACCGCGATCCGCGAGGACGCCTCGATCAACCTCGAGGCGGTGGACCGCCTGAATGCGCGCTTCCCCGGCCTGGACATCATCTTCGTCGAGTCCGGCGGCGACAACCTGGCGGCGACCTTCTCGCCCGAGCTCTCCGACCTGACCCTCTACGTCATCGACGTCTCGGCCGGCGACAAGATCCCGCGCAAGGGCGGCCCCGGCATCACCCGCAGCGACCTGCTCGTCATCAACAAGATCGACCTCGCGCCGCTGGTCGGGGCCTCGCTCGAGGTCATGGACCGCGATGCGCGCAGGATGCGCGGCACGCGCCCCTTCGTGTTCTCGAACCAGAAGACGGGGCAGGGGCTTGCCGATATCATCGACTTCATCGAACGCCAGGGACTGCTCGCCGCGGCGGCGGGCTGAGCGGGCCGCTGGCAAGCCAATCGAATCCCGGACGCGCGTCGAACGCGTATCCCGCCCGCATCGAAACTACAGGAACCACTGCCATGAAAACCTTCCGCACGCTGACTCTTCCCGCCGTCACGTTCATGCTCGCCGGCGCTTCGGGGGCCGCCTTCGCCCATCCAGGCCACGAATCGGCCAGTTTCTTCAGCGGCTTCGGCCACCCCTTCGGTGGCCTCGATCACCTGCTGGCGATGATCGCGGTCGGGCTATATGCGGCGCGCCAGCCGGGTGTCGCGCGCCAGCTGTTGCCGGCCGGTTTCGTGCTCGCCATGCTGGCTGGCACCGCGCTCGGTGCGGTCGGCGTCGCACTGCCCGCGGTGGAGGCGGGCATCGCCGCGTCGGTGCTGGTGTTCGGCCTGCTGATCGCCTTCGCCGCGCGCCTGCCGCTGGCGGCCGCGCTGCCGCTGGTGGCGGCCTTCGCGCTGTTCCATGGCCATGCCCACCATGCGGAGATGGGCGGTGCCAGCCTGGCGAGCTATGCCGTGGGCTTCGCGCTCGCGACCGCGTCCTTGCACGTGGCGGGCTATGCGCTGGCGCGCTGGATGCCGGAGACCCCGCTCGCGCAGCGTGTGCGTCGCGTGGCCGGCGGTGCGATCGCCGCCACCGGCGCGGTGCTGCTGGGCGCCTGAGCGGGCCGTACTGCCCCCGCAGGCTCCGCCGCGGGTGGCAGCCGCCGGGCGCGGGAGGGGTGCGCGATCGCCGCGCGACCTCAGCGATAGACGAGGTCGCGCAGCACCAGGCTGATCTGCGGCACGTAGGTGACGATCATCAGGCAGGCGATCACGGTGGCGACGAAGGGCAGCAGCGGGCGCACCATGCGCTCGAGCGGCACGCCCGAGATCGAGCTGGCGGCGAAGAGATTGACGCCGAAGGGCGGGGTGATCATGCCGAGCGCGAGGTTGATCACCATGATGATGCCGAAATGCACCGGATCGACCCCGAAGCCCACCGCCACCGGCAGCAGCAGCGGCGCGAGCACCACGATCGAGGCCGAGGTCTCGATCACCATGCCGATCAGGAACAGCGCCGCGTTCACGCCGAGCAGGAAGCTCACCTTGTCGCTGAACAGCTGGCCCAGCCACTGCCCGAGCGCATCCGGCACCCCGGCGCGGTTGAGCAGGAAGCCGAACACGCCGGCGTTGGCGATGATGAACATGATGCTGGCGGTGCCCACCACCGAGCGGTGCAGCGTCGCCGACAGGTCGGGCAGGCGGATGCGCCGATAGACCAGCATGCCCACCACCAGCGCGTACACCACCGCCACCACCGAGGCTTCGGTGGGCGTGAACACGCCGCCGTAGATGCCGCCGAGGATGATCACCGGCATCAGCAGCGCCAGCCAGGCGCGGCGCAGGGCCGGCCATACCGGCTGGCGGCCGTCGCCGTCGTGCAGGCCGAGACGGTTGCGGCGGGCGTACAGCCACACGTAGGCCATCAGCGCCGCCGCGATCAGCAGGCCGGGCAGGACGCCGGCGATGAAGAGCTCGCCGGTCGAGGTGTCGGTGGACACCGCGAACAGGATCATCGGCACCGAGGGCGGGATGATCACGCCCAGTTCGGCGGCGGTGGCCTGCAGCGAGGCGGCGAAGGGCGCCGGGTAGCCGTGGCGCACCATGGCCGGGATCAGGATTGCGCCCACCGCGAAGGTGGTCGCGACGCTGGAGCCCGCCACCGCGGCGAAGATCATGCAGGTGATCACGCAGGTCATCGCCAGCCCGCCCTGCACGCCGCCGACCAGGCTCTTGGCGAACTCCACCAGGCGCTCGGAGATGCCGCCAGCCTCCATCAGGTTGCCGGCGAGGATGAAGAAGGGGATCGCCACCAGCGGGTATTTGTCGAGCGCGGCGTAGATCTGCTGTGCCACCACCAGCCAGGGCAGGTTCGCCGCCGCCACCCCGCCCAGCGCCGCCAGGCCGATCGACACCGCCACCGGCACGGTAAGGCCGAAGAAGATCAGCATGGTGAGGATCATCAACTGGGACATGGTGGGCGTGGCTCGGGAAGGTGGGCGGTGCGGGACTGCTGCGGAGCGGCAGCGAGGGGGCGGTTTATGTGGGCAGCGCTGGCGAGACTGAGGCTGGCGGGTTCCCTGTGCTGCGGGCGGCGATCAGCCTTGGCCGTCGAGCGGCACGGGCTCGGCCGTGGCGCCCGCGGCGACGCGCAGCAGTACGGCGATCGCCGCCAGCGCGGCGCCGACGGGAATCGCGAGGTAGATCCAGGAGATCGAGATGTCGAGGCTGGGCACGGTCTGGAAGCGCACCCGCCACGTCATCTGTCCGCCGATCCAGGCCAGAAAGCCGAGGAAGCCACTGCACACCAGCGCTACCAGCCACTCCAGCACCCGGCGCTGGCCGCCGCGCAGCACGCTGCGCAGGATCTCCACGCCGAGCATGGCGCCGTGGCGGAAGGCGAGCGCCACGCCCAGCAACACCGCCCAGATCAGCAGCGCGCGCGTCAGCACCTCGCTCCAGTCGAGCGGCGAGGACAGCACGAAGCGCGCGACGACCTGCCAGAAGCCGGTCGAGACCGCGGCGATCAGGAAGAGCTGGGCGAGTACGGAGACGCCCTTGAACAGCCAGTGGTCGATGCGGTGGAGAAGCGTCATGGTGATCGGTAGACGGTCCAGCCCCCGCGCGGGGCGGGGGCGATGTGAAGGCAGGGCTGTGCGGCGGCGGTGGATGACTCGCGCCGCTGTGCCGGACGCGGTGTGGGCCAGGCGCGGCCCGTGCAGGCGGCGTTCAGCGCGTGTTGCGGATGTCGTCGATCAGCTTCTTGTCGAAGCGCTTGTAGTAGTCCTCATAGGCGGGCGCCACCGCATCCTCGAAGGACTTGCGGTCGACCGCGGTGACGACCTCCATGCCCTCGGACTTGAGCTGCTCGACGCCGGTCTTCTCGATGTTGTCGACGAAGGCGCGCATCGCCTGCGCGCCTTTTGTCGCGGCGTCGACCAGGGCCTGCTTGTCGGCGTCGGACAGGCCGGCATATACCGTCGGCGACACCAGCACCACCGCGGGCGCATACACGTGGCCGGTCAGCGACAGATGCTTCTGCAACTGCGACAGCTTGGCCGAGGTGATCACCGACAGCGGGTTCTCCTGGCCGTCGATGGTGCCCTGCTGCAGCGCGGTGGCCACTTCCGGCCACGCCATCGGCGTGGGCAGGATGCCGATCTGGCGGAAGGCGGTGATGTGCACCGGGTTCTCGGTGGTGCGGATCTTCAGGCCCTTGGCGTCGGCGGCGGTGGTGACCGCGCGCTTGCTGTTGGTCAGATGGCGGAAGCCCTGCTCGCCCCAGGCCAGCGCCTCGAGGCCGCGCGCGGAGAAGGCCTTCAGCATGCCCTGGCCGATCGGGCCGTCCAGCACCTGGCGGGCGTGGCTGAGGTCACGCAGCAGGAAGGGGATGTCGAACACGCCGGTCTGCGGCACGAAGTTCAGCGTGGCGCCGGTCGACAGGATGGCGAGGTCGATAGTGCCGAGCTGCAGGCCCTCGATGACCTCGCGTTCGCCGCCGAGTGCGCTGTTGGGAAACTGCTGGACCTTGTAGCGGCCGCCGGTGCCGGCGTCGAGGGCCTTGGCGAAGGCTTCGCCGCCCGCGCCGTAGTGCGAACTGGAGGACAGCGCATAGGCCATCTTCAGGGTCGTCTGGGCTGCGGCGGGGGTCGCGAGGGCGAGGCCGGCGGCGGCGGTGAAGGCGGCGAACAGCGGGGCAAGCCAGGTTTTGCGCATCGGGTCGGTCTCCGGAGCAGGGGTGGATTCAGCGGGTTCGCGCGCACGCGGACGGTGCGCAAGCGAGCGGGCACGGCCGCATTGCAGGGCAGCGGGCCGTCATGCTAACGCCGGTCCGTGGCCGCCACAAGAAAACACCGCCCCGATCGGGGCGCAGGCGGGGAGCGCCGCATGCAGGTTTTGGCGCTAGGATGCATTCATCTGCAAGGAGACCGCCATGGACCTCGACACCTATGTCCGCGCCCTGCCCAAGGCCGAGCTTCACCTGCACATCGAGGGCACGCTGGAGCCGGAGATGATGTTCGAACTCGCGCGCCGCAACGGCGTCGCGCTGCCCTGGGACAGCGTGGAGGCCACCCGCGCCGCCTATGCCTTCACCGACCTGCAGAGCTTCCTCGACCTCTACTACGCCGGGGCGGCGGCGCTGATCCGCGAGCAGGACTTCTTCGACCTCGCCATCGCCTACTTCGCGCGCGCCCATGCCGACGGGGTTGTGCATGCCGAACTTTTCTTCGATCCGCAGACCCACACCGCGCGCGGCATCGCCTTGGCGACCGTGCTCGACGGGCTCGAGCGTGCCTGCGCCGAGGCCCAGGCGCGCTGGGGCATCAGCTCGCGGCTGATCCTGTGCTTCCTGCGCCACCTGAGCGAGGACGAGGGCTTCGCCACGCTGCATGAGGCGCTGCCGCATCTGGCCCGCATCCACGGCGTCGGCCTGGATTCGTCCGAGCAGGGCCACCCGCCGGGCAAGTTCGCCCGCCTGTTCGCGCGCTGCCGCGAACTGGGCCTGCACGTCGTCGCCCACGCCGGCGAGGAGGGGCCGCCGGCCTACATCGTCGAGGCGCTCGACGTGCTCAAGGTGGAGCGCATCGACCACGGCGTGCGCTGCGAGGAGGATCTGGCGCTGGTCGAGCGTCTGGCGCGCGAGCGGGTGGCGCTGACCGTGTGCCCGCTGTCGAACGTGAAGCTGTGCGTGTTCCCGACGCTCGCCGAGCACAACTTCAAGCGCCTGCTCGACGCCGGGCTCCGGCTCACGATCAACTCCGACGACCCCGCCTACTTCGGCGGCTACATCGCGCAGAACTACCTGCAGACCGCCCAGGCGCTCGGGCTGACGCGCGCCGAGCTCAAGCGCGTGGCGCGCAACAGCCTGGAGGCGAGCTTCGTGCCCGAGTCGCTGCGCGCGCCGTGGCTGGCGCGGCTGGAGGCGCTGCCCGACTGACCCGTCGCGCTACAGGAACAGGCGCGCGACATCCACCGTCTCGCGCTGGCCGACCTGGCGCTGGTGCCTGCGCAGCCACTTCGCGGCGCGTGCGCGGCCGAGCTCGTGGAGCTGGGCGAGGAAGCCGCTGGCGGCGTTGAGCTTGCTGGCCTGGCCGGCGTCGGCGAGCTCCTCGGCCTCGATGAGGTGGAAGCGCTGGTGCACGAGCTTGCGCTCCAGGCGGCCGAGCGGCATCCAGCCCGCGATCTCGGCGATGTGGCGGCGGGCGTGGGCGATCATCCGCATCTCGCGCAGGAAGGTGGTCGAAAAGCCCAGCTCCATGCTGCGCGCGGCGATGTCGTCGGCGCTGCGCGGCGCGTCCTCGCGCTGCAGCGGGTTCAGCAGCACCATCAGGATGTCGGGCGTGCTGCACTCGTAGAGCAGCGGGTAGATCGCCGGGTTGGCGGTGAAGCCGCCGTCCCAGTAATGCTCGCCGTCGATCTCGACCGCGTGGTGCAGGGTCGGCAGGCAGGCCGAGGCCAGCAGCGCCGACACGCTCAGCTCGTGGGTGTGGAACAGCCTGACCTTGCCGGTGCGCACCGCGGTGGCGGCGACGAAGAGCTTGAGCGGGCAGTCGCGGCGCAGGCGCTCGAAGTCGAACTGCGCGTTCACCACGTCGCGCAGGGGGTTCAGTTCGAAGGGGTTGAACTGGTAGGGCGAGAACAGCCGCGTGAAGCCCATCATCATGTTCATCGGCGCCGGCAGCACGCCGTCGGCGGACGGGTTCAGGCTGTGCAGCAGCTCGAGGTGGAAGGGCACGCTGTCGCCCACCGCCTGCCAGAAGGCGGCGAGCGCGGCGCGTGCGCCGTCCGCGCCGCCGAGCGTCCACCCGTGGGCCAGCGCGACCGCGTTCATCGCCCCGGCGCTGGTGCCGCTGATGCCGTCGATGCGGATTCCGGCCTCGAGCAGGCGGTCGAGCACGCCCCAGGTGTAGGCGCCGTGCGCGCCCCCGCCCTGGAGCGCGAGGCTGAGGATGGGGGCCAGTTGTTGCGGCCGGTGGCGCGGCCATCGCAGTCCGAGCATGGTGATCCTCGCGTTCGCCCGGCCCTGGCGGGCGTCACGGGCGTTATGGTGCAATGCACAAATCCAGAGTATCACGCAGGCTGCATTGCAGGCGTGCGCATGTGTTTCACGATGCTGGCGGGCAGCGAGGGTACGACGCGCGCAACATGGCACGGGCGTTTCTTGGCATGATCGGGGCTCTGTATCCAACCGCCGGCTGGTCCGGCTTCCCGCCCGATGGAGTAGCTCATGGTCGATCACGCAAGTCCTGGTGCGGAAGCGCCCCCGCACACGCTGCCGGCCCTGCGCGTGATGCCGATGCCGGCCGACCTCAACCCCGCGGGCGACGTGTTCGGCGGCTGGATCATGGCGATGGTCGACGTCGCCGGCGCCCTGCCCGCGATCCGCCACGCGCGCTCGCGGGTGGTGACGGTGGCGGTGAATTCCTTCGTCTTCAAGCAGCCGGTGTCGGTCGGCGACATCGTCAGCTTCCACGCCGACGTCGCCGCGGTGGGCCGATCGTCGATCACGGTCGACGTGCATGTCTTCGCCGAGCGCAATCCCGCCGACCCGGTGGTGGTCAAGGTCACCGAGGCGCGCCTGACCTATGTCGCGATCGATGCGCAGGGGGCCAAGCGCGTGATCGGCGATTCGGCGCCGCTGTGCCTGATGCCGCCCTCGCCCAAGGAGCTCGTGCTGCGTGTGGTGCCGATGCCGGCCGACCTCAACCCGGCGGGCGACGTGTTCGGGGGCTGGATCATGGCCATGGTCGACATCGCCGGTGCGGTCCCGGCGACCCGGCGGGCGCGCTCCAAGGTGGCCACGGTCGCCGTGGACTCCTTCCTGTTCAAGCAGCCCGTCTCGGTGGGCGACGTCCTGAGCTTCCATGCCGAGATCGTGCATGTCGGCAAGACCTCGGTGACCGTCGATGTCGAGGTCTTCGCCGAGCGCAACCCGGAGCATCCGGTGGTGGTGAAGGTGACCGAGGCCAAGCTGACCTACGTGGCGGTCGATGAATTCCGCGCCAAGCGCGCGATCGGTCCGGCCTGAGCTGCGCGCGGACGCCTGCCGGTGGGGCGCGCCTGTCGGTTATATTCGGCGGCGTCCGGGCGGAATTGACGGCTATCAATCACCTCGTGAGATTTTGCCGCTAGTGTTCGGGCATTCGCAGGGCATCGCTGCGACGCAGACCATGACAAAACGGAGAAAGCGCATGAACAAGTTTCCCTTCCTGATCGCCGCCGCGGCATCTGTCCTGCTCGCCGCCTGTGGCGGTTCCGACAGCGGTAGCGCGGCCAAGCCGGCCGCTGCGCCTGCTGCGGCACCCACGCCTGCACCGGTCGCGGCCGCGCCCGCCGCGGCACCAGCGCCGGCGGCAGCGCCTGCG
>JARRBR010000015.1 GCA_029982755.1 Rhodocyclaceae bacterium
TCGGCTCCTTCAGATCTCGAGAACTTGCGGCTGCTGAGCGGTGTGCGGATGCGACGGACCCGCGTAGCACTTCAGCTTCTTCAGCATGGCGTAGCCCAGCGGGCCCTTCGGCAGCATGCCCTTCACCGCCTTCTCGAGCACGCGCTCGGGGAAGCGCTGCTGGAGCTTGGTGAAGTTGGTTTCGTAGATACCGCCCGGGTAGCCCGAGTGACGGTAGTACTTCTTGTCCTGCGCCTTGTTGCCGGTCACGCGCAGCTTGTCGACGTTGACCACGACGATGAAGTCGCCAGTATCGACGTGCGGGGTGTAGATGGCCTTGTGCTTGCCACGCAGGCGGCGGGCGACTTCGGCGGCGAGACGGCCAAGCACCTTGTCCGTGCCGTCGACAACGAACCAGTCGCGCTTGACCTCGTGCGGCTTGGCGGAAAACGTCTTCATGTGAATCCTCGATCTTTGTCGGGCCGTAAGTAGATGGCCGTCAAACGGAAAGCTCGCAATCCTACGACCAACACCCCGCCTGTGTCAATCACAGGATTACGATGGCGAATGCTCGCGTGCGACAGGCAAAAAAAACGCAGTCCGACCGGACTGCGTTAAATCCACACCAAAGGAGGAGGGTGGAGGAGACACCATTTGGATCGGCGCAAGCTCATGTACCCCACCAGCTGCGTCTGCGATCCGACTGAGACGGATTATGCAGAGCCGGACAGTCTTCCGCAACAGTTTTTTTGTGCGCCGCAGAACGAAAGATTTGATCTATCGATCAACCGCACTTATAGAACACAAGCGTTTTGATTTATCTCAATTTTCAGGCCAGCACCCACCTTTCTCCCATGCCCTCGAGCACCCTGCGGATAAGCTGCACACATCAATATTGTGCAATGCATCACTACGCCTCCGTATTGAAGCCGGCACCTCGACTCCCGAACGCCCGCCTCCACGGCACCGCCAGGCCACACCGACCGGCGCCGCATCGGGAGCGTGCTCGTCGCAGCAATGTCGCGCTGCGGTAACATCCGCCCCTCGACGAACGAACATCGACGGGACCACCCCCGGGGAGCAGACAGGAATGGAATGCACGATCAAATGGCTGGACGGGATGAGCTTCATCGCCGAGACCGGCACCGGACACCTGGTCGCGATGGACGGCGCACCGGACGCCGGCGGCCGCAACCTGGCGCCGCGGCCGATGGAACTGATGCTGGCCGGCGCGGGCGGATGCACCGCCTTCGACGTCGTGCTGATCCTCAAGCGCGGGCGCCACGACGTGCGCGGCTGCAGCGTTCGCCTCGAGGCCGAGCGCGCCGACACCGACCCCAAGGTGTTCACCCGCATCCGTTTCATCTACACCATCACCGGACGCAACCTGAAGCGCGAGGCGGTCGAGCGCGCGGTGCATCTGTCGGCCGAGAAGTACTGCTCGGCCTCGATCATGCTCGCCAAGACGGCCGAGATCACCCACGAGGTCGAGCTGGTCGAGGCCGACTGAACGCGACCGCCGCGCACGACGGCCGCCCCTCGCCAGCCGCGGGCGGCGCGCTCAGACCCGGTAGGTGACCGTGGTCATCACCCGCGCCGCGAGCTTCATCAGCCCCCTGGCCGGGGCGGGCAGTTCATGCGCCCCGAGGCGCACGGCGGTCTCGGCGTGCTCGGCCTCGTCCGCCTTCATCTGCTCGACGATGGCGCGCGAGCGCTGGTCGGCCGCCGGCAGCGTGCCGAGGTGGCCCTTCAGGTGCTGTTCCACCTGACGCTCGGTCTCGGCGAGGAAGCCGAGGTTCCAGCGCTCGCCGAAACGCCCGGCCAGCATCCCGATGGCGAGCGCCCCACCGTACCACAGCGGGTTGAGCAGGCTCTTGCGCCCGCCCAGCTCGGCGATGCGCCGCTCGGTCCATGCCAGGTGCTCGGTTTCTTCCTGCGAGGCCTGGCGCAGCGTGTCGCGGATCGCCGGGTCGCGCGACATGATCGACTGCCCCTGGTAAAGGGCCTGCGCGCACACTTCCCCCACATGATTGACGCGCATCAGCGCCGCCGCATGGGCGCGCTCGGCGTCGCTGAGCTCGGCGTCGGGAATGTCTTCCCCGGGCACCGGGCGGACGCTGCGCGCGGGGGCGAAGACGGTGCGCAGCGCCTTGTCGAACTCGACGATGGCCTGATCGATCATTATCGGACTCCGTAGGGACGGCTGGGGTCGCGCCGCTGCTGGAGCAGCTGCAGCGCATGCTTGCGGTCGCGCGGCCCCGCCGGACCGTCGCAGAAATAGTCCCAGGCGAGCGCCGCACGCGGTCGATTGTAGGTGTTGTCGCCGATCGCCTGCCAGGCGGAATTCTTCATCGGCACCCAGCTGCCGTCCTTGCGGCCGCTGGCGTAGATGCGGCGCTCGCCGGTGGCGCAGCGGATGCCTTCGAAGGTCACGTTCTCGGCACCGCCCGGGGTGCGCACCACCAGCGTGTAGCGCACCACGCCGTCCGCGCCGACGCTGACGCTGCCCTCATCGACGAAGAACGCATTGGGGGACGGCGAGCCGATGTCGAACGCGCGCAACCCCGCCTCCTGCGGCGCCGGCGGCATGGTGGCCTCGACTTCCTTCCAGTCGGGATCGGCATCGACGAGCAGGCCCGCAGACACCGGCATGGAAAAAGACGCGAGGGCCGCAAGGCCCCCGCACAGACATTGCCTGACGATCGGGTTCAAGAAAGCAGTTCTCCGCACAGCGACCGCCGTACCGCCTCCGGCACGACATCGACCGTGACCGTGTAGTTGGGATGATCGATCCCCGCCGCGAGCGGCGCCCCGGCCTGCAGCGCCGCCACGCGGGCCGGGCCGAGCTCGAAACGCAGGAAATGCACCGACGAGGTCTTTTCGGCATTCTCGCGCTCGAGGTCCTCGTCCGCAATGGCGAATACCGGCTCGAAGCCCGCCACCCGCACCCACACGCGGTCCTCGACACCGATCAGGCGCGCCAGCCAGGCCTTGCGCTCGGCCTCGTCGGGAAACTCGATCAGCATCGTCGCCTTCCAGTTCCGGCCGTCGGGCACCAGCGGATTGTAGGCGTCGAGCTCGTCCTGGATGCCGGCCTCCTCGAAGGTACGCTCGATGCGCAGCATCTCCTGGATCTGGTAGCGGATGGTGAGCTCGTCCTCGAACACCAGGGTCACGTTGGGACCGAGCGCGAGCGTGCGCGTCTTCTTGTGCGCGATCACCCGCGCGCGGAAGGCCGCGCGTTCGCGGGCGTACTGCTCCAGGCTCAGCAGGCTGTCGCGTGCGATCGCACTCATCGTGTCTCCTCCAGTCCGTAGGCGATGCGCAGCAGGGTCAAGGGATGGGCTTTCTGCGCGTCGAGTTTCGTGCCCGCGTCGCGGATGCCCTGCTGGATGTGGCGGCCGGCGATCGGGCAGTCCGAGCTGATGAAGTCGGGCGCCGCCTGCACCATCTGCCGGAACACCGGTCGACCGATCTTCATCGACTGCTCGAAGTACTCCTCCTTGACCCCCCAGGTGCCATCGTGGCCGGCACAGCGATCGATGGTCGTGACCTGGGTGTCCGGGATCAGCTGCAGGGTCTCGCGCGTCTTCTGGCCGATGTTCTGCACCCGGCCATGACAGGGGATGTGGTAGGCCACCTTGCCCAGCGGGCGCTTGAAGTCGGTCTTGAGCAGGCCGTCCTTGTTGCGCTGGACGAAGTACTCGAAGGGATCGAACATCGCCTCGGCCACCGCGGCGACGTCGGCATCGTCCGGGTAGAGCAGCGGCAGCTCCTGCTTGAACATCAGCGCGCAGGACGGCACCGGCGCCAGGATCGCATAGCCCTCCCGCGCCAGCTTCACCAGCACGGGGATGTTGCGCTGCTTCAGGCGGTCCACGCCCTCGAGGTCACCCAGTTCCAGCTTGGGCATGCCGCAGCACGCCTCCTGTGGCGCCAGCACCGCAGGAATCTCGTTGTGCGCCAGCACCGCAACCAGGTCGTGACCGATGCCGGGCTCGTTGTAGTTGATGTAGCAGGTCGAGAAGATCGCCACCTTGCCCGGCGTGCGCTCGCCGTCGCGCACCGGCCAGGATGCAGCGGGTTTCGCTTTCGAGCGGAATTTCGCCGGCGCATAGGGCGGGAGTTCGCGGCGCTTGTCGACGCCCAGCACCGACTGCAGCACCCCGCGCGCGGCGCCGTTGCGGTTGGCGGCATTGACCGTCTGCGCCACCACCGGGATCGCCGCCAGCTTGCCGAGCGCGTCGGTGCTGGTCAGCAGCTTGTCGCGGAACTTCACCTCGCCCTGGCGGAACTTGACCGCCTTCGCGCGCAGCATCAGGTGCGGGAAGTCGAGGTCCCACTCGTGCGGCGGCACGTAGGGGCATTTGGTCATGAAGCAGATGTCGCACAGGTAGCACTGGTCGACGACCTTCCAGTAGTCCTTCTTCGCCACCCCATCGACTTCCATCGTGGCGCTGGCGTCGACGAGATCGAACAGGGTCGGGAAGGCGTTGCACAGATTCACGCAGCGCCGGCAGCCGTGGCAGATGTCGAACACCCGCTCCATCTCGGCGAGGACCTTGTCCTCCTCGTAAAACGCCGGGTCGCGCCAGGCGATGGGGTGACGCCTGGGTGCCTCCAGACTGCCTTCTCGCTTGCTCATGACACAGCCTCCCCGGCCCGGCCACCGCCGGACGCGATCAGTGGACGGGCGGCGCTGCGCCCGTCCGGCGTGCAGAATTTTGCGGCGGACCTCAGTCGGCGAGCGCGTCCAGCGCCTTCTGGAAGCGGTTGGCGTGCGAGCGCTCGGCCTTGGCGAGCGTCTCGAACCAGTCGGCGATCTCCTCGAAGCCCTCGTCGCGCGCGGTCTTGGCCATCCCCGGATACATGTCGGTGTATTCGTGCGTCTCGCCGGCGATGGCGGCGCCGAGGTTCTGGCGGGTGGAGCCGAAGGGCAGCCCGGTGGCGGGATCGCCACAGGCTTCGAGATACTCGAGGTGGCCGTGCGCGTGCCCGGTCTCGCCCTCGGCGGTGGAGCGGAAGACCGTGGCGACGTCGTTCTGACCTTCGACGTCGGCCTTGGCCGCGAAGTACAGGTAACGCCGGTTGGCCTGGGATTCGCCTGCGAATGCGGCCTTGAGGTTGCCCTCGGTGCGCGATCCTTTGAGTTCCATGTCTCCTCTCCTTCTTCCGGACAGTGATGTGCGCCGCCTGCAGGCGGCTGCACTATCAACTTAGACATGGACCGGGAAAGCCCCAAATTGAGTGAGGCTATGCGCCCGATTGCACCCGGCTATTCATTGGGCGGCCCCGCGCTGCGCGCGCTGACCCAGCACCACGCGTACCGGCTCCGCCGCGGGCTCAGGCTCGGGCAGTCGGTAGCTCTCGGGCAGCTCGAAGCTGCGCGACCGGAACAGGATGCGTGCGAGCTCGACCAGCGCCAGCTGGTAGACCTGACGCTTGAACTCGATCACCGCCTCCAGCGGCACCCAGTAGTTGCTCCATCGCCAGGCATCGAATTCCGGATGCGTGCTCGCGCGCAGACAGACGTCCGAATCGCGCCCCACCAGCCGCAGCAGAAACCAGATCTGCTTCTGCCCGCGGTAGGTGTTGCGCCACTCGCGCCGTATCCAGTGCTTGGGCACCTCGTAGCGCAGCCAGCCGCGCGTGCGGCCCAGGATCCTGACGTGCTCCGGGCGCAGTCCGACTTCCTCGAAAAGCTCCCGGTACATGGCCTGCTCCGGCGACTCGCCGTGCTTGATGCCACCTTGGGGGAACTGCCAGGAATGTTCGCGGATGCGCTTGCCCCAGAACACCTCGTTGCGCGCATTGACCAGAATGATGCCGACGTTCGGGCGAAAGCCTTCACGGTCAAGCATGAGTAACCTTCAAAATTCGGTTGATTGGGCTCGATTTTTTCACACTTGGGCATGCTTTGAAAGCGCACCACCCGGGTGCATCCACTAAGCTCCCGGTGCACCGGGCGTCGCGCGGCGAGGCCATGCGCTAGAATCGCGGGCTTGCTTACGCCTCAACACGTCTCCCGATAGAAGATCCCCATGCGCGCCAGTCAGTTCCATCTCTTCACCCTCAAGGAAGCCCCGTCCGATGCCGAAGTCGTCAGCCAGAAGCTGATGCTGCGCGCCGGCATGATCCGCAAGACCGCCGCCGGCATCTACAGCTACCTGCCGATGGGCCTGCGCGCGATCCGCAAGGTCGAGACCATCATCCGCGAGGAGATGAACCGCGCCGGCGCGATGGAGATCGTCATGCCGCTGGTCCAGCCCGCCGAGCTGTGGCAGGAGACCGGGCGCTGGGACAAGATGGGCCCCGAGATGCTGCGTCTGAAGGACCGTCACGAGCGCGACTTCGCGCTCCAGCCCACCTCCGAGGAAGTCGTCACCGACATCGCGCGCCAGGAACTTAAGAGCTACCGCCAGCTGCCGAAGAACTTCTACCAGATCCAGACCAAGTTCCGCGACGAGCGCCGGCCGCGCTTCGGCGTCATGCGCGGGCGCGAATTCACCATGAAGGACGCCTACTCCTTCGACCGCAGCGAGGAAGCCGCCGGGCGCAGCTACGACGTCATGTTCGCCGCCTACAAGCGCATCTTCGACCGCCTCGGCCTCGAGTACCGCGCAGTGGCGGCCGACACCGGCGCCATCGGCGGCGACCGCTCGCACGAATTCCAGGTCATCGCCGACACCGGCGAGGACGCCATCGTCTATTGCCCCGACTCCGACTACGCCGCCAACATCGAGCTGGCCGAAGCGGTGTCCTTGATCGCGCGTCGCGCCGAGCCTGCGCAGGCGCTGGAAAAGACCCCGACCCCGGGCAAGGCCACGTGCAAGGATGTCGCCGAGCTGCTTGGCGTGCCGCTGTCGCGCACGCTCAAGTCGCTGGTGCTGGCCACCGACGACGTCGACGAGAAGGGCGATCCGGCCGGCGTCACCGTGTGGCTGCTGCTGGTGCGCGGCGACCACGCGTTGAACGAGGTCAAGGCCGGCAAGCTGGAAGGCCTGAAGTCCGGCTTCCGCTTCGCCACCGAGTCCGAGATCGTCGAGCACTTCGGCTGCAAGCCTGGCTACCTCGGTCCGATCGGCCTGCGGAAGCCGGTCAGGGTGATTGCCGACCGCACGGTCGCGCACATGGCCGACTTCATCTGCGGCGCCAACGACGAGGACTTCCACTTCACCGGCGTCAATTGGGGCCGCGACCTGCCCGAGCCCGACCAGGTGGCCGACATCCGCGACGTGGTCGAGGGCGACCCCAGCCCGGACGGCAAGGGCGTGCTCGCGATCCAGCGCGGCATTGAGGTCGGCCACGTGTTCTACCTCGGCACCAAGTACTCCAAGGCGATGAACGCCACCTTCCTCGACGAGGACGGCAAGCCCAAGCACTTCGAGATGGGCTGCTACGGCATCGGCGTGACCCGCATCCTGGGCGCGGCCATCGAGCAGAACCACGACGCCCGCGGCATCGTCTGGCCGCGCGCGATCGCGCCCTTCGAGGTGGTGATCTGCCCGGTGGGCTGGGGCAAGTCCGAGGCGGTGCGCGACGCCGCGCAGAAGCTCTACGACGCGCTGATCGCCACCGGCGTCGACGCGATCCTCGACGACCGCGACGAACGCCCCGGCGTGATGTTCGCCGACTGGGAGCTGATCGGTGTGCCGCACCGCGTCACCATCGGTGACCGCGGCCTCAAGGAAGGCCTGGTCGAGTACCAGGGCCGCCGCGATCCGGAAGCGAGCAAGCTGCCGGCCGGCGAGATCCTCGGCCATGTGCTCGATCGGCTGAAGCAGGACTGATCCTCCGCAACGACGCTCGGCCCCCCCTGCCACCATGCGCCTCCTGCCCGTCACGCTCCGCAAGCTGGCCGCCGCCTGCGCCCTCGCGCTCGCGGCCGGCGGAGCGCAGGCGGGGGCACAGCAGTACGAGCCGATGGCCGCGAGCGTGCGCGCGGCGCTACACGCGGCGGTCAGCGACGCGGCGGCGCCGATGCTGCCGATTCCCGACGCGGGGGAGCGCGCGCAATGGCTCGCCGAGATGTCGCGCCGGCTGCAGAAGCGCATCCCGGACGAGGCCTACCGTAAGGAACTGCTGACGACCATCCACTACGAGGCCACCCGCGCCGGGCTGGACCCGCAGCTGGTGCTCGGCCTGATCCAGGTCGAGAGCAACTTCCGCAAGTACGCGATCTCGTCCGCCGGCGCGCGCGGCTACATGCAGGTGATGCCGTTCTGGATCAAGGTCATCGGCCGCGCGGACGACAACCTGTTCCACATGCGCACCAACCTGCGCTACGGCTGCAACATCCTCCGCCACTACCTCGACATCGAGAAGGGCGACCTCTACCGCGCGCTCGGGCGCTACAACGGCAGCCTGGGCAAGCCGCACTACCCCAATCTGGTCCGTGCGGCCTGGGAGAAACACTGGAGCTGGTCGCCGCAGCAGCTCGCCGCTGCGGCGCAGACCGGCCCCGACGCGACCGCCACCCGGTCGCGCTGAGCGTCGCCTCAGCCCGCCACCGCGGCGAGCACGCGCGGTTCCTGGGACTTGCCGTCCACCGCGCGCAGCGACTCCTTGCCCGCGGCACTCAGCGACTGCACGTCGCCCGACAGCTCCCCGCCTTCCTCGATCAGGATCTTGCCGTAGCGGATCTTGCCGCTCACCCGGCCGGTGGCGTGGATCAGCAGTTGCTGGCGCGCGGTCAGCTCGCCTTCGAAGTGGCCATGGATCTCGGCGATGTCGATCACGACCGTGCCCTTGTAAGCTCCCTTCTCGGCGATCTTCAGCACCCGGCTGTCCATCGTCGCCTCGACTCGCCCCTCGACCACCAGGGTGTCGCAGTCGAGGATCTCGGCGCCCTTGAGCTTGACGTCGGGGCCGACGATCAGGCGGCTGCCGCCCGTCGTTTCGCTGCCCGGCGCGGGTGCAGCGCCAGCGGACACCGGGGCCTCCGTCCTGCGCACCGCCTCGCTCGGCGTGCCCGGGACCGCTGCGCCGATCGATTCGGCAGCGGCAAGGACGCTGCCGGAGGCGCCCATACTGCCTGCCGGACGCTGGGTGCTGCGAATCGGGGAAGTGTCGGCCGTCTTCTGGAACATATTGGGCTTGTTGAACATGCTTTCTCCTTGAATGGGGTGCAGCCCCTGCGCTGCAGTCCGACCCGCAGTTGAGCAATACCCGTGCCAGATAATGTTTTCACCAATGCAAGCAAGCACTTGCCGACCCGGCTCGGGGCAACCGGGCCGGGGCAGCCACGCCCCATGGCGCCGGACTGTCGCCGCAGCCCGACAGGCGATCGCAAAGGCTGAGGCACATCACTGTTTCGTAAGGGTTTTCGCCTGTCGTCATGGAGCGACGGCGGGACCACCGACTTACTTCGCCTTGCACTTCCCGGACCGCATCTCGCCCTTGGCTGACCTAGACTTCAGGGTTTGCGTCGTCCCTCCAACCCTGCCCGCCCCGCTCCGCTCCGCCCCCACATGCTTCGCCTCTCGTTTCGCAGCACATTGCTGATGAGCTTCCTGCTGATCGCAGGCGCACTGGCCGCCGCTGCCGTAACGGGGTGGCTCGGCCTCGAGGCGAGCGCGCGCGCAATCCAGGACGGCAAGCGCGAGGCGCTCGCCCTCAGCGCGGCGGCGAAGCGGATAGGCGAGCGTACGGTCGACCTCGAGCGCAGCGCCCGCCAGTACCTGGTGCTCGGCGAGCCGGCCCTGGCGGCACGCTTCGCCGGCACGGTGCAGGACGCACTGGCAGCGCTCGCCGTGCTCGAATCCGCCGGCCCGGCGTTCTCCACCGCGGGCGCCGGCTGGCGTGCGACCGCGGAGCGGATCCGCGCACGGCTGGAAGCGGCGCACACGCCGCCGCATGACGGCGCGCGGATACCGGTCACTTCTGCGGTCCCGGCAGCGGACGGGGCCGACGGTGATTTCGCCCGTCTCGCCGCGCTCGCGGCCACCCTCGCCACCCTCGTCGAGGAACAGCTGGCCCGCCGGGACCAGGCGCTGATGGATGCGCTCGAGGGCGAACGCCACACGGTCGCCGCACAGGTACTGGGCGCGCTGCTGCTGGCGGCGGCGCTCGCCGTCCTCGGCGGATGGTGGCTGCTGCGCCCGCTCGGCCGCATCGAACACGCGATCGCGGAACTCGGCGAGGGTCGCCTCGCCCAGCCGATCCGCATCACCGGCCCCGCCGACCTGCGCCAGCTCGGCGAACGCCTCGACTGGCTGCGCCTGCGCCTCGCCGAGCTCGAAGCCAACCGCAACCGCGTGCTGCGCCACGTCTCGCACGAGCTGAAGACGCCGCTGGCCTCGCTGCGCGAGGGCGTGGCCCTGCTCGCCGACGGCGTGCTCGGCCGGCTCGGCCCCGAGCAGCGCGAGGTCGCCGGCATCCTGGAACACAGCGCGCGCACCCTGCAGGAGCGCATCGAGCAGCTCCTGCAGTACAACGCCAGCCAGTTCGACGCACGCACGCTGCACCTGCAGCCGACCGCGCTGCTGCCGCTGCTGCGCGAGGTCGCCGCCGAGCACCGCCTCCAGGCCCAGGCCCGCGGCGTCGGCATCGAGTTCGCCGGCGCGGCGCCCATCGTCGCCGCCGACACGGCCAAGCTGCGTACCGCGTTCTCCAACCTGCTCGCCAACGCCGTCGCCTTCAGCCCGGCAGACGGGCGCATCCACATTGAGATCGGCGTTGACGGCGACCGGGTGGTGATCGACTGCCGCGACCAGGGCCCCGGCATCGAGCCGGGCGAGCTCGAGCGCATCTTCGAGCCCTTCTTCCAGGGCAGCCGCAGTTCCGGCGCGCAGATCAAGGGCAGCGGCATCGGGCTGGCAATCGTGCACGAGTTTATTTCCGCCCACCACGGCACCGTCCGCGCCCTGCCGAGCGAACACGGCGCCCATTTCCGGATCGAACTGCCCCATGCCTGAGCTTCACTCCCTCTTCCGCTCATCCGGCAGCCGCGCCGTCGCGCACCTGCTGCTGCCCGCGCTCGTCGTGCTGGCCGGATGCGCCAGCCTTCCCCCTTGGCTGGGCGGAGACGAAGCCCTCACCGCCACCGCTGTCGAAGCGGCACGCCACGACGCCGCGCAGCGCAAACTGCACCTCGCCGTGCAGGCCGCCCAGCCCGGCCAGGCCCGGCTCGCACAGGCGCGCCAGGCCCTGGAGAGCCTGCTCGCCGACGACAGCACCGAAGCCCGCGCGCACCACCCCTACGCGCGCGCCCTGCTCGAGCAGATCCGCGAACGCCAGCGCCTGAGCGCACAGCTCGAACGCCTGAGCCAGGAGGTGGACGAACGCAACCGCAGCGTCGAGGAGCAGAAACGCGAACTCGGGGCCATGCACCTGCGGAACGCGGAACTGCAGCAGAAGCTCGATGCGCTGACCGAGATCGAGCGTCGCCTGAGTCCCCCGGCGCTGCAGCCGGATCCCGGCAGTACGGAATGAGGCCGAGATGAACCGCCCCGCCTCCACCGCCCGCGCGCACCTGCTGGTGATCGACGACGACCGCGACCTGCTGCGCCTGCTGTCGATGCGCCTGCAGGCCAGCGGTTACCGCGTGTCGACCGCAGAGTGCGCCCAGGCCGCGCGCACCCGGCTCGGCGTCGAGCGCTTCGATCTGGTGCTCAGCGACGTGCGCCTGCCCGATGGCGACGGCCTGGCGCTGTTCGACGACATCCGCCACCAGCATCCGGCGCTGCCGGTGATCCTGCTCACCGCCCACGGCACCATCCCGGACGCGGTCGAGGCCACCTCGCGGGGCGTCGCCGGCTACCTGACCAAGCCCTTCGACGGCCATACCCTGACCCAGCGCATCGAGCAGATCCTGCAGCTGGGCGCGGCAGACGCGGCGCCGCTGGCCGCCGGCGACCCCGCCTGGCGCGCCGGCATCATCAGCCGCAGCACGCTGATGCACGCGCTCCTCGACGAGGCGCGCCTGGTTGCGGCTTCGGACGCCAGCGTGCTGATCCGCGGCGACAGCGGCACCGGCAAGGAGCTGCTGGCGCGCGCGATCCACCTCGCCAGCCCGCGCGCCGCCGCGCCCTTCGTCGCCATCAACTGCGGCGCCATCCCCGAGCCGCTGCTCGAATCCGAACTCTTCGGCCACGTGCGCGGCGCCTTCACCGGCGCCACCAGCGCCCACACCGGCCTGATCCAGGCCGCGCACGGCGGCACCCTGTTCCTCGACGAGATCGGCGACATGCCGCCGGCGCTCCAGGTCAAGCTGCTGCGCGTACTGCAGGAGCGCGCGGTGCGTCCGGTCGGGGCCACGCATGCGGAGGCGGTCGACCTGCGCATCCTGTCCGCCACCCATCGCGACCTCGATGCCGCGCTCGCCGGCGGGCAGTTCCGCGAGGACCTCTACTACCGCATCAACGTCGTCAGCCTCGAGTTGCCGACCCTGGCCGAACGCCGCGAGGACATCCCGCTGCTGGCCGAGCACTTCCTGCGCGGGCTGGCACGCAAGTACGGCAAACGCCTGTCCGGCTTCGCGCCCGATGCGCTGGAGGCGCTCGCCACCGCGGCCTGGCCGGGCAACGTGCGCCAGCTGCAGAACGTGGTCGAACAGGTGTGCGCGCTGGCCACCACGCCGCTGATTCCGCGTGCCCTGGTCGAGCGCGCGCTGCGCGTGAAGCCGATCGAGGCCCTCGGCTATGCGGAGGCGAAGCGGCGCTTCGAGCGAAACTACCTGATACAGCTATTGAAACTTACTGCGGGTAATGTCTCCGACGCTGCACGACTGGCAGAACGCAATCGCACCGAGTTCTACCGCCTGCTGCAGCGGCACGGCCTGACGCCCGAGCATTTCCGCGGCGACGGCCCCGATGTCGAACAATGACGAATCCCAAAGGAGCCAGACATGATCAAGCGCCAGACCATCGCCGCCATCCTAGCCACCACCGCCGTGGCCTATTCGATCGCCACCCCGGCCCAGGCCGCCCGCCTGATGGACGGGCCCCGCCTCGACATCGCGGCCTGCAGTGGCGACAAGCCGTCCACCGCCACCCCGGACCAGCGCAAGGACAAGCCCGCGCAAACCTGAACGCGCTTGACGGCCCCGGTCACGAGGCGGAAACTTCGCCTCATGACTGTATATAAAAACAGCCCAACTGCTCTGCCTGCCTGCGCCGAACGGCAACCGGCGTTCGACTTGCCGCGCGGCCGCGGCAGCGCTTCGCGCCCCGACGCACGCTACCTCGATCACCGTCGCCAGGCCTTCGACGATGGCTGGCCGGCCGAAGGCGACGACGCCGGGCAACCCCTGCGCACCCAGCTCTTCATCGACAGCGCGCGCAGCGTCATCAGCTACAACAGCTCGCCCGACGTCCCCTTCGACCGCTCGATCAACCCCTACCGCGGCTGCGAGCACGGCTGCATCTACTGCTTCGCCCGCCCGAGCCACGCCTGGCTCGATCTGTCGCCGGGGCTGGATTTCGAGACCAAGCTGTTCTGGAAGCCCGACGCCGCCGCACTGCTGCGCAAGGAACTCGCCGCGCCCAGCTACCGCTGCGCGCCGATCGCCCTCGGCATGAACACCGACGCCTGGCAACCGGTCGAGCGCCACACCGGCCTCACCCGCCAGCTGCTCGAGGTGCTGCGCGAGACCCGGCACCCGGTGAGCCTGATCACCAAGTCGGCGCTGATCGAGCGCGACCTCGACCTGCTCGCCGAGCTGGCGCGCGAGGATCTGGTCGAGGTGACGATCTCGGTCACGACGCTGGATGACGCCCTCGCCCGCCGCCTGGAACCGCGCGCGGCACGTCCGGGCCGGCGGCTGGAGACCCTCCGCCGCGTGCACGAGGCGGGCGTGCCGGTGGGCGTGCTGTTCGCGCCGCTGATCCCGGCACTCAACGATCACGAGATGGAGGCGGTGGTGGAGGCCGCGCACGCGGCCGGCGCGCGCAGCGCCGGCTACGTGCTGCTGCGCCTGCCGCAGGAACTCGCCGGCCTGTTCGAGGAGTGGCTGGCGACCCACTTCCCGGCGCGCGCCGCGCGGGTCATGAGCCGCATCGCCGAGCTGCGCGGCGGCAAGGCCAACGATCCGCGCTTCGGCCACCGCATGCGCGGCGAGGGCGTGATCGCCCAGCTCTACAGCCAGCGCATGCGCCGCTTGCAGGCCAGGCTGGGGATGGGGAGAATGCGGCGCGAGCTCAACACCGCGCTGTTCCGCCCGCCGCGCCCGGACGGGCCGCAGCTCGCGCTGTTCTGAGCGGGCTGCGGCCGGGCGAGCGCTGACGAGGCCCGCCGCTCCCGAACGCGCACGCGGTCACGCCTGCCGCCGCGCACGCAGCCGCAAGGCAGCGCCCACCCGTCAGGCGGTGCCGCCCACCGTCAGCCCGTCGATGCGCAGCGTCGGCTGGCCCACACCCACCGGCACGCTCTGGCCGTCCTTGCCGCAGGTGCCGACGCCGGGGTCGAGGCGCATGTCGTTGCCGATCATCTTCACCTTGGTCAGTACGTCCGGACCGTTGCCGATCAGGGTCGCGCCCTTGACCGGGCGGGTGACCTTCCCGTCCTCGATCAGGTAGGCCTCGGCAGTGGAGAACACGAACTTGCCCGAGGTGATGTCCACCTGGCCGCCGCCGAAATTCACCGCGTACAGCCCCTTCTTGACCGATCGAATGATCTCTTCCGGGTCCCTGTCGCCGTTCAGCATGTAGGTGTTGGTCATGCGCGGCAGCGGCAGATGGGCGAAGGATTCGCGGCGGCCGTTGCCGGTGAGCGGCATGCCCATCAGGCGCGCGTTCATCATGTCCTGCATGTAGCCGGTGAGGATGCCGTCCTCGATCAGCACGGTGCGCTCGGTCGGGTTACCCTCGTCGTCGATCGAGAGCGAGCCGCGGCGGTCCTGCAGGGTGCCGTCATCGACCACGGTGACGCCTTTCGCCGCCACCTGCTGGCCGATGCGCCCCGAGAAGGCCGAGCTGCCCTTGCGGTTGAAGTCGCCCTCCAGGCCGTGGCCGATCGCCTCGTGCAGCAGGATGCCCGGCCAGCCGGGGCCGAGCACCACCGGCATGGTGCCCGCCGGGGCCGGATCGGCGCCGAGATTGACACGCGCCTGATGCACCGCTTCGCGCGCATAGTCGTGCAGGCGGTCGTCGCAGAACCAGCCGTAGTCGTAGCGCCCGCCGCCGCCGGCGCTGCCCTGCTCGCGGCGGCCGGCCTCCTCCATGATCACCGTGATCGACACCCGCACCAGCGGACGCACGTCGGCGGCCAGGTGGCCGTCGCTGCGCGCCACCATCACCACCTCCCAGGAGCCGGCGATGTGCGCCATGACCTGGGTGACGCGCGGATCCTCCGCGCGCGCGAAGCTCTCCAGACGCTCGAGCAGCTTCACCTTGGCGGTGTCGTCGAGCGAATCGAGCGGATCGTCGGCGCGGTACAGTCGGGTCCTCAGCTTGTGCGGGCGGATGCCGACGCGGCGGCGCTCGCCCGCCGCGGCGATCGCGCGCGTCGCGGTGGCGGCGCCGACCAGGGCGTCGAGCGAGATGTCGTCGGAGTAGGCGAAGGCGGTCTTCTCGCCGCTGATCGCGCGCACGCCCACGCCCTGCTCGATGTCGAAGCTGCCCGACTTGACGATGCCTTCCTCCAGGCTCCAGGCCTCCGAGCGCTGGTACTGGAAGTAGAGGTCGGCGAAGTCGATGTCGTGCCGCATCAGCTTGCGGAAGGTCTTCTCGAGTTCCGCCTCGCCCAGGCCGTAGGGCGACAGCAGGTAACGGTCGGCGACCTTGAGGGGGTTGTGGCTCTTGCTCATGCGGAAATCCTTGGGGAATCGTGCCGGTTGGACCGGCATCGGGCGAAAACGATCGGCGGGCGGTTGCCGTGGCGCCATCAGGCGAGACAGCGGTGGCGCAGGGCCGGCAGGCTCTCGCGCACCGCGGCGATGCGTGCGGGATCGAGGTCGGCGATGACCACGCCGGGGCCTTCCTCGCGGCAGGCAAGGACCTCGCCCCAGGGGTCGATGATCATCGTGTGCCCCCAGGTCACCCGCCCGCTCGGATGGCGTCCGCCCTGCGCCGGCGCCATCAGGTAGCACTGGTTCTCGATCGCGCGCGCGCGCAGCAGCACCTCCCAGTGCGCGCGGCCGGTGGTGTAGGTGAACGCCGCCGGCAGCACGATCAGGTCGACCTCGCCCATGGCACGGAAGAGCTCGGGAAAGCGCAGGTCGTAGCACACCGACAGCCCGGTGCGCCCGGCCGGCGAGTCGAAGCAGGCGACGGTTCCGCCGGGCTCGATGGTCGCGGCCTCGTCGTAGCGCTCCTCGCCGCGCTGGAAGCCGAACAGGTGGATCTTGTCGTAGCGCGCCACCCGCCGCCCCTGGTCGTCGAACACCAGCGTGCTGTTGCGCACCCTGTCCTCGGCCTCGGCGACCAGCGGGATGGTGCCGCCGATCAGCCACACGCCGTGGCGGCGCGCCGCGTCGGCAAGGAAGTCCTGCAGCGGTCCCGCGCCCTCCGTTTCGCGGATGCGGACCTTGGCCGCCTCGTCCTTGCTGATCAGCGGAAAATACTCCGGCAGCGCGACCAGCTTCGCGCCGCCCGCCGCCGCCTCGGCGATGAGGCCGGCGACGACGTCGAGGTTGGCCTGGACGTCCGGGCCGGAGATGGTCTGGATGGCGGCGATGCGCACCGGGGAGGAAAGGCTCTGCAGGTTCATGTCTGGCGTCTTGGTCGCGGACGGCACGGCAGGCGCGTCCACTCGGGTAAGGATCGGATCAGTGTCGGCACCGCGCAGCGCGTCGGCGGACGAAGCGACGCAAAGGTCGCGGGGGCCATCGCGACGCTGCGCACGGGGTTCCGGATGCGGTTGCGAAGCGCATCGCTATTCGGCCACCGGTGCCTGCCCGCGCTTGGCCACCTGCGGGTCGGACCACGCGCCGGTGACCGCGTACTCGAAGGCGAAGAGCCTCTCGATCGGGTCGCTGAGCACCTTCTGCGCCAGGTAGGTGACCACCCCCACCGCCGGGTTCAGCAGCCCGGCAGCGGCGCCGATGGCCACCGACTCGGACAGCGTGGGCTGCACCAGCACGCGCAGGTCCTGGGTTTCGGCGACGACGTCGGCCGAGCCGGTCATCGTCACCCGCGCCGACGGCCCGCGTATCTCCAGGTCCTCGGTGCGCATCACGCCGGCAGCCACGGCGATGCTACCGGAAATGCGATCGAAGGCGAATCCTTCGGAAAACACGTCGCGGAAGTCGAGCGTGATCCGCCGCGGCAGCGCCTGCAGGCTCAGGATGCCGAGCAGGCGGCCGACGCCGGGCTCGAGCTTGTTGAACTGGCCGGCGCCGGTCTCCAGCCGCATGCTGCCGTTCAGGCTCGGATAGTCGATGCGCGTGGGCGCGCCCTGCCAGCCGAGCTGCCCGGCCAGGCTCGCCTTGCCCCCGCGCACCACGTCCGCTTGCCCCAGGCGCTGCGACAGGCGGCCGACGTCGGGCGTCTCCAGACGGAAGTCGAGCCGCGTGCGCTGGCGCCCCGCCGCCCGCCATTGACCGCTGCCGGCCAGTCGGCCGTCCTCGTTGGCGAGCTCGAAGCGCTCGAGCTCCCACAGCCCGCTGCGATTGCGCGCGAACACCTCCAGCCGCCCGAGCGCCAGGCCGCGCAGCTCGAAACGCTCGGCGATCACGTCGAGCGCGGGCAGCCGGCGCGGTGGCGCTTCCTCCACCGCCGCGGGCACCTCGGCGGCGTCCTCGCCGCCCCCCTCCGCCGCATCCGCGTCCTCCTGCCCCACGCGCAGGTGGCGGAAGCGCGCACGCAGCGCGCCATCGCCGGCGTTGCGCCAGTCGAACTCGCCGTCGGCGATGTCGCTCTCCAGCCGCGCCTTCCAGCCCCCGGCATCGGCCGCGGCGCGCAGGTCCACCGCCTTCAGGGTGTGGCCGAAGGCACGCACCTCGTCCGCCGCGAGCGCGAGATCGCTCAACCCTGAAGCGGGCAGGACCGCGCCGCCCGCCCCGGTGCCACTCCCGGTGCCACTTCCGGCACCGTCCGCTGGCTCTCCGACGGCCTCGTCGGCCTCGAGCACACGGCGCCAGGCGTCGACGTCGAGGTGGTCGAGCACCGCCGCCACCCGCAGGCCGCGCGCGGAGGCGGGCGGCGCATCGGCGGTGGCGCGTCCGATCGCCAGCCCGCCGCGCAGCGTCCCGGCCTCGTCGCGCGCGCGCTGCAGCTCGGCACGCAGCTGCCCGCCGATCTGCAGCGCGATGCCGTCGACCTCCGCGCCGGCCGGATGTTCGAACACGAAGCGCGACGGCCAGGCATCGCCCGCCGACTTGTTCAGCGGCGCCGGCAGGCTGGAGGCGAAGCCGATCAGATCGGACCCGACCTCGACCCGGGTGCCGGCCTTGCCGACGCGGATCGCGGCCTGCCATCCCGCCGTGCCCGACAGCCCGTCGAGCAGCGGCAGGGCGTAGCGCGCGCGCACCGCGCCGGCGTCGGCGCGCCCGTTCGCCTCGAAGCGCACGGTACCGTCGGCAGCGGTCTGGGCACTGACCGTCGCCGGATGACCGAGGAATTGCGCACGCGCCTCCGGAATGGCGAGCGAATCGCTGGTGAAGCGGACCTTGCCCGCGGCACGCTCGAGCGCCGGCAGCCCGTCGAGCAGTTCGACGCGGTTGCCGGCAAAGCGGAACTCGCCCGCGACCTCGGTCTCGCGCACATCGCGCAGCGGCATCACCAGCTTCAGCTCGAGCTCGCCCCGGCCCTCGGCGCGGATGTCGTCGGTGAAGCCGCCGATGCGCTCCGACACCGGACTTTCGGCCACGAAGCGCAGGAACTCCGCGGTGGGTCCGCGCGCACGCCCGGTGATGGTCATGATCTCGCTCGGCCGGGCATCGAGGTCGGGGACGTCGGCGACGACATCGACCAGATCGACGCCCAGGATGCGCCCGCGCTCGGCCGCGATGCGCATGCCCGGGCCCTCGAAGCGCACCTCGCCCTGTATGCCGTCGATGCCCGGCCAGCCGGGGGCGTAATCCAGCACCCCGTCCGCCACCCGCACCGTGACCAGGAACTGGCCCGAGCCGTCGCGGAACGGGAAGTCCGCCAGCCTGCCCTGCAGGCGCAGCCTTGCTTCCGGCACGCCCGCGGCGCGGATGCCGTGCTGCACCCATTCCCGGGTGTGGGCATTGACCACCCGCGGCAGGTAGCGCCAGACCGACGTCGCCTGCGCCCGGCTCAGGCGGGCCTGGAGGTCGATCTCGCCCGTGCCGTCCGCGCTTGGCCAGTAGCGCCCGGATGCGGTGCCGGCGGCATCGGCATTGTCGAACTCGACGCCGTCGAGCGCCAGCTCCAGCCGCCCATCGCGGCGCTGCCAGCCGCCCTCGGCGCGCAGGCGGTCGAAGTCGAGGCGGCCGGGATCGAACACCATCGGCAGATCGAGGTGCATGCCGCTGCCGGCCAGGCTGAAACGCCCGCCGTCCGCGTCGCCATCGATGCTCCCCGACAGGCTGCCCAGCCCGGGCCAGCCCTCGCGCGCGAGCAGGCCGATGCCGTGGAAGCGCGCCGCGAGCGCCCAGTGGCTCGGCGCCCCCGGCTCGCCGCGCCACGCCAGGCGCATTTCCTCCACGCTGCCACTGGGCTCGAAGCGGGCCAGCCGTGCGCGCACGCCTTCCTCCAGCGGCAGGTAGCCCGCGAGCACCGCGAGCGTCGCGAAATCGAGCCGGTTCGCGCTCATGGCGCCGCCGGCGATCGCCCCATCGGCCGCCTGCTCGAGCCCGAGTTCGAAGTCGGTGGGCGCCACCGCGAGGCCGTCGGCCAGGCTAAGCGTCAGTCCGCGCGTGCTCAGCCGGCTGCCGGTCGCGTCCCGCGCCAGCGTGAGGCGGCCCGCCAGGTGCGCGACCCGCAGCTCGGGCAAGGCCTCGGCGAGACGGGTGCGGACCCCGTCGAGCGCGAGATCCGCGGTCAGCGCCAGCGCGCCTTCCTTCTCCGCATCCAGCCAGGCACGCAGCCCGCCGTGCCCCGCGAGCGGCAGCGGGTAGTCCAGCCAGGGCTGCCAGCCGCCCAGGTCGGCGCGCTCGAGCTCCAGGTACAGGCGGCCGATCGCCGGCCAGGGACGCCGCAGGTCGGCGAGCCGCAGCCCGCGTCGCAGCTCCCCGCGCATGCTCAGCGCGGAGGCCAGCGCCTGCGGCGGCCGGGCGTCGAGCGCGACCCGCAGCGCGCCGCCGCGGCGATCGATGCGGAAGGCCACGTCCTCGAGTGCCAGCGCGGGTGCGGCACGCAGCTCGTCCTGCCATACCAGGCGGGCGCCATGGATCGCGATCTGGCGCTGGGCGAGCAGCCAGTCGAGCCCGCCGCCCTCCCCACCCTCGGCTGCCGGCAGCGGAATGCCGGCCACGAAGACCTTCCCCGCCGGATCGCGACGCAGCACCAGCTCGGGCGCGCGGATGTCGAGGCGGTCGAAATGCGGCTCGCCCTTCAGCAGCGACGACCAGGCCACGACCGCATCCACTTCGCCCAGCCTCAGCGCCTCGCGCCCCTCCCGGTCGGCGATGCGCAGCCCCTCGATGCGCAGCCGCGGCCGCCAGCCCGCCCATGCCCCCTCGATATGGTCGATCGACACCGGAAGATCGAGCTGCTGCGCGAGCAGCGCGGCGATCGGTTCGCGGAAACCGCCGACCGCGGGCATGAGCACGTGGCGCACCACCAGCACGGTGCCGGCCGCGACCAGCCAGGCCACGACCAGGACGCGCAGCAGCCACGCGATCGCATTGCGCGCGCCGCCGCCCCGGCGCGCCGGCACCGGCGGCGAGGTATCTGCAGCGGGGGAAGGAGGTGCGGGCGTGCTCAGGGAAGGTGCTCGGAAGATGTTGGCGGCCGATCCTTGCCGGCGAGGTCGTGCCGAGCAAGCCTGCTGCCTGCGCAGCCGGCCCGGCGAGCTCGCGCGGGCCGCCTGTGCGGGACATGCCGGCTGCCTGCACGGGCGGATATAAAATGCGTGTGCACCGCCCGCTGGCGCAGGATCGCCGGCCAGGCCCACATTCTACCAACGATCCGCGCCCGCACTGGAGCCCAGCCATGTCCTCCGTTCCCGACGCCCTGCCGCAGCCGGTGCAGTTCTCCCGCCGCCTGTCGCGTTACCTGTCGCGCATGCTGGACAGCCAGCCCTGGCTGGGCGCCGCCCTCACCGACAGCATTGCGGGGCCGATCGGCGAGGCCGACATGCAGCGCTTCCTGGCTGCGCGCGAGGCGGTGTCCGGCGGCGACGCCGCGCTGCGCCCGGCCCTGCGCCAGCTGCGGATCTGGGTGCTGTGCCATCTGATCGTGCGCGACCTCGCCTGCGCGGCCCCGCTGCAGGAGGTCACGACGACCATGACCCTGCTCGCCGAGGTGGCGATCCGCCACGCCCACGACGTGCTGCGCGCCGCCCTGGTCGAGCGTTACGGCCAGCCGCTGTCGCCCACCGGCTGGGAGCAGGAGCTGCTCGTGATCGGCATGGGCAAGCTCGGCGGCCGCGAGCTCAACGTGTCCTCGGACATCGACCTGATCTTCATCTACCCCGAGGACGGCGACACTGGCGGCCGGAAGGTGATCAGCAACTTCGAGTTCTTCGAGCGCCTCGGCAAGCAGCTGATCCAGGCCCTGGCCGAGGTCACCGAGCACGGCCAGGTCTTCCGCGTCGACATGCGCCTGCGCCCCAACGGCGACTCCGGTCCGCTGGTGTGCTGCTTCGACATGCTGGAGAACTACTTCATGACCCAGGGCCGGGAGTGGGAGCGCTACGCCTGGATCAAGGGTCGGGTGCTGCTCGGCGAACGCTGGCAGGAGCTGCGCAACATCGCCCGCCCCTTCGTGTTCCGCAAGTACCTCGACTTCGGCGCGATCAACGCCATGCGCGAACTGCACGCGCAGATCCGCCGCGAGGTCGCCCGCCGCGACCGTGCCAACAACGTCAAGCTTGGCCCCGGCGGCATCCGCGAGATCGAGTTCATCGCCCAGGTCTTCCAGCTCATCCGCGGCGGCCGCGACGTGGCGCTGCAGGTGCGGCCGACGCTGAGGGTGCTGTCCCTGCTCCCCGAGCGCGGCATCCTGTCGACCCAGGCGGTGGAGGAGCTGAGCGCCGCCTACGTCTTCCTGCGCCGGCTGGAGCACCGCCTGCAGTACCTGGACGACGCGCAGACCCACGACCTGCCGGCGAAGGCCGAGGACCAGGCGCTGATCGCCGAGGCCATGGGCTTCGCCGACTACCCGGCGCTGCTGGCCGTGCTCGACGCCCATCGCCAGGTGGTGAGCCGCCACTTCGACAGCGTGTTCGGCGACCCCTCGGAGGAAGACCACAGCCTGGACGCGACCTGGACCAACGCCGAGGACACCGAGGCCACGACCAACGCCCTCGCCGAGCTCGGCTACCGCCGCCCGCAGGCCGGCGCCGAACGCCTGGCGGCGATCCACGCCAGTCCGCGCTACCGCCAGCTCCCGAACAACATCAAGAGCAGGCTCGATGCGCTGATGCCGCGCATGATCGAGGCCGCCGCCGCCACTCCCGGAGCGGACGACACGCTGGCGCGCATGCTCGACCTGATCGAGGCCATCGGCCGTCGCGGCGCCTATCTCGCCCTGCTGCAGCAGTATCCGCAGGCCCTGCGCCGGGTGGCTGACCTGATGAGCGCCTCGCGCTGGGGCGCACAGTTCCTGACTCGCCACCCGATCCTGCTCGACGAGATGCTGGACGCGCGCAACCTGGAGAGCGCGCCCGACTGGCAGGCCTTCCGCGCCAGCCTGGCGGCCGAGCTCGAGTCCCTCGAGCCCGACATGGAGCGCCAGATGGACGTGATGCGCGAGCGCCACCACGCCCAGGTGTTCCGCCTGCTCACCCAGGATCTCGCCGGCCTGCTGACGGTGGAGAAACTCGCCGACCACCTGTCCGAGCTCGCCGACATCGTGCTCGACCTCACCCTGCCGCTGTGCTGGCGGCGGATCAAGATCCGCCATCGCGAGGAACCGAAGTTCGCCGTGATCAGCTACGGCAAGCTCGGCGGCAAGGAGCTCGGCTACGCCTCCGACCTCGACATCGTGTTCCTCTACGACGACGACGCCCCCGAGGCGTCCGAGGTCTATACCCGCCTCGCCCAGCGCACCAACACCTGGCTGTCCAGCCAGACCGCGGCCGGCCAGCTCTTCGACACCGATCTGCGCCTGCGCCCGAACGGCGAATCCGGCCTGCTCGTGAGCTCGCTCGAGGCCTTCCGCAAGTACCAGATGGAATCGGCCTGGGTGTGGGAGCACCAGGCGCTGACGCGGGCGCGCTTCTCGGCCGGCGACCGCGCCCTCGGCGAGGCCTTCGAGCGCATCCGCTGCGAGGTCCTGCGCATGAAGCGCGAGCTCGACGGCCTGCGCGCCGAGGTGCTGGCGATGCGACGGAAGATGCGCGACGCCCACGGCGGCAAGAGCGAGCTCTTCGACCTCAAGCACGACGAGGGCGGGCTGATCGACGTCGAGTTCCTGATCCAGTACCTGGTGCTCGGCCACAGCCACGATCACCCGCAGCTCACCGGCAACCTCGGCAACATCGCGCTGCTGCGCATCGCCGGCGAGCTCGGGCTGATTCCTGCCGACCTCGCCGCCGCCTGCGCCGACAGCTACCGCGAGTTGCGCCGGCTGCAGCACCGCCAGCGCCTCAACGACCGTCCCTCGCGCATCGACCCGGACGAGGCCGAAGCGGCGCGCGCGCCGGTGCGCACGCTGTGGCGCGAGGTGTTCGGCGAATGAGCCCCTGAGGCGGCACCGCGCCGCGAGCGGGAAGGCGGGGCGTGCGCGGGGGTGCGCACGGCGCGGCGGTGCGCTGTCATGTTTCATGTCATCGAGGCGCGCATGACGCCGCGCTGGCGGCCATCTAGAATCCAAGCGCCCCTTCTTCCGGCGCCCCCTCCGGGCGAATCTCCATGAGCCACGAAATCGAACTCAAGCTTGCCCTGCCGAAAAGCGCGCTGCCCGCCCTGCGCCGGCATCCGCTGGTCGCGGCGGCGGAGAAGCTCGGCAACGCCAGCACGCTGGACAACACCTATTTCGACACCCCCGCGCTCGCGCTCAAGGCGCGCAAGGTGGCCGTGCGCACGCGGCGCCAGGGCCGGCAGATGCTGCAGACGGTCAAGTGCGCGGCCCTCTCCAGCGGCGGCCTGTCGAGCCGGCCGGAATGGGAACAGCCGTGGACCGGCGCCTTCGATTTCTCGGCGGTGGACCAGCCCGAGGCCGCCCGGCTGCTCGCCCGCCATCGCGAGGAGCTGGTGCCGGTGTTCACCACCCGCTTCCGCCGCGAGACGCGCCGCCATGCGCCCACGCCGGAGCTCTCCATCCTGCTGATGATCGACACCGGCGAGGTCACGGTGCGCACGCCGGACGGCGCCGAGCGCAGCGCGCCGATCTGCGAGCTCGAACTCGAACTCGAGCGCGGCCGCGCGCAGGATCTCGTCGAGCTCGCGTGCGCGCTGGCGCAGGACCTGCCGCTGATGCCGGCGGACATCTCCAAGGCCGAGCGCGGCTACCGCCTGTTCCTCGACACCCCGCCGAGCCCGCTGCGCGCCGAGGCATCGACGATCGCCGCCGGGCAGAACGTCGTCGACGCCTTCCGCAGCCTGGCCTTTTCCTGCGTGCGCCAGTGGCAGGGCAATGCCGCCGCCGCGCTCGCCAGCGCCGATCCCGACGCCATCCACCCCGACTTCATCCACCAGCTGCGCGTCTCCCAGCGCCGGCTGCGTGCGCTGCTCAAGCTGTTCGCGCCGGCGCTGCCGGAGAACTTCGCCGGCACCTGGAACGCCCGCCTGCGCGACAACGCCGAGCGCTTCGGCGACGCCCGCGACCTCGACGTCTTCCACGCCGAGCTGCTCGAGCCGGTCACGCCCGAGGGCCTCGCCGACCCGGAGGCGATGGCCGCGCTCCTCGACTCCGTGCAGCAGGCGCGCAACGAAGCCCGCCGCTTTGCCAGCCACAACCTGGACATGGCGACCCAGGGCCGGCTGCTGCTCGCCTTCACCGCCGACCTCCACCGCCTGCCGGCCGGCGGCCTCGCCGCCGCGGTGGACCTGCGCGCGTTCGCACGCCTGCGCCTGAGCCGCCTGCGCAAGCGCGCCCGCCGCCGGGCCGAAGCCGCGGCGAGCCTCGAGCCGACCCGGCTGCACGCGCTGCGCATCGCCTTCAAGCTGCTGCGCTACGGGATCGAGTTCTTCGCGCCGCTGTTCCCGGCACGCAGCATCGAGCGCTATCTCGAAGGCGTGGTGCAGGCGCAGACCGCGCTCGGCTTCCTGCAGGACGTGGACATCGCCCGCCAGCGCCTGATCACCTGGACGCAGGCGAATCCGGCGCTCGCCCCCGCTGCCGCCTTCGTGCTCGGCTGGCATGCGCCGCGCTACGCCCGCCTGCGCCGCCGCGTGCTGCGCGAATGCGCGCCGTTGCTGGAAGGCAGGAAGCCATGGTGACGGCGCACCACGCGGCCGGGAACGCGTGCGGGTCATCATGCCGCAACATGGAGAACCGATGATGCCGGCCCTCGACACCTGGACGAACACGATGGACCTGCTGCTATGGCGACATGCGGAAGCGGTGGACGGCATACCCGACCACAGCCGTGAGCTCACTGCGCGCGGACTGAAGCAGGCGCGCCGCATGGCACGCTGGCTCGACGAGCACCGGCCCAAGCAACTCAAGGTGCTGGTCAGCCCGACCCTGCGCACGCGCCAGACCGCCACGGCCTTCACCGACGACTTCCGCATCGTCTCCAGCCTGGGCCCAGACGGCAACGTCGCCGACATTCTCGGTGCCACCGGCTGGCCCGACGCCGGCGGCGCCGCCCTGGTGGTGGGCCACCAGCCGGCGCTCGGCCGCCTGTGCGCGCTGCTGCTCTCGGGCAGCGAAGCCGACTGGACGATCAAGAAGGGCGCGCTGTGGTGGTTCACCAACCGCGTCCGCGAGGGCGAGACGCAGACCGTGCTGCGCGCGGTGATTCCGAGCGACCTGGCGTGAAGGGCTGCGGCCGTCGGTAGCCGCTGCCCGCCTGCGCGCGCCCTGCCGGCCAGGCGCCCGATCGCATCGACCGAGCGCTGAATTTCGCGCCGCGGGCGCGGTCTCAGCGAGCGTGAACAGTCACCCGACGGCGGGGGTTCGACGCGGGCCGGATCGCCCGCGGGAGCCTTGCTTGTGCTTTGGCACGCAATGCGTAAGATGCCGTCTTCGCCCCGGACCGGACCATGCTCGAACGCTTCCTGCCTACTCGCGACGCCATCACGCAGAGCCGCCTGCTGCGCTGGCTCGGGCCGCGCATCCACGATCCGCTGCTGTGGCACGTGAATCGGCGTTCGGTGGCGCGCGGGGTGGCGATGGGGGTGTTCTTCGGCCTGATGATCCCGGTCGCGCAGATCCCCGCGGCGGCGATCGCCTCCCTGCTGCTGCGCGGCAACCTGTGGATCGCCGCGGTCTCCACGCTGGTCAGCAATCCGCTGACCTACGGTCCCCTGTACTACTTCGCCTACCGCCTCGGCGCCGGCGTCATTGGCGTCCACACGCCGGCCGAGCTCACGCCTGGCGAGGTCGAGCAGCCTTTCCGCCTCATGGACTCGTTCGCACAGGCCTGGGCATGGCTGACCGGCATCGGCCAGCCGCTGCTGATGGGCATGCTCATCATGGCGATCACCGGCTCCGTCGTCGCCTATCTGGGCACCCAGCTCGTCTGGCGCCTGCGCGTGACCGCCAAGTGGCGCAAGCTGCGTCGCGAACGCAGGCTGCGCGCCGCGGCCGCGAGGCAGCGGGCTATTGGAAGCGCCTGAGCGCGGGCGTATCCTTCGCCTCCTGTTCCCACGCTGACGGCCTAGCGCAATGGAAGAGCCCATCCAGGACGGCACCGTCGCCCTCATCGACGGCATCCGGCGCATTCATTACGACGGCTACTGGCTCAAGGTCTACGACCCGCCGGTGGATTCGCTCGACGCCAAGAAGAAGCTGATCCAGGCGCTCACCCGCCGCCTGTTCAACCACGTCGAGCACGGCATCAACATTCCGGGCAAGCGCCTGGACGACGCGCGCCGGGCCTATCTGGAGGAGCCGGACCCGGAACGCAAGCGGGTCAAGGGCGCGATGTACGCCGGCGCGCTGTTCAACCGCGCCACCGACATCTTCACCAAGCTGGTGGAGCTGCAGGAACTCGGCATCGAGATCGAGACCGACAACGCCCTGATGCGCGAATGCGGCTGCTGCCTGCAGGAAGCGCTCGCGCTCGGCCGCCTGGTCCTGCATCGCAGCGGCGACGAGGGCATCGACGAACTGTGGGGCGAACCCTTCCGCGCGTTCTCGATCCCGGTGGAGGCCTTCTACGAGAGCCGCTACATCAAGATCGCGCAGGCCCTGCGCGAGATCGACCGGCTGGGTGCGGTCATGGCCCTCACCTTCTCCGGCACGCACCTGTTCCAGGGCGTCGGGCCGCTGGTGCTGGAATTCACCCGCATCGCCAAGGTCAAGTGCGAGACGCTGCGCACCGACCCCGACATCTTCGAGGTGTGGGCGGACTTCGTCGTCGCCTCGGAGCACCTGGGCGCGGTGAGCGCGATGCTGTCGCCGGCCTCGACCGAACACGAGCGCCAGCTCGCCACCGACGGCCTGCGCCTGATCCTGCAGGGACGCAACCTGGTCACCGACATCACCCGCGCGCGCGTGACCATGCCCAAGAGCGCGCGCGAGTACGTCGAACGCTGCGAAGCCTATGCCGCGCGCCTGCAGGCGGCGAACCACCCGCCGCTGGCGGTGGCGGGCGGCGTGCTGCGGGCGTGACGCTGCCGCCCGCCGGCGCTCACACGATGATGCCGCCGCCGAGGCAGACCTTCGACTCGTAGACCACCACGCTCTGCCCCGGGGTGATCGCCCACTGCGGCTGGGCGAAGGCGATCTCGGCGCGGCCGTCGGCGATGCGGTCGATCTCGCACGGCTGGTCGGGCGTGCGGTAGCGCGGCTTGGCGGTGTAGACCCAGTTGGTGTGCGGGTCGCGGCCGGCGATCCAGTTGAGGTCGGTCGCCACCAGGCGGTCGCGCAGCAGCGCCGGATGGTCGTGGCCCTGCACCACGTAGAGCACGTTGGCCTTGACGTCCTTCTTCGCCACGTACCAGGCGTCGTGCTCGCCGGCCTCGTCCTGGTTGCCCTGGATGCCGCCGATGTGCAGGCCCTTCCGCTGGCCGATGGTGTGGTACATCAGCCCCTGATGCTCGCCGAGCACGCGCTCGTCGTCGAGGGCGCGGATCTCGCCCGGCTGGGTGGGCAGGTAGCGCATCAGGAACTCGCGGAAGGGGCGCTCGCCGATGAAGCAGATGCCGGTGGAGTCCTTCTTCTCGGCCACGTGCAGGCCGGCCTCGGCGGCGATCCTGCGCACCTCGCGCTTGTACAGCGCACCGAGCGGGAACATCGTCTTCGCCAGCTGTTCCTGGTTCAGGCGATACAGGAAATAGCTCTGGTCCTTGGTGCCGTCCTCGGCCTTGAGCAGCTGGTACTCGGTGCGGCCATCGTTGGTCCACTCGCGCACCTGGGCGTAGTGGCCGGTGGCGATGCGCTCGGCGCCCATCCGCATGGCGTGGTCGAGGAAGCAGCGGAACTTGATCTCGGAGTTGCACAACACGTCCGGATTGGGCGTGCGGCCGGCCTCGTACTCGCGCAGGAAATCGGCGAACACGCGGTCCTTGTACTCCTTGCTGAAGTTGACCACCTCGAGCTCGATGCCGATCACGTCGCACACCGAGGCGACGTCCACCAGGTCCTGGCGCGTCGAGCAGTAGTCCGAGTCGTCGTCGTCCTCCCAGTTCTTCATGAACAACCCGGTGACATCAAAACCCTGCTGCTTCAGCAGCAGCGCGGTCACCGACGAGTCCACCCCGCCGGACATGCCGACCACCACCTTCATGCCGTTCCCATCCTTCCTACTGGACATTCGGTCCACCTCCCTTGAGCCATTCCGCGAGCGGCAGCACCACGGCCGGCTCGCCATTGTCGACGAACCAGCTGTCGACCACGTAACGTTCACCCGGACGGTCGCCGCCGTCCCCCTCCGCCGCCTCCTCGATCACCTGCCCGTCCTCGGTGCAGTTGCAGCCCGCCAGGGCCTGGCCGGGCGGCAGGCGGGCGATGCGCTCCGCGGCCGACAGCACCTCGACCACCGCGCTGAAGTGCTGCAGGATGAAGCGCGTGCGCCGCGCCGGCTCCACCACGCGATGGAAGCGCAGCCAGCCGCGCGCCTCGACCAGTTCGAGCAGACGCGTGGTCGAGGTCGAATGGTCGATGCAGTCCATGCGGCCATGGACCTCGGCATCGAGGAAGTTGCCGGCGCGGTCGGCGCCCACCGGCGTCTGCGTACCCGCGACCCGGTACAGGCGGCCGACCGCCTCGGCGAGCAGTTCGCGCTCCTCGGCCGCGGTGCGCGCGACGGCCAGACGCTCGCCCAGGCGCGCCAGCGTCCCCGCCTGAAAACGCACCACGTCCTCGCGCAAGCAGCCGTAGTTGTAGCAGATGCTGATCTCGGCGCCTTCCCGCACGCCGGCCGCCGCGGTGCCCTGCCCGCCCCGCAGTGTGGCGCCCTGCACCGACAGCGGCAGGACCAGCAGCAGCGCGAGCAGCGTACGGATCATCGCGGCCGGACGCCTCAGCGGTAGTGGCGCACCAGCGCCAGCGAGTGGCGCTCGCCGGCGAGCCAGTCCTCGATGCAGCGCAGGATCAGCGGGCTGCGGTGGCGGTCGGCGGTGGCGCGCACCTCGTCGATGGTCATCCACACCGCACGCACGATGCCCTCGTCGAGCCGGCGCCCGGCCTCCTCGCCCTCGATCCGGCCGCCGTAGGCGAAGCGCAGGTAGGTGATGTCGCCCTGCGGCCGCGTCCACTGATAGATGCCGACCAGGTATTCGGGCACGAAGCGGTGCGCGGTTTCCTCCAGCGCCTCGCGCACCGCAGCCTCTTCCAGCGACTCGCCCTCCTCGAGGTGGCCGGCGGGCTGGTTGAAGCGCAGGCCCTCGGGCGTCTCCTCCTCGACCAGCAGGAAGCGGCCGTCGCGCTCGATCACGGCGGCAACGGTGACGTTGGGTTTCCAGGGACGATCCTTCAATTCCGGCTCCGGGCGCAGAAAGCGCTGCATTCTAGCGCGCGGCGGGGCGCCCTCCCAACCACCCGCACCCCGGCCGTGATCACCACATCGCACGTCGGGCGTATCGGACAGCCGCCTTTACGCTAGAATTCACCGGCTATGCCCCGACGAGATCCTGGCCGGGGCGTTCCCGACACCCATCCAGCGAACACTCATACAGGCGGAGATTTTGATCATGTCCATGGCTGACCGCGACGGCTTCATCTGGCAGGACGGCAAGCTCGTCCCGTGGCGCGAGGCGACCACGCACGTCCTCACCCACTCGCTGCACTACGGCCTCGCCGTCTTCGAGGGCGTCCGTGCCTACAACACCGTCAGCGGCACCGCGATCTTCCGCCTCGCCGAGCACACCCAGCGCCTGATCAACTCCGCCAAGATCTACATGATGGACATCCCGTACTCCAAGGATGAACTCATGGAGGCGCAGAAGGAGGTCGTGCGCGCGAACAAGCTCGAGTCCTGCTACCTACGCCCGATCGCGTTCTACGGCTCGGAGAAGATGGGTATCTCGACCATCGGCGCCCGTGTGCACGTTGCGATCGCCGCCTGGCCCTGGGGCGCCTACCTCGGCGAAGAAGGCCTGCAGAAGGGCATCCGGGTGAAGACCTCGTCCTACACCCGCCACCACGTCAACTCGACGATGCCGCGCGCCAAGCTGTCCGCGACCTACCCGAACTCGATCCTCGCCAACCTCGAGGTCACCCGCATGGGCTACGACGAGGCGCTGCTGCTCGACAACCAGGGCTTCGTCGCCGAGGGCGCGGGCGAGAACCTCTTCATCGTCAAGGACGGCCGCATCTACGAACCCGAGATCGCCTCGGCGCTGACCGGCATCACCCGCGACTCGATCCACGTCGTCGCGCGCGAGCTCGGCTACGAGGTCGGCACCAAGCGCCTGACCCGCGACGACATCTACCTCGCCGACGAGGCCTTCTTCACCGGCACCGCCGCAGAAGTCACGCCGATCCGCGAGCTCGACGACCGCAAGATCGGCGAAGGCAAGCGCGGCCCGGTCACCGAGAAGATCCAGGCCCGCTTCTTCGACGTCGTCAATGGCCGTGCGCCGGAATACGCGCACTGGCTGGCCCACGTCTGATTTCCACGCGCCGAGGAATGCGACATGAGTGAAACCACCGACAAGCCCCACGCCATCATCGTCACGGCCAAGGACCTGCCGCTGCACTGCCCGCCGCCGGGCGCGCCGCTGTGGGCTCGCCACCCGCGCGTGTTCCTGGACGTCCTGAAGACCGGCGAGGCGGTCTGTCCCTACTGCAGCGCGCACTACGTGCTGACCGGCGAGCGCCCCAAGGGTCATCACTGAACCCTGCGGCCGTTCCGCAGTCTCGAATGCACGGGGGCTTCGGCCCCCGTCGCGTTTGCACCCCCGAACAAGCAGCGAGCAATCCCGTGAGCAAAGCCAACTTCACCACTGCACTGGAAGCCGAGGCCGCGTTCTACCAGGCGCTGGCCCAGGGCGACATCGACGCACTGATGGCGGTCTGGTCGGAGGACGAGGAAGTCGTGTGCGTCCATCCCGGCGGCCCGCGCATCGTCGGCCTGGCGGCGGTACGCGACACCTGGCGGCAGATCCTGTCCGGCGGCAGCACCCTGAAGATCGACGTCAGCCAGGCCGTCGTCAGCGCCAGCGCGATGATGGCGATGCACTGCGTGTTCGAGCGCGTCGCCGGCGAAGGGTCGCTGCAGAGCGGCCCGACCCTGGCGGCGACCAATGTCTATGTGCGCGGCCCCAACGGCTGGCGCATGGTGCTGCACCACGCCTCGCCGATTCCGGAACAGGCGGACTTCGGCGACCTGTCGCCGCGCGTGGTGCATTGAGCGGCCTGCCCGCCTACCGCGCCCCATGGTGGCTGCCGGGCGGCCACCTGCAGACCATCTTCCCCCTGGCGCGCAAGCCGCCGCTGCCGGCCTACCGGCGCGAACGCTGGAACACGCCGGACGGCGACTTCATCGAGCTCGACTGGGTCGATCCGCCGAAGCCGCCTGGTGCGGCGCGCGCACCCCTCACTCAAGGGCAAGGAGCACTGGCGCAGCCGGATTCCGCGCCGCTCCCCGACCGACTTCGCGTCCCGCTTCTCGTTCTCTTCCATGGCCTCGAGGGCAGCAGCCGTTCGCACTATGCGCGCAGCCTGATGCAGGCGGCTTGCGCCCGCGGCTGGCGCGGCGTCGTTCCGCACTTTCGCGGCTGCAGTGGCGTGCCCAACCGTCTGCCGCGCGCCTACCACTCCGGCGACAGCGAAGAGATCGACTGGATCCTGCGCCGCCTGCAGGCGATCGCGGGCGGTGCGCCGGTGTTCGCCGCTGGGGTCTCGCTCGGCGGCAATGCGCTGCTGAAATGGCTCGGGGAACGCGGCACCGCTGCGTGCGAAGTGGTCGAAGCTGCGGCGGCGATCTGCGCGCCGCTCGACCTCACGCGCTCGGGATACGCGCTCGGCGAGGGCTTCAACCGCGTGTATACCCGTCACTTCCTCGCCACCCTGCGCACCAAGGCGCTGGCAAAGTGCGAACTCCACCCTGGGCGCTTCGACGCCGCGCGCATCGCAGGCGCGCGCTCACTGGCCGCATTCGACGACGCCTATACCGCGCCTGCCCACGGCTTTGCCGGAGTGGATGACTACTGGCGGCGCGCCTCGGCGCGGCCCTGGCTGGGCGGCATCGCGGTGCCGACCCTGGTGCTCAATGCCGCCAACGATCCCTTCGTGCCTGCCACGGCCTGGCCCGATCCGCAGACGCTGCCGTCCGCGGTACATTTCGAACTGCCGCAGCAGGGCGGCCACGTCGGCTTCCTCGCCGGCCGCTGGCCGGGCAGCCAGGACTGGCTCGCCGCGCGGGTACTGGCGCATTTCGCGGCGCTGCGCTGAACCCGCCGTGCACGCGCGCCGCGGCGCGGTGATTCAGTCGCCGCTCAGTCGCCATAAACCTCGGCCGCGGCCAGACTGGAGCCCTGCGCATCCTTGACCGACAGCAGCGGCTCGCCCTGCAGCGGCCAGTCGATGCCGATCTGCGGATCGTTCCAGGCGATGCAGCGCTCGTGCGCCGGGGCGTAGTAGTCGGTGGTCTTGTACAGGAAGTCGGCCGATTCGCTGAGGACCAGGAAGCCGTGCGCGAAGCCGGGCGGGATCCACAGCTGGCGGTGGTCGTCCTCGCCCAGTTCGACGCCGGCCCAGCGCCCGAAGCGCGGGGAGTCGCGGCGCAGGTCCACCGCGACGTCGAACACCCGTCCGCGCACCACCCGCACCAGCTTGCCCTGCGGCTGCTGCAACTGATAGTGCAGGCCGCGCAGCACGCCGCGCGCCGAGCGCGAGTGGTTGTCCTGCACGAAATCGACATCGAGCCCGGTCAGCTCGCGGAAAGTCCGCGCATTCCAGCTCTCGAGGAAGAAACCGCGCGCATCGCCGAACACCTTCGGCTCGAGCACCAGCACCTCGGGCAGTGCAGTGGGGGTCGCCTTCATCAGAACACCCGGTCCTCGAGCAGGCGCAGCAGGTACTGGCCGTAGCCGCTCTTGGCCAGCGGCTGCGCCAGTGCCTTCAGTTGCGCGCCGTCGATCCAGCCCGCGCGCCAGGCGATCTCCTCGGGACAGGCGATCTTCAGTCCCTGCCGCTTCTCGATGGTCTGGATGAACATCCCGGCCTCGAGCAGGCTCTCGTGGGTGCCGGTATCGAGCCAGGCATGGCCGCGACCCATGACCTGCACGTCGAGCGCGCCCTGCTCGAGGTAGAGGCGGTTGAGGTCGGTGATCTCGAGCTCGCCGCGCGCGCTCGGCTTCAGGCCGCGCGCGAACTCGACCGCGCGCGCGTCATAGAAGTACAGGCCGGTCACCGCATAGCGGCTCTTGGGGCGGGCGGGCTTCTCTTCCAGACTGACCGCACGACCCTCGGCATCGAACTCGACCACCCCGTAGCGCTCGGGATGCTGCACCGGATAGGCGAACACCGTCGCCCCCGCGGTGCGCGCGGAGGCGGCCCGCAGCTCGGCGGCGAAATCGTGGCCGTAGAACAGGTTGTCGCCGAGCACCAGCGCCGAGGGCGCGCCGGCGAGGAAATCCTCGGCGATCAGGAAGGCCTGGGCAAGGCCATCGGGGCTGGGCTGGACCGCGTACTGCAGCCGCAGCCCCCAGCGACTGCCGTCGCCGAGCAGCTGCGCGAAGCGCGGGGTGTCCTGCGGCGTCGAGATCACCAGGATGTCGCGGATGCCCGCCAGCATCAGCGTGGCGAGCGGGTAGTAGACCATCGGCTTGTCGTACACCGGCAGCAGCTGCTTGGAGACCGCGAGGGTCGCCGGATGCAGCCGGGTGCCGGAACCGCCGGCGAGGATGATGCCCTTGCGTCGAGTCATGAGGTGACGTGCTCCGGAATCGGGGGGCGGGCCTCGGGACCCGCCTGAAGCCGGCATTGTATGCGCCCGCGCAGGGGCGCCGCACGCCCCGCCATGCATGCAAGCTTGCGCGACGCAGCATAGAATCCGCCGAGCCACTCCGCCCGTACGCCCTCCGGGACGCACGGGCGCCCCGCACGACCTTCCAACGGACCCCCTCATGCGCCACGCCCTGCCCGCCCCCGAGACCTTCAAGGCCTACGACATCCGCGGCATCGTCGACACCGTGCTGACCGCCGATGCGGTGCGCGCGATCGGCCACGCCCTCGGTTCCGAGGCGGTGGCGCGCGGCCAGCAGGCGATCGCGGTCGGGCGCGACGGGCGCCTGTCCGGTCCGGCGCTCGCCGGCGCGCTCGCCGACGGCATCCGCGCCGCCGGCGTCGACGTCATCGACATCGGCTGCGTGCCGACGCCGCTCACCTACTTCGCCGCCTGGCAGCTCGGCTGCGATTCCTGCGTGTCGGTGACCGGCAGCCACAACCCGCCCGACTACAACGGCCTCAAGATGGTGCTCGCCGGCCAGACGCTCTACGGCGACATGATCCGGGACCTGCGCCGGCGCATCGCCGAGGACGATCTCGCCCACGGCGCCGGCGCGCTGCGCAGCGCCGACGTACGTGCCGCCTACGTCGAGCGCATCGTCGGCGACGTGAAGCTGGCGCGGCCGCTGAAGATCGTCGTCGACTGCGGCAATGGCGTCGCCGGCGGCATCGCCCCCGAACTGTTCCGCCGCCTCGGCTGCGAGGTGATCGAGCTGTTCTGCGAAGTCGACGGCAGCTTCCCCAACCACCACCCCGACCCGTCGAAGCCGGAGAACCTGCATGACGTGATCCGCGCCCTGCGCGACACCGACGCCGAGCTCGGGCTGGCCTTCGACGGCGACGGCGACCGCCTCGGCGTGGTGACCAAGGACGGCGAGATCATCTACCCCGACCGCCAGCTGATGCTGTTCGCCGAGGACGTGCTCGCGCGCGTGCCGGGCGGCGAGATCATCTACGACGTCAAATGCACGCGCAATCTCGCACCCTGGATCCGCGCCCGGGGCGGCAAACCGACGATGTGGAACACCGGCCACGCGCTGGTCAAGGCCAAGCTCAAGGAAAGCGGCGCCCCGCTCGCCGGCGAGATGAGCGGGCACATGTTCTTCAAGGAGCGCTGGTTCGGCTTCGACGACGGGCTTTACGCGGGCGCGCGCCTGCTCGAGATCCTGTCCGCCCGCCCCGACGCCAACGCCGCGCTGAAGGCGCTGCCCGATGCGGTGAGCACACCCGAGCTCAACCTGACGATGGCCGAAGGCGAGCCCTTCGAGCTGGTGCGCCGGCTGCGCGAGGCCGCGCTCGCCACGCCGTCCTGCTTCCCCGACGCGCGCGAGGTGATCACGCTCGACGGCGTGCGGGTGGAGTTCGCCGACGGCTTCGGCCTCGCGCGGCCGTCGAACACCACGCCGGTGGTGGTGCTGCGCTTCGAGGCCGACGACGCCAGTGGGCTGGCTGCGATCCAGGCGCGCTTCCGGCAGGCGATCGAGGCGGTGTGGCCAGGGCTGGAGCTGCCGTTCTGAGCGCTGCCGTTCTGAGCGCTGCCGTTCTGAGAGCAGTCGTTATGAGCGCTGCCGGCCGGCGCGCTCAGGCCGGATCCAGCTTCGCCACCGCCAGCAACAGCCACTTCACCCCCGCCGGGCCGAAGTTGATCTGCACCTTGGCGTCGCTGCCGCTGCCCTCCGCCGCCACGATCACCCCCTGACCGAACTTCGCATGGCTGACCGCCTGGCCGATGCGCAGGCCGTTGGGCAGGGTCGCGAACGTCGGCCGCGGCGCGCGCTGCACCTGGGCCGTCGCCGGCGAGGGCTTGAAGTAGCCGCCCCCCATGCCGCCCATCGCCCCGCCTGCGGCCGAGCGCGGATTGGGCGGCGTCAGCCACTTGGTCAGTTCGGCCGGAACCTCCTCCAGGAAGCGCGAGCGCAGGTTGTAGCGCGTCTGCCCGTGCAGCATGCGGCTCTGCGCGAAGCTCAGGTACAGCCGCTCGCGCGCCCGCGTCACCGCGACGTACATCAGCCGGCGCTCCTCCTCCAGGCCATCGGTTTCGAGGATGCTGTTCTCGTGCGGGAACAGACCTTCCTCGAGTCCCGACACGAACACGACGTTGAACTCCAGGCCCTTGGCCGAGTGCACCGTCATCAGCTGCACCGCGTCCGCGCCCTGGTCGGCCTGGTGGTCGCCGGCCTCGAGCGAGGCGTGGGCGAGGAAGTCCGCCAGCAGCGCATGCGGCTGCGCCAGCACTTCAGCGTCGGCCTGCGACTCGGCGAGGAAGTTGGCGGCGGCGTTGATCAGTTCGTCCAGGTTCTCCAGCCGCTCGCGGCCTTCCTTGTCGGCCTTGTAGTGCGCGCGCAGGCCGCTCAAGTCGAGCACGTGGTCGACCAGCTCGGGCAGCGGCAGCCCGGCGGTGTCGCGGCGCAGGTCCTCGACCAGGCGCACGAACTGCGCGAGCGAGGTGCCCGGCTTGCCGGTCAGGTGCGGCACGGTCGCATACAGGCTGGTGTTGTAGACCCGTGCGGCGTCGGTCAGCACCTCGAGCGAGCGCGCACCGATGCCGCGGGTGGGAAAATTCACCACCCGCGCGAAGGAGGTGTCGTCGTCCGCATTGGCGATCAGGCGCAGGTAGGCGAGCGCGTGCTTGATCTCCTGGCGCTCGAAGAAGCGCAGGCCGCCATACACGCGGTAGGGGATGCCGGCGGAGAACAGCTGGTGCTCCAGCACCCGCGACTGCGCGTTCGAGCGGTAGAGCAGCGCGATCTCGCTCCGTAGCGCGCCGTCGCGCACCAGCGACTGGATTTCCTCGACGATCCAGCGCGCCTCGTCGCCATCCGAGTAGGCCTCGAATACGCGGATCGGCTCGCCCGCGCCCTGGTCGGTCCACAGGTTCTTGCCCAGCCGGTTGCTGTTGTGGCGGATGATCGCGTTGGCGGCATCGAGGATGTTGCTGTGCGAGCGGTAATTCTGCTCCAGGCGGATCACGTTGTTCACCCGGAACTCGCGCTCGAAGTCGCGCATGTTGCCGACCTCGGCGCCGCGGAAACGGTAGATGCTCTGGTCGTCGTCGCCGACGCAGAACATCGCCGCGCCACCCTCGCGGCCCTCGTCGGCGAACAGCTTCAGCCAGCGGTACTGCAGGCGGTTGGTGTCCTGGAACTCGTCGACCAGGATGTGGCGGAAGCGGCGCTGGTAGTGGCGGCGCAGCGGTTCGTTGCGCTCGAGCAGCTCGTAGCTGCGCAGCAGCAACTCCGCAAAATCCACAACAGACTCGCGCTGGCACTGTGCTTCATACTCCTGAAACAGGTGTACGCGCTGGCGGGTGTAGTCGTCCCAGGCCTCGACCGCGTGCGGCCGGTTGCCGGCTTCCTTCTGGCCGTTGATGAAGTGCAGCAGCTCCCGCGGCGGGAATTTCTCGTCGTCGACGTTGAGCGTCTTCAGCAGGCGCTTGATGGCGGCGAGCTGGTCGCCCGAATCGAGGATCTGGAACAGCTGCGGCAGCCCGGCGTCGCGATGGTGCGCGCGCAGCAGGCGATTGGCGAGGCCGTGGAAGGTGCCGATCCACATGCCGCGGGTACTGACCGGCAGCATCGAGCCGAGACGGGCGAGCATCTCCTTTGCGGCCTTGTTGGTGAAGGTCACGGCAAGAATGCCCGCCGGGTCGACCTGGCCCGACTGGATCAGCCAGGCGATGCGGGTGGTGAGCACGCGAGTCTTGCCGGAACCGGCGCCGGCGAGGATGAGGGCGTGTTGCGCAGGCAGCGTCACCGCCTGCAGTTGTTCGGGATTCAGGTTGCTGAGCAGCGTGGACATCGCGGTTCCTCTTCGAGCCCGCATTGTATCGGCCACGGCGGGCGGGGCCGAATCGATGTGGCACGGCGTGATGTTGCGTCGCAACAACAAGTTACTTGCAGGAGCGCGATTTTGCGCTAAATTTGCATTGTGCGATGCATAAATCAATTTCGCGAGACAGGAACCTTTCCCATTCATCGCGCTCTCAATTGTGCAAAATCAAGGAACACCGCAGGCGCCGGACCTATATTGCGCCACAACATAAACAATGAGATGCCCGCACAGAATGCGGGCGGAACAAGACGGGCCATACCCGGCCCCGATGGAGAACGGATCATGAAAACGCCCAAGCTGCTGCCCTGGTATGCCCGCAAGGCGGGTGTCTCCCTCGAACGTGCCGAAGCCTTGTGGCGCAAGGCCGTCCGCGAAGCCACCGCCGAAACCGGCTGGGTCGGCAACGCCGAATACTGGGGCTCGGCGATGGATCACTTCGTGCGCCTGCTCGAAGAGGAGCGCAGCACGCTGTGCGCCCCGCGCGTGCAATCCTACGTGCGCACCCAGAACCGCATGTGGCGCCTGCCGCTGCTCGCGATGGAAGACCTGTTCTCGGCCTTCCACGCCAGCTGGCAGCGCCAGCACGGCGGCGACACCCGTCGCGCCGCCTGAACGCCGAACAGATTTCCCGCGCCGCGATCGCGGCGCACCCCGGTCATTTGTCTCCCTCCCTCCTTCAATGGAGATTCGGCACTCCGCGCCTGCGGAGTGCCATTTTTTTGTCCGTGGCCGGCGCCTGCGGACGACAAGCCCGCCCCCCGGGCACCGAAGGCTGCGCTTCCGGGTATACTGGCGTGTTTTCAACGCCATCCAGCCCGCACGCCGCCATGCAGGACAAATACCAGCCCGCCGCCGTCGAGACCGCCGCCCAGCAGCACTGGGACTCCACCGACGCCTTCCGCGTGACCGAGGACGCCAGCCGTCCGAAGTACTACTGCCTGTCGATGTTCCCCTACCCCTCGGGCAAGCTGCACATGGGGCACGTGCGCAACTACACCATCGGCGACGTGCTCGCGCGCTTCCACCGCATGAAGGGCTACAACGTGCTGCAGCCCATGGGCTGGGACGCCTTCGGCATGCCGGCCGAGAACGCCGCGATCCAGAACAACGTCCCGCCGGCGAAGTGGACCTACGCCAACATCGACTACATGAAGGCGCAGCTGAAGCGCCTCGGCTTCGCCATCGACTGGTCGCGCGAACTCGCCACCTGCACCCCCGAGTACTACCGCTGGGAGCAGTGGCTGTTCACCCGCCTGTTCGAGAAGGGCCTGATCTACAAGCGCCTCGGCACCGTCAACTGGGACCCGGTCGATGAGACCGTGCTCGCCAACGAGCAGGTCATCGACGGCCGCGGCTGGCGCTCGGGCGCGCTGGTCGAAAAGCGCGAGATCCCCATGTACTACATGAAGATCACCGCCTACGCCGACGAGCTGCTGTCCGCACTGGACGACCTGCCGAACTGGCCCGAGCAGGTCAAGCTGATGCAGAAGAACTGGATCGGCCGCTCGGAAGGCGTGGAGATCAGCTTCCCGTACGACGTTGCCAGCATCGGCCACGAGGGCGCGCTGAAGGTGTTCACTACCCGCGCCGACACCCTGATGGGCGCGACCTACGTCGCGGTGGCCGCCGAGCACCCGCTCGCCACCCAGGCCGCGGCCAGCAACCCGGCGCTCGCCGAGTTCATCGAGGAGTGCAAGCGCGGCGGCGTCGCCGAGGCCGACATCGCCACGATGGAAAAGAAGGGCATGCCCACCGGCCTCAGGGTGCGCCACCCGCTCACCGACGAGCCGCTCGAGGTGTGGGTCGCCAACTACGTGCTGATGGGCTACGGCGAAGGCGCGGTGATGGCGGTGCCGGCGCACGACGAGCGTGACTTCGCCTTCGCCACCAAGTACGAGCTGCCGATCCGCATGGTGGTCGGCTCGGACGCCTACGCCGACACCGTCCCCCCCTGGCAGGACGCCTACGCCGACTACGGCCGCCTGGTGAACTCCGGCAAGTACGACGGGCTCGACTTCCAGGGCGCGGTGGACGCCATCGCCGCCGACCTCGCCGCCAGGGGACTGGGCGCCAAGCGCGTGCAGTACCGCCTGCGCGACTGGGGCATCTCGCGCCAGCGCTACTGGGGCTGCCCGATCCCGATGATCCACTGCGCCGACTGCGGCGAC
>JARRBR010000108.1 GCA_029982755.1 Rhodocyclaceae bacterium
GTATTCCTTGCCTTCGTACGGCGTGGTGTCCTTGACCGGACGCATGTCGACCAGCGAACCCGGCAGGAAGGCGCGGATGCTGTTGGTCATGACGGTCAGGCCACCCTTGACGCGGCCGGTGATGACGCCCTTGACCAGGGAGCCTTCGTTGAGCGCCTTCTCGAGGTCGTTCCAGGCCGAGATACGCTTGGCCTTGTCGCGCGACAGGCGGGTCTCGCCGAAGCCGTCTTCCAGGGCGTCGATGGCGACGTGCACGAAATCGCCCACGTTGACTTCGAGTTCGCCGCGGTCGTTGCGGAACTCGTCGATGGGCACGTAGCTCTCGGACTTCAGGCCGGCGTTGACGACGACGAAGTTCTGGTCGATGCGCACGACTTCGGCGGTGATGACTTCACCGGCGCGCATTTCCTGGAGGGCGAGGCTTTCCTCGAAGAGGGCGGCAAAGCTTTCTTCGAAGGCGGGGGTGGCGTTGGACATAAAAGGTTGGTTCCGGCACCGCCGTGGGACGGCAAACATGGCTGGTTCAAGAAAAAACGCGCCGGAGCCCACGCTCCCGCGCGATTGCGTTCAACCGGGCGCCCTGACGCTCCCCTGCACGAGGTCGAGCACGAAGGCCACTGCCTGTTCGACATTCCGTTGGGTGGTGTCGAGCAAGACCGCGTCCGGCAGCTTCGTCAGGGGCGCGACGAGGCGGGCCGCATCGCGCGCGTCCCGTTCCCGAAGATCCTTCAGAAGACTTTGCATGTTAGCAGGCAAACCCTTTTCCATCAACTGCTTATACCGCCGCTCGGCACGCGCCTCGGCCGAGGCGGTGAGGAAGACCTTGATGCCGGCGTCGGGGAAGATCACCGAGCCCATGTCGCGGCCCTCGGCGACCAGTCCGGGCGCGACGCGGTAGTCGCGCTGGCGATCGAACAGCGCCGCCCGCACCGCAGGCAGCACCGCCACCTTCGAGGCGCCGACCGAGCACGCCTCGGAGCGGATCTCGTCGCTGACGTCGTCGCCCTCGAGCAGCGCCCGATCGCCCTCGAAGCGCGCCGGCAGGGCCGCCGCCAGCGCGGCCACGCCGGCCTCGTCGTCGAGCGCCACGCCCGCACGCATCGCTGCGAGCGCGGTCAGGCGGTAGAGCGAGCCGCTGTCGAGGTAGTGCCAGCCCAGGGCCGCGGCCACGCGCGCCGCCACCGTGCCCTTGCCGGAGGCGGAAGGACCGTCGATCGCCACCACCGGCACCGGCCGGGCGACGCGGGCGAACGCGTCGAAGTAGCCGGGGAAGGTCTTGTTCACGCACTTCGGGTCGTTGATGCGCACCCGGCAGCCGCCCAGGCTCACCAGCGAGAAGCACATCGCCATGCGGTGGTCGTCGTAGGTGTCGATCGCCGCCGGCTGCAGACGCTGCGGACGGGTGACGACCAGGTAGTCGGCCCCCTCCTCCACCTCGGCGCCGACCTTGCGCAACTCGGTCGCCATCGCCGCGATGCGGTCGGTCTCCTTGACCCGCCAGCTGGCGATGTTGCGCAGCCGGCACGGGCCGTCGGCGAACAGCGCCGCCACGGCGAGCGTCATCGCCGCGTCCGGGATGTGGTTGAGGTCGAGGTCGAAGGCCTTCAGCACGCCGCCCTCGGGCGCCGCGGCCTCGATCCAGTTGTCGCCCAGGGTGATGCGTGCACCGAGCTGCGCCAGCGCCTCGGCGAAGCGCACGTCGCCCTGGATGCTGGTGCGACCGACGCCTTCGACGCGCACCGGCCCGCCACCGATCGCGCCGGCGGCGAGGAAGTACGACGCCGACGAGGCGTCGCCCTCGACGAACACCGTGCCCGGGCTGCGGTAACGCGCACCGCCCGGCACGACGAAGCGCTCCCAGCCCTGCTGCTCGACGTGCACGCCGAAGCGCGCCATCAGCTCGAGGGTGATGCGGATATAGGGCTTGGAGATGAGCTCTCCCACGACCTCGATCGTGGTCTCCACGCCGGTCAGCGGCAGCGCCATCAGCAGCGCGGTCAGGAACTGGCTGGAGACGTCGCCGCGCACGCGCACCACGCCGCCGGGACGGATCGTCGCCGGCTTGAGGTGGAGCGGCGGATAGCCCTCGTTGGCGGTGCAGCTGATGTCGGCGCCGAGCTGGCGCAGCGCATCCACCAGGTCGCCGATCGGGCGCTCGTGCATGCGCGGCACGCCCGACATCCGGTACTCGCCGCCCGACAGCGCAAGCGCCGCGGTCAGCGGGCGGAAGGCCGTGCCGGCGTTGCCGAGGAAGAGATCGCCGGTCTTCACCGGGAACGGCCCACCCACCCCGCGCACGCCGTAGTTCAAGCTGTCGCCCGCGCGCTCCCATGCCACGCCGAGCGCGCGCAGCGCCTCGAGCATGCGCTCGACGTCGTCGGACAGCAGCAGGTCGCGGATGTCGGTCTCGCCCTCGGCGAGCGCGGCCAGCAGCAACACGCGGTTGGAGATGCTCTTGGAGCCGGGCAGGCGAACCGTGCCGGCGGCGCCCAGCATCGGGGGCAGATCAAGAAATTCCATCATGGCCTCAGAAGGCATGTCCTGCTGCGCAGGACGAAGAAAACTGCGGCGCCTGTGCAAGCGACGTTCGCGCCGCCTGCCGAACCGCGGACAAGGGCGGGACTATTCGGCGGTACGCACCGGCAAGCCCTCGGCCCAGGCGTTGCGTGCATGCCGCGCGCGCTCGAACACCGCCTCGAGCGCGTCGCCGTCGGCCTCGACCAGCATCGTGCGCAGGCGCCCGAGCTCGGCGAGATAGGCGTCGAGCTCCTCGAGCAGCGCCACCCGGTTGGCGACGCAGATGTCGCGCCACATCTCGGGATGACTGCCGGCGATGCGGGTGAAGTCGCGGAAGCCGCTGGCCGCGTGCGAGAACAGCAGCGGCGCGTTGCTGCGTCCGGCGAGGTCATCGACCAGGCCGAACGCGAGCAGGTGCGGCAGGTGGCTCACCGCAGCGAACACGCGGTCGTGCTCCTGCGGCGTCATGCCGACGACCTTCGCCCCGCACGCCTCCCAGGCGTCGCGCACCTTCTGCACCGCCTCCGGACGACTCTCGGGCAGCGGCGTCAGCACCACCTTGCGCCCCATGTAGAGTTCCGCGAATGCCGCCTCGACGCCGCTCTTCTCGGCGCCGGCGATCGGATGCGCCGGCACCACGTCGGGCAGCACCGCGCCGAAGTGGCGGTGCACCGCATCGACCACGTCGCGCTTGGTGCTGCCGGCATCGGTGACGATGGTGCCGGGCCGCAGGTGCGGCGCCATCGCCGCCATGATCGCGTCCATCTGGCCCACCGGCGCGGCCAGCAGAACCATGTCCGCACCGTCGAGCGCGTCCGCCCAGTCGTCCGCGATGTCGTCGATCACGCCCAGCGCGCGGGCACGCTCCAGCGGCTCGCGGCGGCGGCCGATGCCGACGACGCGGCCGACCGCTTGCGCCCGGCGCAAGGCGAGCGCGAACGAGCCGCCGATGAGGCCGACGCCGCAGACGACGAGTTTGCCGATCAGGGGCATCGCGAACCTCCGCTCAGGCGAGCGCCTGCTTGAGCGCGGCGATGAAGCGGGCGTTCTCTTCCGGCAGGCCGATCGACACGCGCAGCCAGTGCGGCATGCCGTAGGCGCCGATCGGGCGCACGATCACGCCCTGGCGCAGCAGGGCCTGGTTGATGCCGATCGCGTCGCCGACCTTGAAGGTGACGAAGTTGCCCGCGGACGGAATCCACTCCAGGCCGAGCTCGGTGAATGCGGCGGTCAGTTGCGCCATGCCGCGGCGGTTGATCTCCGCGCTGCGGGCGATGAACTCCTCGTCGCCGAGCGCCGCTTCGGCCGCGGCAAGGCCGACCGAGGACACGTTGAAGGGCTGGCGCACGCGGTTCATCAGGTCGGCCACGTCCGGGTGGGCGATGCCGTAGCCTACGCGCAGCCCGGCAAGTCCGTAGGCCTTGGAGAAGGTGCGCGACACCAGCAGGTTGGGGAAGCGCGCCAGCCAGGCGATCGAGTCGTAGCGCTGCTCGGGCGCCAGGTACTCGGTGTAGGCCTCGTCGAGCACCACCAGCACGTGGCGCGGCACCCTGTCGAGGAAGGCCTCGAGCTCCGGCCCGGGGATGAAGGTACCGGTCGGGTTGTTGGGATTGGCGATGAAGATCACCCGCGTCTGCGCCTCGATCGCCGCCAGCATCGCATCGAGGTCGTGGCCGAAATTCTTCGCCGCGACCTCGATGCCGCGCGCCCCGCGGGCGTTGGTGGCGAGTGGATACACCGCGAAGGCGTGACGCGAGTACACCGCCGACAGCCCCGGCGCGAGGAAGGCCTGCGCCACCAGTTCGAGGATGTCGTTGGAGCCGTTGCCGACCACCAGCTGCTCCGGGCGCACGTCGAACTTCGCGCACAGCGCCGCCTTCAGCGCGAAGGCCCCGCCATCGGGATAGCGCGCGACGTCGGCCACCGCGGCGAGCGCGGCGTCGCGCGCGCGGGGACTCATGCCGAGCGGATTCTCGTTGGAGGCGAGCTTGACGATGCTCGGTTCGGGGATGCCCATCTCGCGGGCGAGCTCGGAAATCGGCTTGCCCGGCTGGTAGGCCATGATCGCGCGGATGTAATCGGGGGCGAGGCTGGCGATGCTCATTGTTCTCTCCTGCTGCGGCGCTGCAGCACGCAGCGCCGGTAAACGGTCTGGAAGCCGGCCGCGAACCGGCCGGGATCAGATCGCGGCGACGGGATAGGAGCCGATGACCTTGACGAAGGCCGCACGCTCGTTGAGCTCCTTCAGCGCGGCCGCCACCGCGGGATCCTCGCGATGGCCATTGACGTCGGCATAGAAGACGTACTCCCACAGGCCGGAGCGCGCCGGGCGCGACTGCAGCTTGGTCATGTCGACGCCGTGGCGGGCCATGGGTTCGAGCAGGCCGTGGATCGCCCCCGGGCGGTTCGGCGCCGAGAACACCAGCGAGGTGCGGTCCTGCCCCGACGGGCCGGCATCGTGGTCGGCGATGACCAGGAAGCGGGTGGTGTTGTTGGGATCGTCCTCGATGTTGGGGGCGAGGATGTTGAGGCCGTAGAGCTGCGCCGCGGCTTCGCCGGCGATCGCGCACGACTCCGGGTCCTCGGAGGCCATGCGCGCGGCCTCGGCGTTGCTCGCCACCGGGATGCGCGGCAGGTGCGGCAGGTTGCGGTTGAGCCATTCGTGGCACTGCGCCAGCGACTGCGCATGCGAGTAGATGCGGCGCGCGGCACCGATGCCCTCGGCGCGCGACATCAGCTGCTGGTGGATGCGCAGGCGCACCTCGCCGCAGACCTTGAGCGGGTTGGCGAGCAGCAGGTCGAGCGTGCCGCCGACCGCGCCCTCGGTGGAGTTCTCCACCGGCACCACGCCGTAGTCGGCGTTGCCGGCCTCGACCGCGCGGAACACGTCGTCGATCGCCGCCATCGGCATGAAGTTGGGCGCGGAGCCGAAATGCTTGCGGCTGGCGCTCTCCGAGAAGGTGCCGGCGGGTCCGAGGTAGGCCACCCGCAGCGGCTGCTCGAGGCCGAGGCAGGCCGACATGACCTCGCGGAAGATGGTCTTCACCGCATCCGCGGACAGCGGACCCGGGTTGAGTTCGGCCAGCCGGCGCAGCACCTGGGCCTCGCGCTCGGGGCGGTAGTACATGACGCCGCGCTTGATCTCGCCCACGCGCTGCGCGCAGCGCGCGCGCTCGGACAGGCGGGCGAGGATCTCCTCGTCAAGGCGGTCGATCTCGTTACGCAGTTTCAGCAGTTCGTCGCTCATGCTCGGCCCGTGGCCCCTCCAGCTTCCGCTTTCCGTTCGTTCGTGTTCCTGCCCGGCCTCAGCCGCGGCGCGCGGCGAAGTCGCGCATGAAGTCGACCAGCGCCTGCACGCCGGCGAGCGGCATCGCGTTGTAGATCGACGCGCGCATGCCGCCGACCGACTTGTGGCCCTTCAGCTGCACCAGCCCGGCGGCCTTCGACTCGGCCAGGAAGGCGTCGTTGAGGGCCTCGTCCTTGAGGAAGAAGGGCACGTTCATGCGCGAGCGGCAGGCCGGATCGACGCGATTCTCGTAGAAATCGCTGGCGTCGAGGAAGTCGTACAGCAGCTTCGCCTTGGCCACGTTCCGTGCCTCGATCGCCGCCACCCCGCCCTGGCGCTTCAGCCACTGAAAAACCAGGCCGGCGATGTAGATGGCGTAGGTCGGCGGCGTGTTATACATCGAGCCGTTGTCGGCCACGGTCTTGTAGTCGAAGGCGGTCGGGCAGTGCGGCATCGCCCGGCCGAGCAGGTCCTCGCGCACGATGACGAGGGTCAGGCCCGCGGGGCCGATGTTCTTCTGCGCGCCGCCGAAGATGAGGCCGTACTTCGACACGTCGATCGCGCGCGACAGGATGTGCGAGGACATGTCGGCCACCACCGGCACCTCGGCGCGGCCGATCTGCGCCAGATCGGGCTCGAACGGGTACTCGACGCCACCGATAGTCTCGTTGGTGCAGGTGAAGACGTAGGCCGGATCGGCCGACAGCCTCCACTCCGTCATCGGCGGCACGGTGGTGAAGCCGCTCGCCTCGGACGAGGCGGCGATGTTCACCTCGGCGTACTTGCGCGCCTCCTTCTGCGATTTCTGCGTCCAAGCGCCGGTGACCACGTAGTCGGCCACGCGCTTGTCGCCCATCAGGTTCATCGGGATGATCGCGTTCTCGGCGATCGCCCCGCCCTGCATGAACAGGATGCGGTAATGGGCCGGCACCGCGAGCAGCTCGCGCAGGTCGGCCTCGGCCTGGGCGGCGATGGCGGTGAACTCCTTGCCGCGATGGCTCATCTCCATCACGCCCATGCCCGAACCGTTCCAGTCGAGCATCTCCCCGGCGGCCTGGCGCAGCACTTCCTCGGGCAGCACCGCGGGGCCGGCGCTGAAATTCCACACGCGACTCATCAAGCCTCTCCTTCCTCGCCGGCGGCCGGGGCCTCGCCCTCGCCGCCCTCACCACCCTCGCCCGCCGCGGCGTGCGCACCGCCCTCGGCAGCCTCGCCGCCGGCGCGCATGCTCTCGTCGGACTCCGACTCCGCCACCTTCTCGATGCTGGCGAGGAAGGTGCCCTCGTCGAGGTTGATCAGGGTCACGCCCTGGGTCGAGCGCCCCATCTCGCGGATGCTGTCGACGCTGGTGCGGATCAGCACGCCGCCGGTCGAGATCAGCATCACCTCATCGGTCGGCTCGACCAGCACCGCGCCCACCAGCCTGCCGTTGCGGTCGCTGGTCTGGATCGCGATCATGCCCTTGGTGCCGCGCCCGTGGCGGGTGTATTCGGCCACCGGGGTGCGCTTGCCGTAGCCGTTTTCGGTCGCGGTCAGGACCGACTGCGACTCGTCCTTGGCCACCAGCATGGCGATCACCGCCTGGCCGTCCTCCAGCGTCATGCCGCGCACGCCGCGCGCATCGCGGCCCATCGGACGCACGTCGGTCTCGGCGAAGCGGACCGCCTTGCCGGCATCGGAGAACAGCATCACGTCGCACTGGCCATCGGTGATGGCGACCCCGATCAGGTGGTCGCCGTCATCCAGGTTGACCGCGATGATGCCGGCCTTGCGCGGGTTGGAGAACGCGGTGAGCGCGGTCTTCTTGACCGTGCCTTCGGAAGTCGCCATGAACACGAAGTGCTCCTCGTCGAACTCCTTGATCGGCAGCACCGCGGTGATCTTCTCGCCTTCCACCAGCGGGAAGAGGTTGACGATCGGCTTGCCGCGCGAGTTGCGCGTGCCCTCGGGGACCTCGTACACCTTGAGCCAGTAGCAGCGCCCGCGGCTGGAGAAGCACAGCACGGTGTCGTGGGTGTTGGCGACGAAGAGGTGGTCGATGAAGTCCTCGTCCTTCATCGAGGTCGCCTGCTTGCCACGGCCGCCACGGCGCTGGGCGCGGTAGTCGGCGAGCGGCTGGCGCTTGAAGTAGCCGGTGTGCGACAGGGTGACGACCATGTCTTCCGGCGTGATCAGGTCCTCGATGTTGATCTCGGCGGTGTTCATGACCAGCTCGGAGCGGCGCGGATCACCGAACTGGTTGCGCACCGCGGTAAGCTCCTCGACGATGATCGCGGTGATGCGCTCGGGGCGGGCGAGGATGTCGAGCAGGTCGGTGATCAGGTCCATGACCTCGCGGTACTCGCCGACGATCTTGTCCTGCTCCAGCCCGGTCAGGCGCTGCAGGCGCAGCTCGAGGATGGCCTGGGCCTGGGCTTCGGACAGGCGGTAGCCTTGGGCCGACAGGCCGAACTGCGCGTCCAGCCCTTCCGGCCGGTAGCTGTCGGCGAGCGCGCGCGACAGCATCTCCTCGACCAGCGGCGAACGCCAGGTGCGCTCCATCAGGCCGCGCTTGGCGTCGGCCGGGGTGGGCGCGGCCTTGATCAGCGCGATGATCTCGTCGACGTTGGACAGCGCAACCGCCAGGCCTTCGAGGATGTGGCCGCGGTCGCGCGCCTTCCTCAGTTCGAAGATGGTGCGGCGGGTGACGACCTCGCGGCGGTGCTCGAGGAAGCACACCAGCATCTGCTTCAGGTTGAGCAGGCGCGGCTTGCCGTCGACCAGCGCCACCATGTTCATGCCGAAGCTGTCCTGCAGCTGGGTGTGCTTGAAGAGCTTGTTCAGCACCACCTCGGGCATCTCGCCGCGCTTCAGTTCGATGGCCAGGCGCATGCCCGACTTGTCGGACTCGTCGCGGATCTCGCTGATGCCCTCGATCTTCTTCTCGTTGACCAGCTCGGCCATGCGCTCCTGCAGGGTGCGCTTGTTCACCTGGTAGGGCAGCTCGTCGACGACGATCGCCTGGCGGTCGGTCTTGCCGATGGGCTCGAAATGGGTGCGCGCCCGCATGATCACGCGCCCGCGGCCGGTGCGGTAGCCCTCGCGCACCCCGGCCAGGCCGTAGATCAGGCCGGCGGTGGGGAAGTCGGGCGCCTGCACGATGTCGATCAGCGCCTCGATGTCGGTGTCGGGTTCGGCCAGCAGCTTCAGGCAGGCCTCGACCACCTCGCCCAGGTTGTGCGGCGGGATGTTGGTCGCCATGCCCACCGCGATGCCGGACGAACCGTTGATCAGCAGGTTGGGGATGCGGGTCGGCAGAACCAGCGGCTCCCTCTCCGAGCCGTCGTAGTTCGGCCCGAAGTCCACCGTCTCCTTGTCGATGTCGGCGAGCAGCTCGTGGCCGATGCGCGCCATGCGGATTTCGGTGTAACGCATCGCCGCGGCGTTGTCGCCATCGACCGAGCCGAAGTTGCCCTGGCCGTCGACCAGCATGTAGCGCAGGGAGAAATCCTGCGCCATGCGCACGATGGTGTCGTACACCGCGGTGTCGCCATGCGGGTGGTACTTACCGATGACGTCGCCGACGATACGCGCCGACTTCTTGTAGGCACGGTTCCAGTCGTTGGACAGCTCGTGCATCGCGAACAGCACGCGCCGGTGCACCGGCTTGAGGCCGTCGCGGGCGTCGGGGAGTGCGCGCCCCACGATCACGCTCATCGCGTAGTCTAGGTAGGAGTGGCGCATCTCCTCTTCGAGGCTGATCGGCAGGGTTTCCTTGGCGAACTGGGTCATGCTTGCAGGCGGACAAGCCGCGAAAACCAAAACGTGCGATGTTACCACGCCGCCAGCGCCTCCCTCGGGTCGAAGGCGGCTGCAGGGCCGGTGGCCGACCCGCAAGGCGTCCCTGCACGCCCGTTCGTGGGCGACCGCCGCCAGCCCCGGCCCGGCCCGGCCCCCGGGATCGTGAAGGCCGGGCCGGAATCGCCGCGGCCGATCTTTTTTCCTCTCCCCCCTTGAACTGGCGCACTACGCCCCAAAGTACCCGGCTGTTTCAGGAATCAACAGGGAGCCAGACCGACATGCAGGACCCGAACCAGGCCAGCCAGAACCCCGCCGAGCAGCCGGCGAACGCCGCCGCCACGGGCACCACCCAGCAGCCCGCCGACATCGGCCTCGATGCCGCGGCCGCGGCGGCCGACACCGCCCCGGAGAACGGCATCGACAGCATGCCCAAGCTTGAGGAAGCGGTGCGCCAGGCCGAGCTGAAGGCGGCCGAGCACCATGACGCCTGGCTGCGCGCCAAGGCCGAGACCGAGAACGTGCGCCGCCGTGCCCAGGAAGACATCGCCAAGGCGAGCAAATTCGCCGCCGAGAAGTTCGCCACCGCGATGCTGCCGGTCAAGGACAGCCTGGAGGCCGCGCTCGCCACCGAGAACCAGACCGTCGAGAAGATGCGCGAAGGCGTCGAACTCACGCTGCGTCAGCTCGTCTCCGCCTTCGAGGGTGCCAGCCTCGTCGAGGAAAACCCCGTCGGCCAGAAGTTCGACCCCAACAGGCACCAGGCGATCAGCATGATCGAGGCCGACGCCGAGGCCAACACCGTGGTCACCGTGCTGCAGAAGGGTTACCTGCTCAACGAGCGCGTGATCCGTCCGGCGATGGTGATGGTGTCCAAGGGCAAGAGCCAGTAAGGCTGCGAGCAATTTGTCGCGGCGCGCTTGAAAGCGGAACGCGCCGCCCCATATTCGAACCAGACCGGCGCGCTACCCGCGGCGCCTCCCCGAATACAGACTGAAAAGGAACACTCATGGGCAAGATCATCGGCATCGACCTCGGCACCACCAACAGCTGCGTCGCCGTGATGGAAGGCGGCAAGCCGAAGGTCATCGAAAACTCCGAAGGCGCGCGCACCACCCCCTCGGTGGTCGCTTACGCCGAAGACGGCGAGATTCTGGTCGGCGCGCCGGCCAAGCGCCAGGCGGTCACCAACGCCAAGAACACCCTGTTCGCGATCAAGCGCCTGATCGGCCGCCGCTTCGAGGAAAAGGAA
>JARRBR010000109.1 GCA_029982755.1 Rhodocyclaceae bacterium
GCTCGACGAGACCGGCCAGGCCCGCCTCCAGGCCGACCTGGTGGCGCTGCTCGAGTCGCTCAATGTCGGCGGCGCCGAATCACTGGTGGTGCCGGGCGAATACCTGGAGGTAATGATCACCCGCCATTGAGGGGCCGGGCGACGGGCCCGTCCGCCCGCTGCGCGCGCGACCGGCCTGCCCGGCCGCGCGCCGGATCAGGCCGCGAACGCCGCGAGGGCCTCGGTGAGTTCGGCCGCGGTGACGTCCGCGGCGAGCGCGGCCACGTTCTGCCCGTCGACCACGACGGCCGTGCCCTCGACGGCGAACGCAGCGCCCTGTTTCAGCGCCGCCACCACCGCGCCCGCCTCGCGCGGCGAGGCAAAGCCCGCGCCCTGCAGCAGCAGGCGGCCGTCGGCGTCGACCAGCTTGAAGTGGAAGCGGCCGTCGGCCTCGCGGTACTGCTTGAACTGCGGCAGCGCGGCCTTCGCCTTCTCGGCCTTGGCCGCCTGCGGCACGCTGGCCAGGTTGCGCAGGCCCACCGCATGGCGCAGCTCGGCCAGGAAGGGGGTGGCGATCGCGCGCGCCTTGGCCGCACCCTCGTGCAGGTGCTTCTCGATGCGCGCCGGCTCGGCGATCAGCGCCTGGTAGTGCTCGCGCATCGGCGCCACCGCAGCCTCGATCTGCTCGAACAGCGCCTGCTTGGCCTCGCCCCAGGCGATGCCCTCGTCGAAGGCGGTGCGCATCGCGCGCGTCTCCTCGGCGGTCGAGAAAGCCTGGTAGAGCTGGAACAGCGCCGAGCCGTCGGCGTCCTTGGGCTCGCCCGGCGCCTTCGAGTCGGTGACGATCGAGAAGATCAGCTTCTTCAGCTCGGCGCTGGGGGCGAACAGCGGGATGGTGTTGTCGTAGCTCTTGCTCATCTTGCGGCCGTCCAGCCCGGGCAGGGTGGCGACCGAAGCGTCGATCGCGGCCTCCGGCAGCACGAAATGCTCGCCATAGAGGTGGTTGAAGCTGCCGGCGATGTCGCGCGCCATCTCGATGTGCTGGATCTGGTCGCGCCCGACCGGCACCGAATGCGCCTTGAACATCAGGATGTCGGCGGCCATCAGCACCGGGTACATGTACAGGCCCATGTTGACGCCGGCATCCGGATCGACGCCTTCGGCGGTGTTCTTGTCCACCGCCGCCTTGTAGGCGTGGGCGCGGTTGAGCAGGCCCTTGCCGGCGACGCAGGTGAGCAGCCAGGTGAGCTCCGGGATCTCGGGAATGTCGGACTGGCGGTAGAACCACACGCGCTCGGTGTCCAGCCCGGCGGCGAGCCAGGTGGCGGCGATCTCCAGCGTCGAGCGCTGCACGCGCAGCGGGTCGGTGGTCTTGATCAGCGCGTGGTAGTCGGCGAGGAAGTAGAAGCTCTCCACCCCCGGCTGGCGGCTGGCGGCGACCGCCGGACGGATGGCGCCGGCATAGTTGCCGAGGTGGGGCGTGCCCGAGGTGGTGATCCCGGTGAGGACGCGCTGGACAGTCATGGATCGCTCCGGCGAAAGCTGGACAAAGACCGCGAGTTTAACGGCTTCGGCGCGTGCGGATAAGGCGGATCGCGGGCGATGGCACGACAGACGGAGCGGCCGCCTTCACTCCTGCCAGCGCAGCGCCAGCCGCGCGCCGCCGCCGGGGCTCAGGTCCATCCAGTGCTCCTGCGTCTGCCCGGCGTAGGTCGCGGTGATGCGGTAACGCCCGGCCTCGGCGACGTCGAGCTGGCCGAGCGGACCGCAGGACGCCTCCACCCGGCGGTCGCCGAGCGGATCATCCACCCGCGTCGCCACGTCGGTGACGAACCCGCCCTCCATCGTCGAGAAGAACAGCGTCAGCGCATGCATCCCCACCTCGGCGCGCATGCGCTGCGACTCCTCCAGCCCGATGCCGCCGCATTCGAGGCGCAGCGCGGGCGCGGCCTCGCCCTGCTGCGCGAAGGCGGAGTCAGTGCCCGTAATCAGGGTTGCCGCGCAGGCCAGGAGCGCGAACATCCTTGTGCCAGAGTGCATCTTCATTGTTTTTCCTCCAGGAGTTACCCACATCGGGCGCTCTCATCATTGTACTGATGACCGGCCGTCGCACTAATTCGCGAATAAATCATCGTTATCGCGAGCAACCTATTACCTTCGTCTAATTTATCAATCTGAAACTTAATGCAACAATCTGATATTTTCCGGACAAGTCAAGCGTCATGCAGCCCAATCAGTACCCCCCCCCCCCCGCAAACACTGAAGACGAAATCGATCTGCGCCAACTCGTAACCGTACTCTGGCGACAGAAGGCATTGATCATCGCCATCGGCGTCCTCGGCGCGGCGATCGGTCTGGGCGCGAGCCTGTTCTCCACCAAACACGTGACCGAAGGCCTTTTCCTGACCCCCGGCGTGTCGGCAGCGAACTACAAGCGCTATGAGCACGTGTTCTCCAGCGGCGCCCGCCTGCAGCAGTTCCTCCAGACCACCGATCAGGCGACGACTCCCGAAGGCGGGCTGCTGTGGACGCTGGCCGATACTCAAGATGCCCTGCGTGATGCGCTCAAGCCCGAATTCGCCTTCACCGACCGCGACCAGAAGACCTTCGGCGTCAAGCTCGACGACGACAATCCCGGCGCCATGATCGGCGTCCGCATCCAGCTTGCACACAAGGACCCAACGGGCGGCACCCCGGTCGCTCTGCTCGCCGAATACGTCCGCGACTCCATCATCCGGGTGAACATGGAAGCGACGATGCTCGCCCAGTGCACCGAGTACAGCACCCGTGAGCAAGAATTGCGCAACGCCCAGATCCAGAACGACTTCGCCATCAGGCAGGAAGAGGAGCGCCTTGCCAATCTGCGCGAGATCATCGCCCGCAATCCATCCGCAAGCACGATCGACAACCGCCAGATCGTCTCGCTCGAGAAGGGTACCGAGCGCTTCCTTTCCCCAGCGGCCCAGCTCGTCGCGTCGGAAATTCACATCGCTGACATGAAGCTCGCGGAAGCCCGCCGCAAGCGCGAGCGCATCGCCAGTGCGCTGAAGCGGGATTACTACTGCCAGGCGCAACAAGCGCTGCAGCAACCCACCACCGGTCGCGCGTTTCTCCGCTCACTGGAGAACATCCAAACGGCCGCATTCCAGGATCATGACAGAACGCTCGATATCGTCGAGCAGACCTGGAACGAGATCGACGTGCAGCGTGAAAACTGGTCGAGCAACTACCTTTCGAGCATGCGCTTCGTCGCATCACCGGAAGGCGCCGAGGTCAAGGTGCGCAAGCCCGGCCTCGCCCTTGGTCTGGTCCTGGGCGGCATGCTCGGGGGCATGCTCGGCATCATGATTGCGCTCATCCGGGCGTGGTGGCGCAACGAAGGCGAAACAACGGCCGCCGCTACCGCTAACGCTCCGGCCTGAGATCGCCACCGGCTGGGTGTCTGCTGCAGCAGGCGGACTCACGACGCCTAGTAGCGCACTGAGGCATGATGACTGAGTGTCAGGACGCACGCAGCAGCGGCCGCAGCGCGAGCAGGCCCAGCACCGGCCCCGGCAGCAGCACCCAGGCCACGCGGTCACCGATCAGCGGCCACAGGCGGGTGGTGAGCTCGATCGAGGCCATGGTGATCGCGAAGCCGATCGCGTTCTGGAAGGCGAGTGCGCTGCCCACGCTCTCCTGTGGGCAGGCGTGCGCGGACATGGCGGAGAAATGCGGCGAATCGGCCACCACGCTGGCGCCCCATACCAGCATCAGCGCGGCGAGGAGCAGCGGCGGCCAGCCGGTGGCGAAGGGATAGATCGCGCAGCACAGCGCGGACACCGCCAGCGCCAGCGCCGCCACCTGCGCGCTGCCGATGCGCCGGCTGAGCAGGCCGCCAAGCACGCAGCCGGCGGCGCCGATGCCGATTACCGCGAAGGCCGGGCCCGACGGCGGCCCCGCCTCCGCGCCGCGCGCCGCAGTCACCAGCAGCGGCACCAGCGTCCAGAACGCGTACAGTTCCCACTGGTGGCCGAAGTAGCCGAAGGCCGAGGCGCGAAAGCGCGGCTCGCGCAGCGCGTACAGCCCCTCGCCCAGGCGCAGCCGCGGCGCGCCGGCGCGGCGGGCGAGATGCGGCCCGTCGCCGAGCACGAAGATCATCACCGCCGCCAGCAGCGCCAGCACCGAGGACACCAGCAAGGTCGCCTGCCAGCCCCAGCCGACGTCGAGCGCACGCACCCCGTGCGGCAGCGCGGTGCCCAGGGTCAGCATGCCGACCAGCCAGGCGAGCGCCGCGCCCGCATGCTGCGGCACCCAGCTCACCACCAGCTTCATCCCCAGCGGATAGACCCCGGCAAGCGCCAGCCCGACCACGAAGCGCCACGCCAGGCCTTCGCCCAGCCCTTGCGCGAGCAGCGCAAAGCCGGCGTTGGCCGCGGCGCCGAGCACTGCACACACGGCGAAGATCCGGCTCGCCGCGAAGCGGTCGGCCAGGCCGCTGAGCGCAAAGCCGAGCGTGCCGAGGATGAAGCCGAGCTGCACCGCGATCGTCAACCGCCCGATGTCGGCCGCCTGCAGCGCCCACGCGCGCATCAGGTCGTCGCCCGCGCTGTTGGCGGAGAACCACAGCGAGGTGCCGAAGAGCTGGGCGATGACGATGACGGCAAGGGGGTAGGCGCGCATGGCGCAGAAGTGTGCGGCGCCGGGCGCACGCGCTCAAGCGGGGGAATCCCTTGCCGCAAGCCCTGCACGAGCATCGGTGCGCAGCCTCCGGGATGCGTGCCGGCCCGCGAAGGACGCAACGGCGGAGGCGGGATGCGCGGGCGGGCCCGCTGCCGCGCAGAACGCGCCGGCCCCTGCCGCCTCTCCTTGGGTGCCGGCGCCCGAAGCGGATACCATTGCGGCTTTCATTCCGCCCGCGGCGACATGCGCCCATGTGCCGGCGGACTGCCCCTCACCACACTGATCACCCCGCCCATCGTGAGCTCGCTCCCCACCGAACGCCCCCGTGTCCCGACCATCACTGTCGGCCTGCGCCCCCACCCCACCAGCCCCGACGCCGGCGAACCCGGTGCCGGCCCGGTGGGCCGCCTGCTGGCGACGATGTTCGCGCTGCCGGAGGGCGGCGCGGTGTTCGAGTTCCGCCTCGAGGACAGCCGCCTCGGTCGGATCGCCATCCCCGACACGCAGCCCCCAGGCCCGGCCGACGGGCTGTGGGAACACACCTGCTTCGAAGTCTTTCTCGGCGTGCCCGGCGAGCCGCAGTACCGCGAGTACAACTTCTCGCCCTCGGGGCAGTGGGCGGTGTATGCCTTCCGCGCCTGGCGCGAGCGTGACCAGGATTTCGCCCCCGCGGCCGCACCGGAGATCACCTGCACGCAGGAAGACGGCACGCTGGTGCTGGAGGCCTGGGTCCCGCCCGAGCTGCTGCCGACGGTGCCGGCCGGCAGCGACCTGCAGGTGAACCTGGCCGCGGTCATCGAGCGCAAGGACGGCCAGTTCGAATACTGGACATTGCGCCACGTCGCTGCGCAACCGGACTTCCACGCCCGCGACACCTTCGTGCTGATCCTGGCCACCGCGACGCACAAGAAGGGCTGAAGGCATGGCGCACCCGATCCGCTTCGGCCTCGACCGCCTGCTCGCCGACCCCGCGCTGCGCCGCCCGCTCGCTGGCCGCCGCGTCGCCCTGCTCGCCCACCCGGCCTCGGTGACGCGCGACCTCACCCATTCGCTCGACGCGCTCGCCGCCCTGCCCGACCTCACGCTGTCGGCCGCCTTCGGCCCGCAGCACGGCCTGCGCGGCGACAAGCAGGACAACATGGTGGAGTCGCCCGACTACACCGACCCGCTGCTCGGCATCCCGGTGTTCAGCCTCTACGGCGCGGTGCGGCGCCCGACCGCGGCGATGATGGACAGCTTCGACGTGCTGCTGGTCGATCTGCAGGACCTCGGCTGCCGCATCTACACCTTCATCACCACGCTGCGCTACGTGCTCGAGGAAGCCGCAAGACACGGCAAGTCGGTGTGGGTGCTCGACCGCCCCAACCCCGCCGGCCGCCCGGTCGAGGGCACGCTGCTGCAGCCCGGCTGGGAAAGCTTCGTCGGCGCCGGTGCGCTGCCGATGCGCCACGGCATGACCATGGGCGAACTCGCCGACTGGTTCGTCGCCACCTTGAAGCTCGACGTCGACTGTCGCGTGATCGAGATGGACGGCTGGCAGCCCGACGCCGCGCCCGGCTTTGGCTGGCCGCTCGGCGAGCGCACCTGGATCAACCCGAGCCCCAACGCCCCCAACCTGTGGATGGCCCGCGCCTACGCCGGCACCGTGATGCTGGAGGGCACCACCCTGTCGGAAGGCCGCGGCACCACCCGCCCGCTTGAGCTTTTCGGCGCCCCCGACCTCGATGCGCGCGCGCTCATCGCCGCGATGCGCGCACTCGCCCCCGACTGGTTGCGCGGCTGCGTGCTGCGCGAGTGCTGGTTCGAGCCCACCTTCCACAAGCACGCCGGCCGGCTGTGCAACGGCGTGCAGATCCATGTCGAGGACCCGGCGCACTACGCGCACGCGGCGTTTCGCCCGTGGCGGGTGCAGGCGCTGGCGTTCAAGGCGATTCGCCGCTTGCAGCCGGACTACCCGCTGTGGCGCGACTTCGCCTACGAGTACGAACACGACCGCCTGGCGATCGACCTGATCAACGGCTCGGCGCTGCTGCGCGAATGGGTGGACGATGCGGGAGCGACCCCCGCCGACCTCGACGCGCTGGCTCGTCCGGACGAGGCCGCCTGGCTAGACACGCGCCGCCCATTCCTGCGCTACCCGGACTGAGCACCGCGAGCACCGCTCAAGTAATCGGCGTAGGCGACGTTTCGCCAAGGGCCACCTGCCTGGTCCGCGGGAGCAGCCTTTCCCGCGAGGCAGGATCGCCCGTGCGGGGTTTGCTGCGCGGGCGAGCAAGGCGCGCAGGCTGACCTAGAATGAACTTCAGGCCCCCGTCCTGCGGTCGTCGCCAGCACCACGGCCGACCGGCGCCGGGCCGCCACGCCCTCATGCCCGAGGTGTCCGCCATGCTCAGAATTCCTGCCGTCCGCCCGCTGGCGTCGGCCCTTGCCGCCGCCCTGGTGCTGGTTTCGGCGACCGGTTGCGAGAACATGCAGAAGCGCGACTGGGGCACCGCGATCGGCGGCATCCTGGGCGGCATCGCCGGTTACAAGCTCGGCAAGGACAGCCCCGGCGGCGCGGCGATCGGCGCGCTGATCGGCGGCGTGGTGGGGCGCATGATCGGCCAGTACATGGACGACGCCGACAGGAAGCGGCTCGCCGAGACGATCGAGACCGCAGCGCCCGGGCAGACGGTGAGCTGGCACAACGACGACAGCGGCCGCGACTTCGCGGTGACGCCGACCTCCGAGTTCTACGCCGAAGCCGGCAAGGAGTGCCGCCGCTTCGACCAGGTCGTCTACGTCGATGGCCGGCGCGAGGTCATGGAAGGCGTCGCCTGCCGCACGCCGGGCGAGGAAGCCTTCGACTTCAGCGGGCAGTCCGCGTGACCCCGGCGGCGCCCTGCGCGAGGAGTCCCCGATGAATCACACGATCGCACGCCGCAGCCTGCGCCTCGTCCTCGGTCTCGCGCTGGCGGCGCTGCCGCCCGCGGCGAGCGCACAGGGGGTGGCGGACCGGCCCGCAGCGCTCGATGCCTGGCGCATCGGCGCGCGCGCCCCGATAGAACTCGCCGCGACCCGCGATGGGCCCGTCAATCTTCCCAACGACAGCGTCGACGGTGGCGACTACGGTGACGGAGCTCGTCAACCGGATGATGGTGGCGGTGGCGGCAGCAACTGGGTGATCCCGGCGATCATCGTCGGCGCCGCGGCGCTGTTCGCGATCGGCAAGGCGCTTGCCAAAGAAAAGACCGAGCAACGCGACGACGGCGAGGCCACCCGCGCACTGCTGCGCGACGGCCCGCAGCTCGCTGCGCAGTTCAACGGCAGCGCCTTCGGCGTGCGCGGCCTGGTGCGCGGCGGCTGGCCGGTGGTGGTCGATTACGCCCAGCACCGCCCGGGGCGGGTGCTGCTGCGGATCGCGATCCCGGGCGCGGAGACGGTCACCTACCGGCTCGACCAGTTCGGCCTCGGCCGCCACGTGCTGCGTTTCGATCTGCCCCCCTTCCTCGGCGACCGCCTCAAGCCGGCGGTGATCGCACTCACCGCGGCCGACCTGGACAGCGGCCGCGAGACCATCGACGGCTTCAGCGTCCTCGGCCTGGGCATCGGCCCGCGCGCGGTCGGCTCGGTGGCGGTCGACCGGCTCGAGTTCGATCCCGGCCTGATGCGCCCGGCGCGCGGCGAGACCGCCGGCTACGCCTTCCATTCGCGCTCCGATTTCGACCACGCCGCGGTCGAGTTCATGCAGGTGACGCAGAGCCCGGACGGGATGCGCAAGCGCTACGTCAAGGGCCAGCGCATCGGCCCGGTACAGCGCGAGCACCGCATCGAGAGCGGGCCGGCGCAGCGCTGGGACGGCCGCGACGAGGACGCCCGACTGTCCGCCGGCAGTCACCAGCTCCAGGTGCGAGTCTGGGACGAGGGCGGCGACTGGGTCGGCGCGTGGTCGGAGTCGCTCGTGCTGGTGCAGTGAAGCCCCCACGGCACCGCCCCCCGACGCAGCGCCGGCCACCTACGCTGCCGTCCGCCCACGCGGCCCGAGCCCACAGTCTCCGGGGGCCCGGCCTGGCGCCCCTACCGTCCATCGGGGCGCCCGTCAGTGCGCGCAACCGGTCGCCACGCGTTGTGCCGTGCGTATGAGCTCGCACCACTCGGCGCGCGGCAGTGCGCGGATCGCGCCCTGCGCGTCCATCGCCGTGGCGTTGCCGAGCGCGAGCCAGGTCGCCACACTGACCGCGCCGGTCTGCGGCAGCGGCCAGCGCCAGCGCCGCGCCTTGCCCTGAGCCTGCTGGCCGGCGGCGCCGAACAGATCGTCCTCGATCACGCCCTGCAAGGGCTGCAGCATGTCCGAGCGCAGCAGCGCGCTGAGCGGCCGCCCGTCAGCGGCATCCCACAGGCGCACGCTGCTGTTGCCCCACAGCACGACGCGTTCGCCATCGAGCAGGGCGCCGCCGCGCACCGCCTCGTCGAGCGCGAGCGGCGGCGACAGGCGCGCCCCCGGCCCGAGACGGCGGACCAGCGGCCCGCCTGCGAGCAGGATCTGCTCGCCGCGGGCGTCCAGCACCTGGTAGTCGTGCAGGCCAAGCTCGTCGAGCCTCGCCTTCAGGGCGGCGTCCGGCGGCTGCGCGCGCGGCAGGGCGGAAAGCCCGCCCGGTGCCGCGGGCGCGGTGAGCTCGAGCGCCGGCTGGCGCCGCCACAGGCGCAGGCTGCCGTCGTCCGCCCAGGTGAGGAGCGAGCCCCCGGCGTGGACGAAGGCGGCACCGGTCACGCGCCCGGGATGGCGCAGCGGCAGGCTCAGGGGGGTCAGCGTGCCCGCGTCCCACAGCCTCGCGCCCGCCGTGCCGCTCCAGGCCAGCACCCGCGCCCCTTCGGCATCGGCGACGGCCAGCACCGGCGCCTCCTCGCGGTGATGGCGGCCGCGCGCAGCCGCCGTGCCGGATTCCAGGTCCCAGACCTCCAGCCGCCCATCCGCGCCGGCGGTAAGCAGGCGCCGTGTGCCGGGCAGCAGCAGCACCCGCGACAGGCTGCTCTCGCCGTCGAGCGCATGGTCGAAGCGCGGCGTGCCATCGCCCGCCCGCCACACCCGCAGGCGGCCGCGGCCGGCAATCCACGACACCACCACGCCGGCTTGGGCGTCGACGCGCACGCCGTCGATGGTCTCGGGCGAGTGCCAGCGCGCCGCCACCCGGCCGGCGACGGGGTCGTGGCGGATCAGCGCGCTGTCGCAGAAGCTGAGCGCGCTGCGGCCGTCGGCGGCGACGTCCACGCCGCGCGGCGCGCAGCCGGTTTCCCACACTGCCGTCGCGCCCTCCGCATCCACCCGCCAGAAGCGGCCGGCGGCGTTCCAGGCCAGCAGCCCGCCGCGATCGAGGAAGGCAGCGCCGGCGAGCGCCTGGCCGGCGAGCGCCGGGCCGGCCGGCACGCCATCGGGCAGCAACCAGCGGCGCAGGCCGTCGTCGCCCCAGCCGACCAGCCGGCGCCCGTCGCGGTCGGCGGCGATGCGCGCCACACCGCCCTGCGCCAGCGCACGCGGCGCCTCCTCGCCGCCCCACAGCCACAGGCCGCCACCGGCGTCGCGCGTGAGCACCCGGCCGTCGGCGAGGACGAGGCCGTCGGCCACCGCATCCGGATGCTCGAAAGCCGCGCGCTGGCGGCCGTCGCCCAGATCGTGCACCCACGCTGCGCGACCGCGCCAGGCCAGCACCACGGGCGCGTCCGCCCCCGGCCGCACGCCGTCCGGCGCACCCGGCAGGCTGATCTGGCCGGCCAGCTCGACCCCGCCGGCGAGCATGCCGATCGCGATCAGCGCGTTGTCGCGCCCGGCGCCGCCACCGCCCAGATCGGCCGCGCGCGCCAGGTAATGGGCGGCGCGCAGCGCGTCGTCCGCGGCATCGCGCGCCGACAGCGCCCCGCTCCAGTAGCTGTCGACACGCTGGCGCGCGGTCTCGCGCTGCTGCTGCCAGAAGCCGGCGCCGAGGGCGATCGAGGCCAGCAGCAGCGCGACGAGCCCGCCGCGCGCCCCCAGCCGCCGCAGGCGCGCCCGCCGAGCCGCCGCCGTGCTGGCATCGATGTAGGCAGACAGCGG
>JARRBR010000110.1 GCA_029982755.1 Rhodocyclaceae bacterium
CTTCAAGATGATCGTCAGCGGCGAACTGGACAGCCTGCCGGAACAGGCCTTCTACATGGTCGGCAACATCGACGAGGCCATCGAGAAGGCGAAGAAGCTCCAGTAACGAGGTCCCCCGCGTGCCGCCCCGGTGGTGCGCGGGACATCAAGGGGAAACACAATGGCTATGACGGTTCATGTCGACATCGTCAGTGCGGAAGAGCAGATCTTTTCCGGGCTGGCAGAATTCGTCGCATTGCCGGGCGAAGCGGGCGAACTGGGCATCCTGCCCGGCCACATGCCGCTGATGACCCGGATCAAGCCGGGTGCCGTGCGCGTGCGTGCCCAGAACGCGACCGAGGAGGAACTCATCTTCGTCGCGGGTGGCCTGCTGGAGGTTCAACCGGGTCTGGTGACGGTGCTCGCCGACACCGCGATCCGTGGCAAGGATCTGGACGAAGCCAAGGCGCTGGAAGCCAAGCGCAAGGCCGAGGAAGCCATGGCCAACCAGACCGCGCGTCTGGACTATGCCAAGGCCCAGGCCGAGCTCATGGAAGCGGTGGCGCAGCTCGCCGCGATCCAGCGCCTGCGCAAGCGCGGTCACTGAGCGCAACGATCCCGCGCGGGGTCGTCGAAGAAAAAGCAGCTCGCGGAGCTGCTTTTTTGTTTTCTGGGCCCCGACGGCGAATTGCCGGCGGCCGGGCACGGGCTGCCGAGGACCGTCCCTCAGCGCCCCTTCTCCAGACGGGCCACGCGCTTGTCGAGGCGCGCCACCGCGTCGCGCAGCGCCACCAGTTCCTCCATGTACCCGGGCAGCGCCTTGCGGGTGACGAGCAACGGCGACTCCTCGGTGAGATATTCGGCCAAACTGCCGCCGGCGCGCGCGATCGAGCGCCGGCCCTCGTCCACGACCTTGCGCCCGCCTTCGACCAGCCGGTGCGCCGCGATGTCGCCGAACACCCGTGACAGATCCTCCTCGGCGTCCCAGCGCAGGTGGCGGAACACGAAGCCGAGGGCCTCGGCGAATTCGGCATTGCCTTCGATGCGGACGTGGCGCATCGCGCTCTCCAGTCCGTCCGCGAGCAGCCTTGGCAGGTCCGCCACGGCCAGGCGCAGCGTGACCTCCGGCGCGTCCTCGCCGCTCCATTCGGCGAGATGGCCGTCGGCGGCGACCGAGAAGTCGATCTCCGCCACCGGTGCGAGCGCTAGCCGCGCCGTCCGCCCGGCGTGCGGCTGCAGGCGCTGGCGTGCCCATCCGGCCTGCGACAGCAGGTGGTTGGTGGCCGACAGGAACAGGCTGGAGATCATGGCTGCACTCCGGGCGAAGCGAGAGGAAGGGAGGCTGGAATGCAGCGGGCCTGCCGGCGAAGCCCGGGTCGGGCGTCGCGGACAGGCCCGCTGCGTAGCGCGGAGACCAGGCTTCCGCGCTTACTGGGCTTGCTGGATGCCGGCGATGAGCCAGCCGCCACTGCCGGCGAGCGGCTTGGTGAGGTGCCAGATCTCGTCGAAGGCGGCCGGCGCGGCATCGGCTTCCTCGCGCAGCAGGCCGGTGAAGCGCACGCTGACCACGTAGCGCTTGTCGTCTTCCGCCACGTCGATCACCTCGGCGTTGAGTTCGACCACGTCGGTGCGCTGTTCGGCGCCACGGCGCTCGTTGAGCTGCATGCAGATCTCGGCGAACACTTCCGGCGTGGTGAATTCGCGCAGGTCGTCGAGGTTGCCGGTGTCGTTGGCGGCCTGCAGGCGGATGAAGTTGAGCTTTGCCTGGCGGGCGAAGCCTTCGGCGTCGAAACCGGAAGCCACCGCCTTGTCGAGGCCGCTGGCCGGCGCGGCCGAAGCGCCGCCGAGGGGCTGGCTGGCCTGGAAGGCCTGGTTCGGTGCCTGCGCGCCGCCGGCCGGAGCGCCAGCGTACTGCAGGCCGCGGCTGCCCTGCGCTGCGGCGTTGGCGCCACGGCGGAAGATCAGGCGGAAGACGAAGAAGGCCGCGGCTGCGAGCAGCAGGATCATCACGAAGTTGGCAAAGCCTTCGCCGAGGCCGAGCGCCGAGAACAGCGCGGCAAGGCCCAGACCGGCGGCGAGGCCGGCGATCGGACCCATCCACGAGCGCTTGGGCTGGGCGGCGGTCGCGGCGCCGGCGGTCGGCGCCTGCTGCTGGGTGGCCGCAGGCTGGCGCGGCTGGGTGGTCGGCGTGGCCTGGCGCTGCATGCCGAAGCTGCTGCCGCCGCCAAGGCGCTTGGCCTCGGCCTCGGAAGCGGCAAAGCCGAAAGACATCACGGCGACGATCAGGGAAAGGAAGAAGCTCTTCATTGGGTCGGGGTCTCCTGGTTCAGATCTTGTAGCCACGGTGCAGGGCAACCACGCCGGCACTGAGGTTGAAGTAGTCGACCCGGCCGAGGCCCACTTGTTCCATCATGGCCTTCAATTCTTCCTGGCCGGGGTGCATGCGGATCGACTCCGCGAGGTAGCGGTAGCTGTCGGCGTCGTTGGCGACCTTCTCGCCCATCCACGGCAGCAGCTTGAAGGAATACAGGTCGTAGATCGGCGACAGCGGCTTCCACACGCGCGAGAACTCCAGCACCAGCAGCCGCCCGCCCGGACGCAGCACGCGGCGCATCTCGGCGAGCGCGACGTCCTTGTGGGTCATGTTGCGCAGGCCGAAGGCGACGGTCACGCAGTCGAACCAGTCGTCGGGGAAGGGCAGCTTCTCGGCGTTGCACTGCGCCACCGGCATCGCAAAACCGTGATCGACCATGCGGTCGCGGCCGCGCGACAGCATGGCGTGGTTGATGTCGGTCAGCCACACCTGGCCGCTGCGCCCGACCTTCTTCGCGAACGCGAGCGAGAGGTCGGCGGTGCCGCCGGCGACGTCGAGCACGCGGTCGCCCTCGCGCACGCCCGAGACCTGGATCGTGAAGTGCTTCCAGATCCGGTGCAGGCCGAACGACATCAGGTCGTTCATGACGTCGTACTTCTGGGCGACCGAGGAGAACACCTCGGCCACCTTCCTTTCCTTCTGCGCCTCGTCAACCGTCTGGAAGCCGAAGTGGGTCGTCTTGTCGCTCATGATCTGCTCAGTGGTGATGGCCGCAGCCGCCCTTGGGGGCGGGCGGCGGCGCCTTGGCGGGGTCGCGGGTGCCGCCTGCGCGCTCCAGGGCCTCGAGGTAGGCGTTCCACAGCGTGTCCTGGTCGCGGCCCAGCGCGTAGAGGTAGTCCCAGGAGTACAGGCCGCTGTCGTGGCCGTCGGAGAAGGTGGGCTTGATGGCGTAGTTGCCGACCGGGGCGATGTCGACGATGTCGACGTCGCGCTTGCCCTGCTGCAGGGTTTCCTGGCCGGGGCCATGGCCGCGGACTTCGGCAGACGGGGAATACACGCGCAGGAATTCAAAGGGCAGCGCGAAGCGGCTGCCGTCGTCGAAGGCGAGCTCGAGTCGCCTCGAGGCGCGATGCACGGTGATTTCGGTGGGGATCGGGGTGTTTTCGTCGAGTCCGGCCATGACATCAGTCCCGCGGGAAGGGCCACAATCATACCCGAATCGCCGTGGCGGCGTTCCGGGCGGCCGCCTGCGGGTGCGTATTGCGCTTCGATGACGTGTCATCAAAGCTTCAAGGACCTGCAATACACTCGCGCCAATGCTCAAAGGGAGTCCGGCATGCCAGCGACCATCTTGCTTGTGGAAGACGAACCGGCGATTCAGGAACTGATCGCTGCCAACCTCGCGCGCGCGGGCCATCACGTCGTGCGCGCCTCCGATGCCGAATCCGCCCAGCGCATCGTGCGCGAGGCCCTGCCCGATCTGGTCCTGCTCGACTGGATGCTGCCCGGTGCCTCGGGCATCGAGTTCGCCCGCCGCCTGCGCGCCGAGGAGCGGACCCGCGACATCCCGATCATCATGCTCACCGCGCGCGGCGAGGAGCAGGACAAGGTGACCGGGCTGGAGATCGGCGCCGACGACTACGTCACCAAGCCCTTCAGCCCGCGCGAATTGGTGGCGCGCATCAAGGCGGTGCTGCGCCGGCGGGCGCCGCAGGTCACCGAGGATGCGGTCGAACTCGGCGGCCTGCGCCTCGATCCCGCCACCCACCGCGTGACCGCAGCCGACAAGGCGCTGGCGCTCGGCCCGACCGAGTTCCGCCTGCTGCATTTCCTGATGACCCATCCCGAGCGCGTGCATTCGCGCGCGCAGCTGCTCGACCAGGTGTGGGGCGACCACGTCTTCGTCGAGGAGCGCACGGTCGATGTGCATATCCGCCGCCTGCGCTGCGCGCTCGAACCCAGCCGCCACGACGGCCTGATCCAGACCGTGCGCGGCAGCGGCTACCGCTTCTCGGTGCACGCCCAGCAGTCGGCGGTCGCCCCCTGAGGCGCCGCCGCGCCACCACGGACCGCATGTGATCAATCGACCGCTCTCCTACGTCACCGTCGGCGTTGCCGTGCCGGTGGCCGCCCTGCTGCTGCTCGCCGTGCTGGGCGGGATCTATCGCGGCAGCGACGCCGCGCTCGGCCTGCTCGTGCTCGGCCTGATCGGTGTCGCGATCATGCTCGCACGCAACCTGCGCCTGCTGGTGGCGTGGGCACGGCAGCCGATCGGCACGCCGGCGCCGCAGGGCGAAGGCCTGTGGGGCGGCGTGTTCGACGAGATCGGTGAGCGTTTGCAGCGCGAATGCGAGGTCAAGGAGCGCCTGTCGGCCGAGCTCGGGCGCTTCCAGCAGGCAGCGCTGGCGATGCCGGACGGGGTGATCTACCTCGCCGAGGACGATCTGATCGAGTGGATGAATCCGATGGCCGAGCAGCATTTCGATCTCGATCGTCGCAAGGACGTGCGCAGGCCGCTGCCCAACCTGATCCGTCAGCCCGAGTTCCTCGCCTACCTGGCCGCGCACAACTACGCCGAGCCGCTCACGATGCGTTCGCTGCGCCGTCGCGACCGCACCCTGCAGGTGCAGGTGATCGCCTTCGCCGGCAACCGTCGCATGGTGCTGTCGCGCGACGTGTCGCAGCTCGAGCGGCTGGAGACCATGCGGCGCGATTTCGTCGCCAACGTGTCGCACGAACTGCGCACGCCGCTCACCGTAGTCGGCGGCTTCCTGGAGACCCTGATCGACGGCATGAACGACTTCTCGCGCGAGGAGGCCGTCCACTACCTGACGCTGGCGAGCGAGCAGTCGAACCGCATGCAGCGCCTGATCGAGGAATTGCTGACCCTGTCGGCGCTGGAGACCGGCGCGCCGGCGCAGGTCGATGAAAGGGTCGATGCGGCGGCGCTGGTCGAGGAGGTGTTCCGCGAGACCGATCTGCTGTCCGCCGGCCGCCACCAGGTCAGTCTCGTGCTCGAAGGCGGCGGCGTGCTGCTCGGCAGCCGCAAGGAGCTGCACAGCGCGTTCTCCAACCTCGCCAGCAACGCGGTGCGCTACACCCCGGCGGGCGGGCATGTCGAGATCGGCTGGCGCAGCGGCGAAGAGGGCGGCGAATACTGGGTCAAGGACGACGGCATCGGCATCGACGCGGTGCACATTCCGCGCCTGACCGAGCGTTTCTACCGCGTCGACCGAGGGCGCTCGCGCGAGACCGGCGGCACCGGCCTCGGGCTGGCGATCGTCAAGCACATCGTCACCCGTCATCAGGGCGAACTCGTCGTCGACAGCGAGCTGGGCAGCGGCAGCCGTTTCGCGATGCGCTTCCCGCCCGCGCGCGTCAGGCTGGACTGAACTCCGTCGCGTCGTCGAAGCTGCACTGATCGAAATTGCTGCCCCGCAGCAGCAGCTTGCGCAGATGCACGTGGCGCGAGCGCTCGCCTTCCCGCAGCTCGATGACGCGGTCGGTCTGGAACCACATCGCCGGCAGCACCAGCGCACCGGCGGAACTCAGGGCCGGTGCCGGCGGCAGCAGGAAGGCCTGATGGAAGGGCTCGCGCCGGCCGGGCGCCACGGGCGGGCGGACCGAGACCACGCGCGGGATGCCGGGCAGGATGTTGACGCCGACCTCCAGCGTGCCCTCGCTGCGATACATCAGCCAGCTGAGATCCGCGATCAGCAGCTGCTCGGCGTCGAGCGGGCGGAGCCCGACCAGCTGGTGATGCTCCAGTCGCACGCCGTCGCCTGCGTGCTGCAGGCGAAACCCCGCCACCGACTGGTCGATGACCTCCCAGTGCTCGGTGTCGAAGACCGGATGCAGGCCGTGGCCGTGCGCCGACGCCCGGCTCCCCGTCGCCAGCTGGGCGGACTCGCCGAAGGTGAGCAGCGAGATGTCCTCGTTCAGCCGGCCGTGGATGGGGCTGCCCTGAGGCTGGTGGAAGAGCTCGCCGTTGATGGCGAAGCCGATCGCCAGCCAGTCGCCGGTGAGCTCCACACGTCCCCGTTTCGCGCGTCGCGGAAAGCGGCGCCCGGACGAGGCCAGCCCCCACGGGCGGTAGAGCGAGAGCAGCAGGCGTGCGCTGGCGCTGGTCGGGCAGTCTTCGCCGAGGCCGAGCGAGGCGGGCGTCACCCCGCGCCGGAACTGCGCCAGCACCGATTGAATCTGGAGTGCCAGCTCGCTGCCGTCGAAGCGCAGCAGCGTCGGCGTGCGCGGCAGCAGGCCGAGCGGACGCAGCCCGCCGTCGCCGGCGCTGTCGACGCCGTAGGCGGTCGGCTTCTGGCCCTCGATGTCTTCATCCAGCCTGCAATAGGGCGCGAAACGCTGCGCCCAGCGGATGATCCAGTCGAGCTCGCGCGCGCTGCGGCCGTAAGGGTTGGAGAGCTCGACCAGCAGCGCCGCGATGTAGGCCTCCTGCGGGCTCTGGGCGCGCCAGACCTCGTTGAGCCCGTCGGTGACGCGCACGCGGGCGAGCCCGGCGCGCACCGCATCGCGGTAGCCCGCATGCACGGCGCGCCACATGTCCGCGGGGAGCTCGCGATGGGCGCGGAAGTACTCGATCAGCGCCAGGCCGTCGTAGCTCAGCCGGCGCTGGGCGAGCAGCGCGCGCTGGTCGTCCAGCGTGCCGGCGCGGGCATCGGCCTCGGCGATCACGGCGTAGGAGCGCGCCATCGCCTGCCACAGGGCCACGACGCGCTCGAGCGCCTGCGTCTCGTCCCGCCCCGGCGGCAGCGGGCGGGCGGTGTAGGCGCGCGCCATCTCGCCCTGCGCGAAGCCCAGCGTGTCGCGCGCGGCTTCGAGCACCTCGAGGTGCTGGTTGGGCGCCGGGCGCGCGCCGAGCAGCCCGTGCACGATGCGCGACAGCGTGTCGTGGGTGGTCCTGAAGTCGATCGGGTGCAGCTTGCGCAACTGGTCGAGGCAGGCCGCGGGCTGGGTGTAGTCCATGGGCGCGCCCGTCGCTCAGTCCGGCGCGCCGGGGGGGTTCAGCGCGGCGTCGATGGCGCGCGCGAGCGCCACCGGGTCGGCGGCCGGGTGTGCCCGCCCGTCGCGCTGCGCCGGGCCCCACACCGATTCGGGAAAATGGCGGTCGTCGCGGTAGCGCGGGATCACGTGCCAGTGCAGGTGCGGCACCATGTTGCCGAAGCTGGCGAGGTTGATCTTGGCCGGATGCAGCAGTGCGCGCAGCGCCGCCTCGGTCGCCATCACGACCGCGAACAGGTGGCTGCGGTCGGCGGGCGAGAGATCGGTCATCTCGGCGACGTGCTCGCCCCACACCACGCGGCAGAAGCCCGGGTGGGCGGGGTCATCGACGCGGATGACGCGGCAGCGGTCGTCTTCCCAGATGACGTGTTCGGGGGGCAGCGCGCACAGCGGACAGTCCATGTTCGGTCTCGAGCTTCAGCAAACGTGAAAACGGCAGCCCAATCTAGCCCGCCCGCTCGCGGGTGGCGAGGAATTCTTACGCACCGGACGCCGGACGCGGGAAGTCCTGGGCGATCGTGCGCGTCTCGCCGAGTGCCACCGGCATGCCGTCGTGGAAGGCGAGCAGGTTGCCGGGCGGGATGGCGATCCAGCGTTCGTTGTCGGTCAGTGCGGTGGTCGCGATGATGGCGACGCGATCCTGCGGCTGGGTGACCTGATTGAAGTCGAGGGCGAGATCCTCGTCCGACAGGTGCGCGATCGTGAACGGCGCCTGGCGGATGATGTAGGACAGGCGCGAGGAGCAGTGCGCGAACAGCCAGTCACCGTCCGAGAGCAGGAAGTTGAACTCGCCCAGGCTGCCGATCGCGCACGCCAGTTCGCGCAGCGTGGCGTGGAGCTCGGTGGCCGGCGGCCGGCCCTGCGGGAAGCGGGTGGCGAGCGTGTCCAGGATGTGGCAGAACGCGCGCTCCGAGTCGGTGGTGCCCACCGGCAGGAAGCGCCCCGACAGCGCCGGGGCGAACTGCCTCAGGTTGCCGTTGTGGGCGAAGATCCAGTAGCGGCCCCACAGTTCGCGCTGGAAGGGGTGGGTGTTCTCCAGCCGCACCTCGCCCTGGGTGGCCTTGCGGATGTGGGCGATGACGTTGAGCGAGCGGATCGGATAGTGCTTGACCAGCTCCGCCACCGGCGAATGCGCGCTCGGGGACGGGTCGAGGAAGACACGCACGCCCTTGCCCTCGAAGAAGGCGATGCCCCAGCCGTCGCGGTGGTGGTCGGTGAGGCCGCCACGGGCGCGAAAGCCGGTGAAGGAGAAGCAGATGTCGGTCGGCACGTTGCAGTTCATGCCCAGCAACTGACACATGGCGGTGCGCTCCGCGCGGACAGGGAATGGCTGGGAGTATAACCAAGCGGCGCGCCTAGCCGCGGCGGGGCCTGACCGCGCCCTTCACCGCGTCATGGCGCGGCGGGTGCGGCCAGGTTGCGGAAGCTGGCCGCGCCCTGGCGATCGACGAGCCAGTCGGTCAGGCTCGCGCCGATCCACATCGCGGTGAGCGTGACCCAGGCGGTGATCGCGAACACCGCCGCGCCCGACACCCCCGCACCCACCGCGCAGCCGCCGGCGAGCATGCCGCCGAAGCCCATCAGCACCGCGCCCACGATGTAGCGCCGCATCGCATGTCCGCCCTGGAAGCCCTCGAGCTTGAGCTCGCGCGCGCGCCAGGCGGCGACGAAGGAGCCGAGGAACACGCCCGGGACCATGCCGAGGTCGAAGCTCAGCGGCTGGCCCGGCGGCGACAGCACCAGCATCAGCACGTCGGCCGAGGGTCCGGTGAAGGACAGGCTCTGCACCGGCGTGGGCACGAACAGCAGGCCCGCCAGGCGCCAGGTGAACCACCACGCCGCGCCGACCATCAGTCCGGCACCGATGCCGCCGATCCAGCCCCAGGCCCTCACCTGGTGGCGGCGGGCGAACCACACCCCGGCGGCGAGCCACAGCGCACCGAACAGCAGTCCGCCGACGTGTCCCATGCCGCTGAGGGCGAGCAGGTCGCGTGCAGCGCCGCCGTCGATGGTCCACAGTCCGGCGAGCGCCTCGCGCCAGGGCGACAGCACGCCGCTCATCGAGGCCTGCGCGGTGACCGCGAAGATCAGCCCGGACAGCAGCGCGCGCAGGTTGCCGTTCGCCGCCAGCACCAGCAGCCGGCTCGAACAGCCGCGCGCCAGCACCATGCCGATGCCGAACAGCAGGCCGCCGATGGCCGCGCCCGACAGGCTGCCCTGGCTGGCAAGCTGGCGCACGGCACCGGTGTCGAACTGGCCGGCGAGCAGCAGGGACTGGGTGAGGAGAATGGCGGCGGAGAAGGCGAGCAGCCAGACCGCGAGCCTGGGGCCAAACTGCGCGCGTGCGACCTCGATCACCGCGGCGCGCAGGCAGAACTGCGAGCGCTGGGCGAAGAAGCCGAAGGCGGCACCGATCAGCAGGCCGCCGAGGGCGAGGCCGCGCTCCTCCCCCAGCCACTCGACGAACGCGACGATCGTCTCCAAGGTCTCCTCCTGTGCCCGGGCAGGCGCCGGGTCTGGTCTTCATTCAACAATATAAGAATGTGACCAATTACAGAAGAAGATCTTGATGCTGCGCAAGCACGCGGAGCAAGGAGCGGCCGCCTGGGGGCTCCCTGAGCGGCCGGGGCGGGATCAGGCGCCGAGCTTTTTCTTCAGCAGCTCGTTGACCTGGGCCGGGCTCGCCTTGCCCTTGCTCGCCTTCATGACCTGGCCGACCAGCGCGTTGAAGGCCTTGTCCTTGCCGGCGCGGAACTCGTCCACCGACTTCTGGTTGGCGGCCAGCACCGCGTCGATCATGGCCTCGATCGCACCGCTGTCGGTCACCTGCTTCAGGCCCTGCCGGTCGATGACCTCGTCCGCCGTCGCGCCCTCGCCGTTCCACAGCGCCTCGAACACCTTCTTGCCGATGGCGTTCGAGATCGTGTTGTCGGCGATGCGCGCGACCAGCCCGGCGAGCTGGGCAGGCGACACCGGCGAGGCGGAGACGTCGAGTTCGGCCTTGTTGAGGCGCGCGGCGAGGTCGCCCATGACCCAGTTCGCGCAGAGTTTTGGCAACTGAGTGGCGGGCGCAGCGCCCGCCGCCGAAACCGTCGCCTGGTAGAAGTCGGCGACTTCCTTGGACGCGGTGAGCGTGGTGGCGTCGTAGGCCGACAGGCCCCAAGCGTCCATGAAGCGCGCCTTCATCGCGCCCGGCAGCTCCGGCATTTCCGCCTGCACGCGCGCCTTCCACTCCGGCGAGATCATCAGCGGCAGCAGGTCGGGGTCGGGGAAGTAGCGGTAGTCGTGGGCGTCTTCCTTGCTGCGCATCATGCGCGTCTCGCCCGTGTCGGGGTCGAACAGCAC
>JARRBR010000016.1 GCA_029982755.1 Rhodocyclaceae bacterium
CCGGCCGCAGCGTAAGACAGCTTGAGAAATACCGGGCAAGAAGCAGGAATTCGGGAAACGAAATGGACAGCGAACTTCAGATCGCGTTGATCGGTGCGGGCCTGGCGGCCGTGGTGCTGGTCGTCGGCTACAACAAATGGCAGGAGCGCAAGCATCGACGCGACGCCGAGCGGGCCTTCCGCTCGGAGCACCGCGACGTGCTGCTCGAACCGCGCGCCGAGTTCGAGTCGCCCGAGCGCCGGGAGCCCGGATTCGGCGGTGACGAGGAAGCGTCACGCCGCTTCAGCGAGGCTCCGGTGAGCCGCACTGCGCCCGAACTGCCCCGCCTGCTCGACGCCCGCGCCGACTGCGCGATCCGCTTCGAGGCGATCGAGGCACTGGACGTGGGCACCGTCTGGTTGATGCAGGCCGAGCAGCTCGCCGGCCTCACCAAGCCGGTGCGCTGGTTCGGCTTCAATGACGCGGAGAACGTCTGGATGCCGCTCGGCCCGGAAAGCACCGGCGCCTGCCACTGGTTCTGCGCTGCACTGCAGCTGGTCAATCGCCAGGGCTCGATCGGCGAGACCGACTTCATGCGCTTCACCGGCGGCGTCCAGCGCGTCGCCGATGCGGTGATGGCGCTCCCGCCCGGGCTTCCGCTGCGTGCGGAAACCCTCCACCAGGCGACCGAGCTCGACCGTTTCTGCGCCGATGTCGATGTGCAGATCGGGGTGAACGTGCTCGCCCGCGACGGTCATTTCGACGGCCGTTCCATCCGCCGCGCCGCCGAACGCCTGGGGCTGCTCCTGGGCCACGACGGCGCCTACCATGCGGTCGAGGGCGAGGCCAGCGTGTTCACCCTCGCCAACCTGGAGGCGGGCGCCTTCGCTCCCGACAGCCTCGACGGCTTGGTCAGCCGCGGCCTGACCCTGGTCATCGACGTCCCCCGCGTGGCGGGCGGCGGCGCAGCCTTCGACCGCATGATGCGCACGGCCGGCGAGCTCGCCGCCGAACTCGGTGGCGACGTGGTCGACGACAACCGTGCGCCCTTCGGCGCCGAGGCCGCAGCGGTCATTCGCGGGCAGATCGAGCAGTTCCAGGCCCGCATGGACGAAGCCGGGATCCCGGCCGGCGGCCCGCTCGCGCAACGCCTGTTCGCACTGTAAGGAATGGATCTGTTCGATTCGATCGGGGGCGATTCACCCGAATCGGCCACTGGGCCGGATTCGCCCGCGGCACGCGCGGCTGCCCTGCGCGCGGAGATCGCGCGCCACGACCACGCCTACTACGTGCTCGACGCACCGACGATCCCGGATGCCGAGTACGACCGCCTGTTCCGCGAGCTGCAGGCGCTCGAGGCCGACCATCCCGCGCTGCGCACGCCGGACTCGCCCACGCAGCGCGTGGGCGGCAAGCCGCTCGCGCAGTTCCCGGCGGTGCGTCATCGCGTGCCGATGCTGTCGATCCGTACCGAGACCGACACCGAGGCGAGCGGGGCGCTGGCCTTCGATGCGCGCGTGCGCCGCGAGCTCGGCCTGAAGGACGAGGATCCGCCGCTCGAGTACGCCGCGGAGCTCAAGTTCGACGGCCTGGCGATCAGCCTGCGCTACGAGGACGGCGTGCTGGTGCAGGCCGCGACCCGCGGCGACGGCGAGACCGGCGAGGACGTCACCGGCAACGTGCGCACGGTCAGGGCCATCCCCCTGCGCCTGCGCGGCGATCCGCCACCGGTGATCGAGATCCGCGGCGAGGTGTACATGCGCCGCGACGACTTCGAGCGCCTCAACGCCCGTCAGGCCGAGGCCGGCGACAAGACCTTCGTCAATCCGCGCAACGCCGCCGCCGGCAGCATCCGCCAGCTCGACCCCGGCATCGCCGCGCGCCGGCCGCTGTCCTTCTTCGCCTACGGGCTCGGCGACACCGGCGGGTGGACGCCGCCCCCGACGCACGGTGAGGTGCTCGACGCCATCGCCGCGTTCGGGCTGCCGGTGTGCGTGCACCGCGCGGTGGTGCAGGGCGCCCAGGGGCTCGCGGACTTCCATGCCCGCATCGGCGCGCTGCGCGACACGCTGCCTTTCGACATCGACGGCGTGGTGTACAAGGTCAATTCTCTGGCGCTGCAGCAGCGGCTCGGTTTCGTCACCCGCGAGCCGCGCTGGGCGGTGGCGCACAAGTATCCGGCGCAGGAGGCGGTGACCCTGCTGCGCGACATCGAGGTGCAGGTGGGCCGCACCGGCGCGCTGACGCCGGTCGCCCGCCTTGAGCCGGTCTTCGTCGGCGGGGTCACGGTGACCAACGCGACCCTGCACAATCAGGACGAGATCGACCGCAAGGACGTGCGCATCGGCGACTGGGTGATCGTGCGCCGCGCCGGCGACGTGATCCCTGAGGTCGTGGCACCCGTGGTCGAGCGTCGCAGCGGCGATCTGCCGCGCTTCGTGCTGCTGGACAGGTTTCCCACCTGCCCGGTGTGCGGGTCGCACGTGGTGCGCGGCGAGGACGAGGCGGTGGCGCGCTGCACCGGCGGGCTGTTCTGCCCGGCGCAGCGCAAACAGGCGCTGCTGCACTTCGCCGGCCGGCGGGCGATGGACATCGAGGGTCTCGGCGACAAGCTGGTCGACCAGCTCGTCGACGCGGCCATCGTCAAGACGCCGGTCGACCTCTACCGCCTCGGCGTGCTCGCGCTCGCCAACCTCGAGCGCATGGGCGAGAAGTCGGCGCAGAACCTGCTGGCCGCCATCGAAAGGAGCCGCAGCACGACGCTGGCGCGCTTCATCTTCGCGCTCGGCATCCGCAACGTCGGTGAGGCTACCGCGCGCGATCTCGCGCGCCACTTCGGCAAGCTCGATGCACTGATCGCGGCCGATGCCGACGCCTTGCAGCAGGTCCCCGACGTGGGTCCGATCGTGGCGAAATCCATCGCCGAGTTCTTCGCCGAGCCGCACAATCGCGAGGTGATCGAGCAGCTGCGCGCGGCCGGCGTGCAGTGGACCGAGGGCGAGCCACAGGGCACGGTCGCCGGTGCGCTCGCGGGCAAGACCTTCGTGCTCACCGGAACGCTGCCGACGCTGACCCGCGACGAGGCCAAGGCCATGATCGAGGCCCGGGGCGGCAAGGTTGCCGGCTCGGTGTCGAAGAAGACGCACTACGTGGTGGCCGGCGCCGAGGCCGGCTCCAAGCTGGACAAGGCGCAGGCGCTCGGCGTGAGCATCCTCGACGAGGACGGGCTGCGCGCGCTGCTGAACGAAACGGATACAAACGGCTGATGCGGCCGGGCGCCGATCGGCGCATGATCGCGCCCGCTGCTGCACAGCAATCTTTCACTCTGGGAGAGCAAGAAAAATGAAGAAGGTCACCAAGGCGGTGTTCCCGGTTGCCGGCATGGGTACGCGCTTCCTGCCCGCCACCAAGGCGAGCCCCAAGGAAATGCTGCCGATCGTGGACAAGCCGCTGATCCAGTACGCCGTCGAGGAAGCGGTCGCCGCCGGCATCACCGACATGATCTTCATCACCGGCCGCACCAAGCGCTCGATCGAGGACCATTTCGACAAGGCCTACGAGCTCGAGACCGAGCTCGAGGCGCGTGGCAAGAAGGAGCTGCTCGAGATCGTCCGCCAGACCGTGCCGAAAGGCGTCAACTGCATCTACATCCGCCAGTCGGAGGCGCTCGGTCTGGGCCATGCGGTGCGCTGCGCCAGCCATGTGGTGAGCGACGAGGCCTTCGCTGTGATCCTCGCCGACGACCTGCTCGACAACAAGGACAAGACGCCGGTGCTGAAGCAGATGGTGGATGTGTACAACTACCACCGCTGCTCGGTGCTCGGCACCATGAACGTTCCGCGCGAGGAAACCCGCAGCTACGGCATCGTCAGCACCGAGACCGACAAAGGCCAGGTGCAACGCATGACCGGCATCGTCGAGAAGCCCAAGCCCGAGGAAGCACCGACGACGCAGGCCGTGGTCGGGCGCTACATTCTGACCCCGCGCATCTTCGACCACATCCGTGCGCTCAAGCCGGGTGCCGGTGGCGAGTATCAGCTCACCGACGCGATCGCCTCGCTGCTGAAGGAAGAGGCGGTGCTGGCCTACCAGTTCGACGGCGTGCGCTACGACTGCGGCTCCAAGCTCGGCTACCTGAAGGCGACGATCGAGTTCGGCCTGCGCCACCCGGAGACCGGGCCCGAGTTCGCGCAGTACCTGAACGGCCGTTTTGGCGCCGAAGCGAGCGGCGGCAAGAAGAAGTAAGCATCCGCTTCGCGCCGCCGTCGCCGCCATCTGGCGGGAGGAGGTCGCGCGGCAAGGCCCGGGCGCGTGCTGCGCCCGGTAACAAGAAGGCCCCGGCGGGATGATCCCGGCGGGGCCTCGGCATTTTCAGCGTCGGTGCAGGCCCGGACGGCCCTGCACCGTTCGCCGATGATCAGGCTTCGGCAGCCTTCGCGGCGCGCTTGCGATCCGTTTCCTTGAGGTGGCGCTTGCGCAGGCGGATGCTCTTCGGCGTGATCTCGACCAGCTCGTCGTCGGCGATGAACTCGATCGCGGATTCGAGCGTCAGCGCGATCGGCGTGATCAGGCGCACGGCTTCGTCTGTTCCCGAGGCGCGCACGTTGGTTAGCTGCTTGCCCTTGATCGGGTTCACGACGAGGTCGTTGTCGCGGGTGTGGATGCCGATGATCATGCCCTCGTACAGGGCGTCGCCCGGGCTCACGAACATGCGGCCGCGGTCCTGCAGATTCCACAGCGCGTAGGCCACCGCGTCGCCGTCGTTCTGCGAGATCAGCACGCCGTTGCGGCGCTCGGCCATCTGGCCGGCCATCGGGCCGTAGTCGTCGAAGACGTGGCTGGCGAGGCCGGTGCCGCGCGTCATGGTGAGGAACTCGCCCTGGAAGCCGATCAGGCCGCGCGCCGGGATGCGGTACTCGAGGCGCACGCGCCCCTTGCCGTCCGGCTGCATGTCCTGCAGTTCGCCGCGGCGACGACCGAGCTCTTCCATCACGCTGCCCTGATGGTCTTCCTCGACGTCGACGGTCAGCATCTCGTACGGCTCGCACTTGACCCCGTCGATTTCCTTGTACACCACGCGTGGGCGGCCCACGGCCAGCTCGTAGCCTTCGCGGCGCATGTTCTCGAGCAGGATGGTGAGGTGGAGTTCGCCCCGGCCCGAGACCTCGAACACGTCCGAATCCTGCGTGTAGTTGACGCGCAGCGCGACGTTCTTCAGCAGTTCCTTTTCCAGGCGCTCGCGGATCTGGCGGCTGGTGACGTACTTGCCTTCACGGCCGGCCAGCGGCGAGGTGTTGACCATGAAGTTCATGGTCAGCGTCGGCTCGTCGACCGCGATCGGCTTCATGCCTTCGAGGCAGTCCGGATCGCACAGGGTGACGCCGATATTGACCTGCTGGATGCCAGCGACCAGCACGATGTCTCCCGCCTCGGCGGATTCGGACGGTTTGCGCTCCAGGCCCTCGAAGGTCAGGATCTGGCTGACCTTGCCCTTGCCGCGGTTCTCCTCGCCATACATGACGACCAGTTCCTGGTTCGGACGGATCCGGCCGCGCTTGATGCGGCCGATGCCGAGCTGGCCCATGTAGGTCGAGTAGTCGAGCGAGCAGACCTGGAGTTGCAGCGGGCCGTCGGCGTCCACTTCGGGCGCCGGCACGTACTTGAGGATGGCCTCGAACAGCGGGCGCATGTCCTTGCGCTCGTCGTCCAGGCTCTCGACCGCGAAGCCGTTGAGGCCCGAGGCGTAGATGACCGGGAAGTCGAGCTGCTCGTCGGTGGCGCCGAGCTTGTCGAAGAGGTCGAAGGTGTGATTGATCACCCAGTCCGGACGCGCGCCCGGGCGGTCGATCTTGTTGATGACGACGATCGGCTTCAGCCCCAGCGCCAGCGCCTTGCGCGTGACGAAGCGGGTCTGCGGCATCGGGCCTTCCTGGGCGTCGACCAGCAGCAGCACGCTGTCGACCATCGACAGCACGCGCTCGACCTCGCCGCCGAAGTCGGCGTGGCCCGGGGTGTCGACGATGTTGATGTGGGTGTCGCCGTACTGGATCGCGCAGTTCTTGGCGAGGATGGTGATGCCACGTTCCTTCTCGATGTCGCCGGAGTCCATGACGCGTTCGGCGACCTGCTGGTTTTCGCGGAAGGTGCCGGACTGGCGCAGAAGCTGGTCGACGAGGGTGGTCTTGCCATGATCGACGTGGGCGATGATGGCGATGTTGCGAATGGCGCGGGACATGGAGGAGGGCAGGCGAAGTCTTTGAAAGGTCGGGGATTCTATCACGGGCTGCGGCAGCGCAACATGGATTTCTCGGCGACTCCGGGGTGCGTGCTAGAATCGCCCGCCCAGTGTGAAGAGGTTCAGGAATGCTTGCGATCATCGGCGGCAGCGGACTTACCCAGTTGTCGAACATGGAGATCGAGCGCCGCGAGGTCGCGCGCACCCCCTACGGCGAGCCGTCCGGGGCACTGGCCTTCGGGCGCATGTGCAACGAGCCGGTGGTCTTCCTCGCGCGCCATGGCTACGGGCACACGATCCCGCCGCACCTGGTCAATTACCGTGCCAACATCTGGGCGCTGAAGGAGGCGAAGGTCTCCGGCATCGTCTCGGTGGCCTCGGTGGGCGGCATTCGTGCCGACCTCGCCCCCGGCACCCTGATCGTGCCGCACCAGATCATCGACTACACCTGGGGCCGCAAGAGCACCTTCTTCGACGGCGGTGACACCCCGGTGCGCCACATCGACTTCACCCATCCCTACGACGAGACCCTGCGGCGCCGCCTGCTCGCCGCGATCCGTGCCGCCGGCGACAGCGCGGTCGATGGCGGCGTCTATGCCAGCACCCAGGGGCCGCGGCTGGAGACGGCGGCAGAGATCAACCGTCTCGAACGCGACGGCGCCGACATCGTCGGCATGACCGGGATGCCCGAGGCGGCGCTCGCCCGCGAGCTCGAGCTGCCCTACGCGGCAATCGGGGTGGTGGTCAATTACGCAGCCGGACGCTCGTCGAGCGAGCACGGCATCCACTTCGACGACATCGAGCTGGTACTGCAGGAATCCATGGTGCGCGTGCGCAACGTGCTCGAGTGTCTTTGTCAGGTTTGAGGTTGAGAACGATGAAACGCATTGAAAGTGGTTTCGAGCACGTGCTGTTCACGAGCCGCTGGCTGATGGCGCCGGTGTACTTCGGGCTGGTGCTGGCGATGGTGCTGCTGCTGGTCAAGTTCGGCAAGGAGCTCCTGGGCCTGTTTTCCCACATCTGGACGGCGTCGGGCAGCGAGTTGATCATCGGCGTGCTGTCGCTGGTGGACGTGGCGCTGATCATGAACCTGCTGATCATTATCATTTTCAGCGGCTACGAGAACTTCGTCTCCAAGATGGAGGACCTGCACGCGCACCAGGATCGCCCGGAGTGGATGGGTCACATCGGCTTCTCGGATCTCAAGCTCAAGCTGATCGGCTCGATCGTGGCGATCTCCGGGATCGAGCTGCTGAAGGCCTTCATGAACGCGCACAACCTGACCGACCGCCAGCTCGGCTGGATGGTCGGCATCCATGTGACCTTCCTGTTCTCCGGCCTGCTCTACGCCGCCATGGATCGTCTCGCCGGCAAGGGGCACTGAGCGCACCACCACAGCCGCAGGGGCAGGAGCGCCCTCCGCGGGGGCTAGACCTGCAGCCGATCGAGCAGTTCGCGCTCGATCTTCAGCACCTGCGCATCCTGGTTCAGCACCTGGCCGGTGAGCAGGAAGGTATCCTCGACGCGCTCGCCCAGTGTGGCGATCTTCGCCGTGTGCAGGCGGATGCCGTGGTCGGCGAGCACCGAGGCGACGTCGAACAGCAGACCGGGACGATCCGCCGCGGTCAGCGACAGCACGTGGTAGCGGCCCGCCTCGTCGGGACGGATGCTGACCTCGGGGCTGATCGGGAAATGCTTCACCTGGCGTGAAATGCGGCCGCGCGCGGGGCGCTCGGGCGCGCCGGCCTGCTGCAGGCGGGCGCACAATTCGTGCTCGATCAGGGTCACGATGTCGCGATAGACCGCCTGCTGCCCGGGATCCTGCACCATGAAGCTGTCGAGCGCGTAGCCGTGGCGGGTGGTGTGCACCTTGGCGTCGAGGATGGTGAAGCCCATGCGGCCGAAGAAGCCGGTCAGGCGCACGAACAGGTCCTTCTGGTCGCGGGTGAACACCATGACCTGGACGCCGTCGGCATCGTCCGCCACCCGTGCCTTCACCACCGGCTCCTCGGTCGTGGGGCGGTAGTAGAGCACCCGGGTGTGCCAGGCGATCTCCTCGGCCGAATGGCGCATGAAGTAGACCGGATCGAGCCAGTTCCAGAGCTCGTCCTCCACCCCCGGACGCAGCCCGTGGAAGCGCAGCTGCCGGCGCGCATCCTCCTGCCGGCCGTCGAGACCGAGCGCCTCCTGCGGCGTCGCGCCGCGCAGCAGGCGCTGAGTGGCGAAGAACAGGTCTTCCAGCAGCTTGCCCTTCCAGCCGTTCCACACCTTGGGGCTGGTGCCGCGCACGTCGGCATGGGTCAGCAGGTAGAGCGCGATCAGGCGGCGTTCGTCGCCGACGACTTGGGCGAAGCGCTGGATGACCGCGGGGTCCGAGGTATCTTCCTTCTGCGCGACGCGCGACATCGTCAGATGGTGCTCGACCAGCCACACGACCAGCGCGGTATCCTCGGGCGCGAGGCCGTGCTGGGTGCAGAACTCGCGCGCATCGACCATGCCCAGCGTGGAGTGGTCGCCGCCGCGCCCCTTGGCAATGTCGTGGAAGAGGGCGGCGACGTAGAGCAGCCAGTGACGGTCGAAGGCGATGATCAGCCGCGTCATCAGGGGGTATTCGTGCGCATGCTCGCCCATCGTGAACCGGCGCACGTTGCGCAGCACCATCAGGATGTGCTGGTCGACCGTGTAGACGTGGAACAGGTCGTGCTGCATCTGGCCGACGATCCGCCGCCAGGCCGGGATGTAGCGCGACAGGATGCCGTACTCGTTCATCTTGCGGAACACGCGCACGATGCCGCGCTTCTGCTGCAGGATCTGCAGGAACAGCTCGCGGTGCTCGGGACGGGCGCGGAACGCGGCGTTCACCCGGTTGCGGTTGATCCACAGTGCGCGCAGGGTGCGTGCGGTCATGCCCTTGAGCTCGGAGCGCTGCTGCAGCAGCAGGAAGCACTCGAGGATCGCCGCGGGGTGGCGCTCGAAGATGTCGTCGTGCCGGACGTCGAGCAGCTCGCGCACGACCTGGAAGCGCGCATTGACGACGATCGCCGCGCCGCGGTCGGGAAAGATCACGCTGCCGTAGTTCTGCAACAGCACGGTGTTGAGCTGCATCACCATCTTCGCGGTGACGTAGTAGCGCTGCATCAGCACCTCGGAGGCCCGGCGCGTGGCGGTGGGCTCGATGTCGAGCACGCGCGCGATCTTCTCCTGGTGGTCGAACAGCAGGCGGTCCTCGGCGCGCCCGGTCAGGTAGTGCAGTCGGATGCGCAGGTGCTGCAGGAAGCGCTCGACATTGCGCAGTTCGCCCGCTTCGCTGCCGGTGATCAGGCGGCGGCGGGCGATATCCCGCCAGCTCCGCCCCAGCCCCGCCGCGCGCGCGATCCAGCCCAGCATCTGCAGGTCGCGCAGCCCGCCCGGGCTTTCCTTGCAGTTGGGCTCGAGGGCGTACGGGGTGTCGTTGAAGCGCGCATAGCGTTGCTCCTGTTCGAGCAGCTTGGCCTTGTAGAAGGCGCGCACGTCGAGCGCTTCGCGATAGCGGCTCGCCAGCTCGCTGAACAGCGCGGCGCTGCCGGTCAGCAGCCGGGCCTCGAGCAGGTTGGTCTGCACGGTGATGTCGTCCGCGGCGGCGATCAGGCACTCATCGACCGTCCGCACGGCGTGGCCGACCTCGAGGCCGATGTCCCACAGGCCGCCGACCAGAGTGGCCAGCCGCGCCTGCAGGGCCTCGTCGGCTGGCTCCGGCAGCAGGACCAGCAGGTCGACGTCCGAGGCCGGGAACAGCTCGCCGCGGCCGTAGCCGCCGACCGCCACGACCGCCGCCTCGGCGGGCATGCCGCACGACGACCACAGTCGGGCGATCTCGTCGTCGACCAGCGCCGCGCGGCCCTTGAGCACGGTCGCGGTGTGCGGACGGGCCTCGTATTCGGCGCGCAGCCGCGCCATGCCCTCGGCCATGCGCTTGCGGGCGTCCGCCAGCAGCGGTTGCAGGGACGTGGTCAGCGCGTCGTTCATGGCGGCATTCCGGTCCGCGCTGTCAGGCGAACCGGGGGGCGACGATCGCGGGCGGTGGCGGGGCCATGGCGGACAGCGTCAGGACCTCGACCCCGGTCTCGGTGACCACGACCGTGTGCTCCCATTGCGCCGACAGGCTGCGGTCCTTGGTGACGATGGTCCAGCCGTCGGGCAACTCGGAGATGGCAGCCTTTCCGGCGTTGATCATCGGCTCGATGGTGAAGATCATCCCGGGCTTGAGCTCCGGGCCGGTACCGGCCTTGCCGTAGTGCAGCACCTGCGGCTCCTCGTGGAACTTGCGCCCGATGCCGTGGCCGCAGAATTCGCGCACCACCGAGAAGCCGTTGCCTTCGGCATGCTTCTGGATGACGGCGCCGATGTCGCCGAGCCGCCCGCCGGGCTTCACCGCGGCGATGCCCAGCCACATGCACTCGTAGGTGATCTGGGTCAGACGACGGGCGATGATGCTGGCCGCGGCCTCGCCGCCGACCATGAACATGCGGCTGGTGTCGCCGTGGAAGCCGTCCTTGATCACGGTGATGTCGATGTTGACGATGTCGCCCTTCTTGAGCGCCTTGTCGCCGGGCACGCCATGGCAGACCTGGTGGTTGATCGAGGTGCAGATCGACTTGGGGTAGGGGGTGTAACCGGGCGGAGCGTAGTTGAGCGGCGCCGGGATGGTGTTCTGCACGTTGACCATGTAGTCGTGGCACAGGCGGTCGAGCTCGCCGGTGGTCACGCCCGGCTTGACGTGGGGCTCGATGTAGTCGAGGACCTCGGCGGCGAGGCGGCAGGCCACGCGCATGTGCTCGATCTCGTCGGGGGTCTTGATGACGATGCTCATTGTGTCTTTGTTCGAAACTGGGGCTGGAAAGCGTCAAGGCTATCGCAAGCGGACCCCGCCGGGCAAACCGCGGGTGGAACATGCCTTGAGTCGCGTCATCTGCGCGTGCTAATATCGCCGGCTTGTCTGCACCGGCAGGCAAAATCCGCACGTCCTGTGGCAAAGGGTCCATCCGGAGCGCACCAAAGACGACACCGAGTCCGGTCCGTCCAGCGTGTTCCGGTTGGCGTATTCGCGGAGCGAAGCGGCGCATGGCGCCGGTTCCTCACGCATCCACGGGGCGGAGGTTTGAACCCTTTATACGTTTGGAGTGATACAACATGTCCGTCACGATGCGTCAGATGCTGGAAGCCGGCGTCCACTTCGGTCACCAGACCCGCTTCTGGAACCCGCGCATGGCCCCCTACATCTTCGGCCAGCGCAACAAAATCCACATCGTCAACCTCGAGAAGACGATGGCGAAGTACAACGAGGCGATGGAGTTCGTGCGCAAGCTGGCTGCGAACCGCGGCAACATCCTGTTCGTCAGCACCAAGCGCCAGGCTCGCGAGATCATCGCCGAGGAAGCCCAGCGCGCCGGCATGCCCTTCGTCAACGAGCGCTGGCTCGGCGGCATGCTGACCAACTTCAAGACCGTCAAGCAGTCGATCAAGCGCCTCAAGGAAGTCGAGGCGATGATGGAAGACGGCTCGATCGAGCGCCTGTCCAAGCGTGAAGCCCTGACCGTGCGTCGCGAGCTCGAGAAGCTGCAGAAGTCGATCGGCGGCATCAAGGACATGGGCGGCCTGCCCGACGCGCTGTTCGTGATCGACGTCGGCTACCACAAGATCGCCATCACCGAAGCCCAGAAGCTCGGCATCCCGGTCGTCGCCGTGGTCGATACCAATCACTCGCCCGAAGGCGTGGACTACATCATCCCGGGTAACGACGACTCCTCGCGCGCGATCCGCCTGTACGCCCGTGGCGTGGCCGATGCCGTGCTGCAGGGCCGCAGCCAGGTGCTGCAGGAAATCGTCGATGCCGGCGGCGACGAATTCGTCGAAGTCGAGGAAGGCTCGCAGGAACAGGCCTGATCGATGACATACGGGGCCGCGAGGCCCCGTTTGCAATCCGGGTCGCCGCTGCGGTGAAATGCAGGCGACCCCCGAATTCCCCGGCGCGTTGCTCGCTCTTGTGCAGCGCTGCGCGCCGCGACCTTGAACGTTAAACCAAGATACTCAGGAGCTAGCATGGCGGAAATCACCGCGAGCATGGTCAAGGAACTGCGCGAGAAGACCGACGCGCCGATGATGGAGTGCAAGAAAGCGCTGGCCGAAGCTGCCGGCGACATGGCCAAGGCCGAAGAGATCCTGCGCGTCAAGCTCGGCAACAAGGCTTCCAAGGCCGCGACCCGCATCGCTGCCGAAGGCGTGGTCGGCATCGACATCTCGGCCGACGGCAAGCTGGGCTCGATCATCGAGGTCAACTGCGAGACCGACTTCGTCGCCAAGAACGACGATTTCCTGGCCCTGGTGCAGAACTGCGCCGCCCTGGTGTCGGCCAACAACCCGGCCGACGTCGCCGCGCTGTCGGCGCTGCCGCTGGGCGAGGGCACCGTCGAGTCCACCCGCACCGCGCTGGTCGGCAAGATCGGCGAGAACATGAGCATCCGCCGCTTCGCGCGCGTCGAAGCCAAGGGCAAGCTGTTCTCCTACATCCACGGCGGCGCCAAGATCGGCGTGCTGCTGGACCTGGTCGGCGGCGACGAGCAGCTGGGCAAGGACATCGCGATGCACATCGCCGCGTCCAAGCCGAAGGCGCTGGACGCCTCGGGCGTGTCGCAGGACCTGATCGATGCCGAGCGCCGCATCGCCATCGAGAAGGCCCGTGCCGACAACAAGCCCGAAGCGATGCTGGAAAAGATCGCCGACGGCACCGTGCAGAAGTTCCTGAAGGATGTCACGCTGCTGGCCCAGGTCTTCGTCAAGGCCGAGGACGGCAAGCAGACCATCGAGCAGCTGCTCAAGGCCAAGGGGGCTTCGGTGGCCGCCTTCACGCTGTACATCGTCGGCGAAGGCATCGAGAAGAAGGTCACCGACTTCGCCGCCGAAGTGGCCGAACAGGCTGCTGCCGCCGCCAAGAAGTAAGGAGATGGACATGTCCGCCGCCTACAAGCGCATCCTGCTGAAGCTCTCCGGCGAAGCCCTGATGGGCGACGACGCCTACGGCATCAACGAGGACGTGGTCACCCGCATCGTTTCCGAGATCGCCGACATCACCCGTCTCGGCGTCCAGGTCGGTGTGGTGATCGGCGGCGGCAACATCTTCCGTGGCATGAAGGGCGCGGCCTCCGGCATGGACCGCGCCACTGCCGACTACATGGGCATGCTCGCCACCGTGATGAACGCGATGGCGCTGGCCGACGCGATGCGGCGCATGGACGTGCCCGCACGTGTGCAGTCGGCGCTGCGCATCGACCAGGTGGTCGAGCCCTACATCCGCGGGCGGGCGATCCGTCATCTGGAAGAGGGGCGGGTGGTGATCTTCGCCGCCGGCACCGGCAACCCCTTCTTCACCACCGACACCGCCGCTGCGCTGCGCGGCGCGGAAATCGGCGCCCAGATCGTGCTCAAGGCGACCAAGGTCGACGGCGTCTACACCGCCGATCCGAAGAAGGATCCCCAGGCCCAGCGCTATCACCGCATCAGCTTCGACGAGGCCATCGGCCGCAATCTGGCGGTGCTGGATTCGACCGCGTTCGCGCTGTGCCGCGACCAGAAGCTGCCGATCAACGTGTTCTCCATCTTCAAGCCCGGTGCGCTCAAGCGCGTGGTGATGGGCGAAGACGAAGGCACGCTGGTCCATTCCTGAACCCTGGAGAATGCGCGCATGATTCCCGAACTCAAGAAGAACACCGAACAGAAGATGCAGAAGTCGGTCGAGGCACTCAAGACCGACCTCGCCAAGGTGCGCACCGGCCGCGCCCATACCGGCCTGCTCGACCACGTGATGGTCGAGTACTACGGCTCGATGGTGCCGGTAAACCAGGTTGCCAACATCACCCTGATCGACGCCCGCACGATCGGCGTGCAGACCTGGGAGAAGCCGATGCTGCCCAAGGTCGAACGCGCGATCCGCGACAGCGACCTCGGCCTGAACCCGGCCAACATGGGTGAGCTGCTGCGCGTGCCGATGCCGGCCCTGACCGAGGAACGCCGGCGCGACCTGACCAAGGTCGTCCGTCACGAGGGCGAGACCGCCAAGGTCGCGATCCGCAACCTGCGCCGCGACGCCAACCAGCAGCTCAAGGACGCGGTCAAGGACAAGACGATCTCCGAGGACGACGAACGTCGCGCCGAAGACGAGATCCAGAAGCTCACCGACAAGTACGTCACCGAGATCGACAAGCTGCTCGCCCAGAAAGAACAGGAACTGATGCAGATCTGATCCTGCCGGGATCGGCTGTTCCCGCATGGGTTCGACAGGAGGCAGATCATGACCGGTGGTCGTTTCAGGAGCTCCACCCGGGAGATCCCCGAGGTGTCGGCGGTGCCCCGGCATATCGCCATCATCATGGACGGCAACGGGCGCTGGGCGCGCAAGCGCCTGATGCCGCGCGTTGCCGGCCACTCGCGCGGCGTTGAAGCCCTGCGTTCGGTCATCCGCGGCTGCATCGAGCAGGGCGTCGAGTACCTGACCGTGTTCGCGTTCAGCTCCGAGAACTGGCGTCGGCCGCAGGACGAGGTCTCGTTCCTGATGCAGCTCTTCCTCAAGTCGCTGCAGAAGGAAGTCGCACGCCTGCACGAGAACGGCATCCGCTTCCGCGTCATCGGCGACCTGGGTCGCTTCGATCCCCACCTCGTCAAGGTCATCCGCGAGGCCGAGGCGCTCACCGCCGGCAATACGCGCTTCAACCTGACGGTCGCCGCCAACTACGGCGGGCGCTGGGACATCCTCGACGCGATGTCGCGCCTGATGGCGCGTCATCCCGAGCGTCGCGACGGCTTCACTGAGGACGAGCTGGCGAGGGAGCTGTCGATGAGCTTCGCGCCCGAGCCCGACCTTTTCATCCGCACCGGCGGCGAGAAGCGGATCAGCAATTTCCTCCTCTGGCAGCTGGCCTACACCGAGCTGTTCTTCACCGACGTCCTGTGGCCCGACTTCGACGCCAGTGCGCTTGCCGATGCGATCGCCTCCTACCAGGGCCGGGAGCGCCGTTTCGGCAGGACGAGCGAACAGCTCAAGTCGGCAACCGGGCAGGGCAGCGATGCTTAAGGACCGCGTCATCACCGCCATCCTGCTGCTCGCCGGCCTGCTCGGCGCCGTCTTCCTGCTGCCTGCAGCGGCCTGGATGTTGCTGTGTGCGGCGCTCTGCGCCGCGGCGGCCTGGGAATGGGGCGGGCTGGCCCGCTTCGAGCGGCCGCTGCGGACGATGAATGCAATCGTGTTCGGCGTGACCTGCCTGATGGTGGGCTTCATGGCCGGGCTGGGCGACGGCAGCCTGTCGGGCGCCGTGCTGCTGATCCCGCTGTACATCGTCAGCGCGCTGTTCTGGGTGTTCGTCGTGCCTGCCTGGCTGGCGCGCAAATGGTCGCTCGCCAGCCCGACGCTGGCTTCGCTGGTCGGTTTCGTCGTCCTGATTCCGACCGCCCTGGCGATGATGCACCTGCGCACGATCGGGCCGTGGGTGCTGCTCGGCACCATGGGCGTGGTCTGGGTCGCCGACATCGCCGCCTATTTCTCCGGCCGCGCCTTCGGCCGTCACAAGCTGGCGCCGAGCATCAGCCCGGGCAAGACGTGGGAAGGCGCGCTCGGCGCCGCGGTCGCGGTGCTGCTGTTCGGTTTCGGCGTGCTGGTCGCACTCGGTGCCCGACAGCCCGGCGGGGCGCTCGCGATCGGGCTGGCCCTGCTGGCGTGGACCGCGGTCAGCATCGTCGGCGACCTTTTCGAGTCCCTGCTCAAGCGTCAGGCCGGCCTCAAGGACAGCGGGAACATCCTTCCCGGCCACGGCGGCATTCTCGACCGCATCGACAGCCTCACCTCGACCCTCCCGCTCGTGGCGCTGGCCTCGGTCTGGCTGTCCGCCTGAGGCGCATCTGCGCTCCGGCTTTAGACCTGGAACACAAGCACATGGCTGAATCCGCCCCCCGGCGCCTGACCGTCCTGGGCGCCACCGGCTCGATCGGGCAGAGCACGCTCGACGTCGTCGCCCGCCATCCCGACCGCTTCGAGGTCTTCGCGCTCAGTGCGCAGCGCCAGCACGACAAGCTGCTCACCCAGTGCATCCGGTTCGCGCCGCGTTACGCCGTGATGGGCGACGCCGCCGCCGGCGCGCAGCTCGCCGCGGACCTGCGGGCCGCCGGCAGCCGTACCGAGGTGCTGTGCGGCGAAGCAGCCCTGGAAGACATTGCCGCCGCGGAAGCGGTCGACATGGTCATGGCGGCCATCGTCGGTGCCGCCGGCCTGCGACCGACCCTGGCTGCCGCCCGAGCCGGCAAGAAGGTCCTGCTCGCCAACAAGGAGGCGCTGGTGCTGTCCGGCCAGCTGTTCATGGACGCCGTCCGCACGGGCGGCGCCACGCTGCTGCCGATCGACAGCGAGCACAACGCGATCTTCCAGGCGCTCCCCGTCGATTACGCACGCGACCCGGTCGCCTCCGGGGTGCGGCGCGTGCTGCTGACCGCCTCGGGCGGCCCCTTCCGTACCGCGCCACTGACCTCGCTGGCGGCGGTGACGCCGGAGCAGGCCTGTGCCCATCCCAACTGGGTGATGGGGCGCAAGATCTCGGTCGATTCGGCGACGATGATGAACAAGGGGCTGGAGGTGATCGAGGCGCACTGGCTGTTCGGCGCCCCGGCCGACATCATCGAGGTGGTGGTGCATCCGCAGAGCGTGATCCACTCGATGGTCGACTACGCGGATGGTTCGGTGATCGCCCAGCTCGGCAACCCCGACATGCGCACCCCGATCGCCAACGCCATGGCCTGGCCGGATCGCATCGAGGCCGGCGTGCGCCCGCTCGACCTGTTCGAGATCGCGCGCCTGGATTTCGAGCGCCCCGATCTCGAGCGCTTCCCCTGCCTGCGCCTGGCTTTCGAGGCCCTGCGCGCCGGCGGGGCCGCGCCGGCGGTGCTCAATGCCGCGAACGAGGAGGCGGTCGCCGCCTTCCTCGAGCGTCGCGTCGGCTTCCTGGACATTCCCGACGTCATCGCGGCCTGCCTGGAACGCAGCGGCACGCTGACGGTCGATTCGCTGGAGGCGGTGTTCGCCGCCGACGCCTGCGCGCGCAATTGGGCGCGCGCCGAGATCACCCGACGTCCGGTTTCCAGATGAATCTGCTCGATTACCTCGTTCCCTTCGCGCTCGCGCTCGGCCTGCTGATCCTGGTGCACGAGCTCGGCCATTACCTCGTCGCACGCTGGTGCGGGGTCAAGGTGCTGCGCTTCTCGATCGGTTTCGGCAAGCCGCTGCTCGTCAGGCGGGCGGGTCGCGACGGCACGGAGTGGGCGCTGGCGGCCTTTCCGCTCGGTGGCTACGTCAAGATGCTCGACGAGCGCGAGGGGCCGGTGGCGCCGGCCGAGCTGCACCGCAGCTTCAACCGCCAGAGCGTCTATCGCCGCTTCGCGATCGTCGCCGCCGGACCGATCGCCAACTTCCTGCTCGCAATCGCCCTGTACTGGGGCCTGTTCGTCGCCGGCACCGACGAGCTGCGACCGCGGCTGGCACTCTCCGACACCCCCGCGATCGCGCAGGCCGCCGGCGTGCGCGACGGCGATCTGGTGGTTTCAGTCGACGAGGAGGCGGTGCGGAGCTGGCAGGACCTGCGCTGGTTGCTGCTGCAGCACGCGCTCGACAATCGCGAGCTGGTGCTGAAGGTGCGCACGCTGGAAGAGGTCGAGGCTTACCGCCGCCTGGACCTGCGCGGCATCGCCATCGACGAGGGTGATGCCGACCTGATCGCACGTATCGGCCTCAAGCCGTGGCGCCCCCACATTCCGGCGGTGATCGGCAAGATCGCCGAGGATGGCGCCGCTGCGCGGGCCGGCTTGCAGTCGGGTGACAAGGTGATCGCGATCGACGGGCTGGAGGTCGAGGCCTGGAGCGATCTCGTGCTCGCGGTGCGTCAGGCGCCCGGGCGCAGCCTGCCCTTCGAGATCGAGCGCGACGGTGCGGTCCTGACCCTGCAGGTCACCCCGGACGAAGCCAGCGAGAACGGCGAACGCATCGGGCGCATCGGCGTCGGCGTGGCCGAACCCGCGCCCGGCGGGGTCTCGATGTTCAGCGAGGTGCGCTACGGCGTCGTCGAGGGCTTGGTGAAGGCGGTGCGCCAGACCTGGGAGACCAGCGTACTGAGCCTGAAGATGATCGGCCGCATGTTCACCGGCGAGGTGTCGTGGAAGAACCTCTCCGGACCGGTCACGATCGCCGATTATGCGGGTCAGACGGCACAGCTCGGACTGAGCCATTACCTCAAGTTCGTGGCCCTGATCAGCATCAGCCTGGGGGTCCTCAACCTGCTCCCCATCCCGGTTCTGGATGGTGGACACTTGTTGTACTATACGGTCGAAATCATCAAGGGCGGTCCGATTCCGGAGCGCATCATGGAGATCGGTCAGCAGATCGGTCTCGTCCTCCTGGTGATGCTGATGGCATTCGCCTTCTACAACGACATCAACCGTCTCATTTCCGGCTGAATTCCCGCATGAATCGCAAGCTCCTGCCCGGGCTCATCATGGCCCTATTTGCCGCTGCGCCGGCGTTCGCGTTCGACCCCTTCGTCGTCAAGGACATCCGGGTCGAAGGCATCCAGCGCACCGAGGCGGGTACCGTCTTCAACTATCTGCCGGTCCGGGTGGGCGAAACCTTCAGCGAGCAGCAGGCCGCCGATGCGATCCGTGCGCTCTTCGCCACCGGGTTCTTCAGCGACGTGCGGATCGAGACCGAGGGCGACGTGATCGTCGTCGTCGTGGACGAGCGCCCGGCGATCGCGGACATCACCTTCGTCGGCGTCAAGGAGTTCGACAAGGACGCGCTCAAGGCGGGCCTGCGCGAGGTCGGCCTGGCCGAGTCGCGCATCTTCGACCGCGCGTTGCTCGAGCGCGCCGAGCAGGAACTCAAGCGCCAGTACCTGTCGCGCGGCAAGTACGCCGCCACCGTGACCACCACCGTGACGCCGCTCGAGCGCAACCGCGTCGGCATCAACTTCGCGGTGGAGGAGGGCGACGTCGCCAAGATCCGCCAGATCAACATTGTCGGCGCCAAGGCCTTCGACGCCGAAGACCTGATCGAGCAGATGCAGCTCACCACCCCCGGCTGGCTGACCTGGTACACCAAGAACGACCAGTACTCGCGCCAGAAGCTGTCGGCCGACCTCGAGACCCTGCGCTCCTTCTACCTGAACCAGGGTTATCTCGACTTCAACATCGACTCCACCCAGGTCTCGATCACGCCCGACAAGAAGGACATCTACATCACGGTCAACATCACCGAGGGCGAGCAGTACACCGTGACCGGCGTTCGCTTCACCGGCGATCTCGTGCTGCCCGAATCCGAGTACGTGGCCCTGACGCAGATCCGCCCCGGCGAGGTGTTCTCGCGCGAGAAGCTGACCGAGACCACCAAGGCGATCACCGACCGTCTCGGCAACGAGGGCTATGCCTTCGCCAACGTCAACGCCGCGCCGGAAGTCGACAAGGAAAAGCGCGAGGTCGCCTTCACCGTCTTCGTCGATCCGGGCCGCCGGGTGTACGTACGCCGCATCAACGTCGGCGGCAACACCAAGACCCGCGACGAGGTCGTGCGTCGCGAGATGCGCCAGATGGAAGGGGGCTGGTACGACGCCGCGGCGATCAACCGCTCGCGCAACCGCATCGACCGCCTCGGCTTCTTCGACGAGGTCAACGTCGAGACCCCCGCCGTACCCGGCACGACCGACCAGGTCGATGTGAACTTCACCGTCAAGGAACGCCCCACCGGCAACCTGATGCTGGGTGCGGGCTTCTCCAGCTCCGAGAACATCGTGCTGTCGGCCTCGATCGCGCAGCAGAACCTTTTCGGTAGCGGCAACGCGCTGACCCTCGGCCTCAACACCAGTGAATCGAGCCGCACGCTTGCGCTGTCGTTCACAAATCCGTACTACACGGTCGATGGCGTCAGCCTGGGTTGGGATCTCTACCACCGCACCTATGACGCCGACGAGCTCGACAGCGTTTCTCCCTACAAGACGGTGTCGACCGGCGCGGGTATCCGCCTTGGTTGGCCGATTGCCGAGGACGACCAGATCAACTTCGGCCTTACGGCCGACCGTACCGAGATCACCACGTACAACGCAAGTCCGTTGCTGTACAAGGATTTCTGCAAGGAGAACGGCCTCAACAATGAGAGCGGAATCGGCGAGTGCACGGTCGACAGTCTCTTGCTGACCGTGGGTTGGTCGCGCGACAGCCGCGACAGCTTCACCTATCCGCGCTCCGGCACCTACCAGCGCGTGTATGGCGAGGCCACGGTGCCGGTCGGCGACCTGCGCTACGGCAAGCTCGGCTACCAGTACCAGCACTGGTTCCCGATCGGTCGCGACTATGCGCTGATGCTCAACGCCGACGTCGGCTATGCGAAGGGCTTCGGGGGCAAGGACGTGCCCTTTTACAAGAACTACTTCGTCGGCGGCATCGGCTCGGTGCGGGGTTATGACCAAGGCTCGATCGGTCCGAAGTATTTTGACCCGAGCGACGGCGACATCACATCGACCGGCGGCACGCGCAAGGTGGTCGGTAACGCGGAGTTCTTCTTCCCAATGCCGGGTGCGGGCAAGGACCGCTCCTTCCGCATCTCGGCGTTCTTCGATGCCGGTTACGTGTGGGGTGAAGATCAACAGCCGCTGGATAGAACGGGCGTGTTCGTAGAGCAGGATGTCCGCTTCAGCGACCTGCGCTACAGTACCGGCCTCGCGTTTTCCTGGAGCTCGCCGATCGGACCGCTCAAGTTCAGCTTTGGTCACCCGCTCAATAAAGACGACAACGACGAAGTCCAGCGATTCCAGTTCCAGCTCGGCAGCGTCTTCTGACGCGCCGACAACCCAGTTTCATCCGGAGGCATAAGTGAAAGTCAGTACCCTCTCCCTGCTGGCAGCCGCACTGCTCGGCGTGTCCCAGGCCGCAATCGCCGAGACCAAGATCGGCTTCGTGAACTCCGACCGCGTGATGCGCGAGGCGGCGCCCGCCGTGCGCGCGCAGCAGCGTCTCGAGAAGGAGTTCGAGAAGCGCGACCAGGAGCTGCAGCGCCTCGCTCGCGACCTCAAGTCCATGCAGGAAGACCTCGAGCGCAACGGCCCGACCATGGGCGACAGCGACCGCCGCAACAAGGAGCGCGCCTTCAACGAGCTCAACCGCGACTTCCAGCGCAAGCAGCGCGAGTTCCGCGAGGACCTCAACCAGCGCCGCAACGAAGAACTCGCCTCGGTGCTCGACAAGGCCAATCGCTCGGTCAAGCAGATCGCCGAGCAGGAAAACTACGACATCATCTTCCAGGAAGCGGTGTACGCGAACCCGCGCATCGACATCACCGAGAAGGTGATCCAGTCGCTGTCGGACGCCAAGTAAGCCCGGGCGCGCATGTTCCGACTGCAAGAACTGGTCGATCGCCTCGGCGGGGAGCTCCACGGTGACGGCAACGTTGCCGTCGCCCGCGTCGCCACGCTGGAGAAGGCGGGGGAGGGCGATCTCGCCTTCCTCGCCAACCGCAAGTACCTCCCCCAGGTCAAGGATTGCGCGGCCAGTGCCCTGATCGTCGCGCCCGATGCGCGCGAACAGCTCGCGGATCGCGCGTTGATCGTCACTGCCGATCCCTACCTGTACTTCGCCCGCGTCGCCCAACTCTTCAGCCCGCAGCCGGCGCCGCGTCCCGGGGTGCACCGTCTCGCGGCGGTGGACTGCGACGTCCCTGCCAGTGTCGAGATCGGACCGGGCGCGTGCGTGGAAGAGGGGGTCGAGCTCGGCGAGGACGTCGTGATCGGCGCCAACTGCTTCGTCGGCCGCGGCACCCGGATCGGGCGCGGCACCCGGCTCTACCCCAACGTCACCGTCTATCACGACTGCGTGATCGGAGCGGATTGCATCCTGCATTCGGGGGTAGTGATCGGCGCTGACGGCTTCGGCTTCGCGCGCGAGCGTTCCGGGGCCTGGGTCAAGATCCCGCAGACCGGCCGCGTCATCCTCGGCAACGACGTCGAGATCGGCGCCAACACCACGATCGACCGCGGCGCGCTCGACGACACCGTGATCGGCGACGGCGTCAAGCTCGACAACCTGATCCAGATCGCCCACAACGTGCGCGTCGGCGAACACACGATCATGGCCGGTTGCGCCGGGGTCGCCGGAAGCGCCCAGATCGGCGCGCGCTGCATGGTCGGGGGCCAGGCCGGCATCTCCGGCCACCTGAGCATCGCCGACGACGTCGTGGTTTCGGCATGGACGCTGGTCGCCAAGTCGATCACCAAGCCGGGCGTCTACACCGGCAACCTGCCGCTGCAAACCCATGGCGACTGGGTGAAGAATTTCTCCCATCTGCGCCACCTGGACGCGCTCGCCAAGCGCGTCCGTCAACTCGAACAACAGAGCGACGGTCCCGAGGACCGCACGCCGGGCTGAGCCATCATGGACATCAAGGAAATCCTGCAGTACCTGCCGCACCGCTATCCCTTCCTGCTCGTCGACCGGATGCTGGAGATCGAGCCTGGGGTGCGCGCGCGCGGGCTGAAGAACGTGACCATGAACGAGCCCTTCTTCCCGGGCCATTTCCCGCATCATCCGGTGATGCCGGGCGTGCTGATCATCGAAGCGATGGCGCAGGCCGCCGCGCTGCTGTCGTTCAAGAGTAGCGGCGTGAAGCCCGACGACAGCTCGGTGGTGTATTTCGCCGGCATCGACAACGCGCGCTTCAAGCGTCCGGTGGTGCCCGGCGACCAGCTGATCTTCGACGTCGAGATCACCCACGCCAAGCGCAACATCTACAAGTACAAGGCGCGCGCCAGCGTCGACGGCGAGCTCGCTGCCGAAGCCGAGCTGATGTGCGCGATCAAGACCCTATGATCCATCCGACCGCAATCGTCCATCCCGGCGCCAAGCTCGCCGCGAACGTCAGCGTCGGTGCCTACTCGATCATCGGCGAGCACGTCGAGATCGGCGAGGGTACCCGCATCGGCCCGCACGTCGTGGTCGAAGGCCACACCCGCATCGGCCGCGACAACGAGATCTTCCAGTTCTGCTCGATCGGCGCCAGCCCGCAGGACAAGAAGTACGACGCCGAACCGACCCGGCTCGAGATCGGCGATCGCAACACGATCCGCGAGTTCTGCTCGTTCAACGTCGGCACCAGCCAGGACGCGCACGTCACCCGCGTGGGCAACGACAACTGGATCATGGCCTACGTGCACGTCGCACACGACTGCCAGGTCGGCGACCACACGATCTTCGCCAACAACGCCACGCTCGCCGGCCACGTCCATGTGGGCGACTGGGCGATCCTCGGCGGCTTCACCGGCGTGCATCAGTTCTGCCGCGTCGGCGCGCACAGCTTCTGCGGCGTCGGCACCGTGCTGCTGCAGGACCTGCCGCCCTTCGTCACCGTGGCGGGCAACCCCGCCAAACCGCACGGCATCAACAGCGAAGGCCTCAAACGCCGCGGCTATTCGGCCGCGGGCATCGCCGCGATCAAGCGTGCCTACCGCGCACTGTACCGTTCGGGTCTGTCGCTCGACGAGGCGCGCCAGCGCGTCGCCGAGATCGCCGCCGCCGAGCCGGAGGTGGGCCTGTTCTCCGAGTTCATCGGCGAATCCGGCCGCGGCATCGTGCGCTGAGGCCGTGGCCACGCAATGACCGTCCGCATCGCGATGGTCGCCGGCGAGACCTCCGGCGACCTGCTTGCCAGCCACCTTATCCGCGCGCTGCGCCAGCATCTGCCGGATGCCGAGTTCTTCGGCATCGGCGGTCCGAAGATGCAGGCCGAAGGCTTCGAGGTGCGCTGGCCATGCGAGCTGCTGGCCGTGCACGGCTACGTCGACGCCCTCAAGCGTTATCGTGAGCTGTCCGGCATCCGTCGCGAACTGCTGGCGCAAATCCGCCGCGAACGGCCGACGGCCTTCATCGGCGTCGATGCGCCCGACTTCAATCTGTGGCTGGAGTGCAAGGTTCGCGACGCCGGCATGCCTTCGATCCATTTCGTCAGCCCCTCGATCTGGGCCTGGCGCGGCGGGCGGATCAAGCGCATCGCGCGCTCGGTCTCGCACATGCTGTGCCTGTTCCCGTTCGAGCCCGAGATCTACGAGCGCGCCGGCGTGCCGGTGAGCTATGTCGGCCACCCGCTGGCGGACGTGTTCCCGCTGCATCCCGACCGTGACGGCACCCGCGAACGCTTCGGCATCCCGCTCGAGCACAGGGTGGTCGCGATGCTGCCGGGCAGTCGCCAGTCCGAGGTGCGCAATCTCGCCGACACCTACATCGCGACCGCGCGCCATCTGCTCGAACGCGATCCCGGGCTCGGCTTCCTGGTCCCGCTCGCCACCCGCGAGACGCGGGAGATCTTCGAGGAGGCACTGCATCGCAACGAGGCCACGGAGCTGCCGATCCGCATGCTGTTCGGCCATGCTGTCGATGCGATGACCGCCGCGGACGTGGTGCTGGTGGCGAGCGGCACGGCGAGCCTTGAGGCGGCGCTCCTCAAGCGCCCGATGGTGATCACCTACCGCATCGGCAAGTGGCAGTACCGCCTGATGAAGCGCATGGCCTACCTGCCCTGGGTGGGACTGCCCAACATCCTGTGCAACGAGGGCGTCGTGCCCGAACTGCTGCAGGACGACGCGGTACCGGAGAAGCTCGCCGACGCGATCGAGGGCTGGCTGCAGGATGCACCGCGCCGGGCGGCGGTCGAGGCGCGCTTCATGGACCTCCACCTGACCCTCAAGCAGGACACCGCACGGCGGGCCGCCGAAGCGATCCTGCCCTACCTCGGCGTGACCGCACGCTGAGGCCCGACCGATGACGCCGGACCTGTTCGCGCCAACGCCCGCCGAGGGGCTGCTCGTGTGCGGCGTCGACGAGGCCGGGCGCGGCCCCCTGTGTGGCCCGGTGATGGCGGCGGCGGTGATCCTCGACCCGGCACGGCCGATTGCCGGCCTGAACGACTCCAAGAAGCTCACCGAAGCCGCTCGCGAGCGCCTGGCGCCGCAGATCCGCGACCATGCACTGGCGTGGGCGGTGGCAGAAGCCAGCGTCGAGGAAATCGACCGCCTGAACATCCTGCACGCCACCATGCTGGCGATGCAGCGCGCGGTGATGGCGCTCGGCCTCGCGCCGGGCGAGGTGCTGATCGACGGCAACCGTTGCCCGAAGCTCCCCTATCCGGCGCGCGCGATCGTCAAGGGCGACGCGACCGAGCCGGCCATCTCCGCCGCCTCCATCCTCGCCAAGACCGCCCGCGACGAGGCCATGCGCGTGCTCGACGCCCAGTGGCCGCAGTACGGGCTGGCCGCGCACAAGGGTTATCCGACCGCCGCCCACCTCGCCGCACTCGCGGCGCACGGAGTGCGCGACTTCCACCGCCGCAGCTTCGCACCGGTGAAGAAGCTGCTCGTGGGTGGAACCGGGCAGTGAACCGGCCATGAAGACGATCACTTCGCGCGACAATCCGCTGGTCAAGCGCCTACATGCGCTCGCCCAGTCCGGCCGCGAGCGCCGCCAGCGCGGCGAGACCGTGCTCGACGGCGCCCATCTCCTCCAGGCCGCGGTCGATGCGCGCTGGCCGCTGAAGGCGGTCGTGTGCTCCGGGAGCGGCCTGGCACGTGCCGAGCATCAGCGCCTGCTCGACGCGCTCGCCGCGGACGTCCCGCGCTACCAGTTCCCCGACCCGCTGTTCCGCCACGTCAGTCCGGTGGAGACGCCCTCCGGCCTGCTCGCCATCATCGATCTTCCGTCACCCGTTGCCGCCGACCCGCTCTCCGCCAGCGTCGTGGTGCTCGATGCCGTGCAGGATCCCGGCAACCTCGGCACCATCCTGCGCACGGCCGCAGCGGCAGGGGTGCGACGGGTCATGCTCGGCGCCGGCTGCGCACAGGCCTGGTCGCCGCGCGTGCTGCGTGCCGGCATGGGCGCGCATTTCGTGCTCGAGATTGAGGAAGGCGTCGATCCCCTCGTCCGTCTGGAAGGCTATCCCGGACGCTGCCTGGCGACCGCGCTGGGCCCCGGCGCCGTTTCGCTGTACGCCCTCGATCTGCGCGGGGCGGTGGCCTGGCTGTTCGGTGCCGAGGGTCAGGGCCTCTCGCCGGCGCTGCTGGCGCGTGCCGACCAGCGCGTGATCATCCCGATGGCGGCTGGGGTCGAATCGCTCAACGTCGGCGCGGCGGTCGCCGTGTGCCTGTTCGAGCAGGCGCGACAGACGCAAGGGCGTTAAAAGCCTCACGCCCGAATCGCGCCCGTTCTTGACCGGGGTGCGCTCCGCTTCCATGCTTCGCGCATGTCCGCAGCCTTGCGGACGCACACGATACGCAGACGGCCACAGGCCGCGCAGGCAAGGAGACGAAGATCGATGGTCAAGTACTGCAAGACCGACAAGGGGCATCGGGAAATCAGCGAACGCTCCGGCGGACTGGGCCTGCGTGCCCGGCGACTGCTGATCCTGATCGACGGGCAGCGTGACGCCGAAGAGCTCGGCCGGCTCGCCGGCGATTCCCAGGTCGAGGAGACGCTGCGCACGCTCGCCGAGGCGGGCTTCGTCGAGACGCTCGCCGCGCCGGCGCCCACCGTCGCCGCGCCGGCGGCTCAATCGGCACCGCCCCCCGCAGCACGCAGCGGCCGACAGGCGAGTCTCGGCCTGGCGCAGGACTTCATGATGAACACCCTGCGCACCTTCCACGGTCCGTACGGCAAGCTGGACCTCGTCAAGCGCATCCACGCGACCACCCACGCCGACGAACTGCGCACGCTGTTCGACGAATGGCTGCACTCGATCAGCGAGACGCGTATCGGCCGCAAGCGCGCCGACGAGCTGTCTGCACGCCTGCTCGAGGTGATGCCGGGCTGAGCCCGGATCGAGCGCCGCGTCAGTCGGGAAGGCGGACGCGGTCGGAATGGGCGGCCGGGTCGCGCGTTTCGGACCACGGCAGCACGCCGAGCAGCGGTGCAGGAATGCGCGCACGCAGGCTGTCGATGTTCTGCGTGGCGCGCAGCATCTTCGGATCGATGCAGTTACCAACCCAGCCGGCGAGCCGGAGCCCGCGGCGTTCGATGGCCTCGAGCGTCAGCAGGGCGTGGTTGATGCAGCCCAGGCGCAGGCCGACCACCAGGACGACCGGCAGGGCGAGATCGACGGCGAGATCGGCGGTGTCGTAATCGTCCGCCAGCGGCACCCTGAACCCTCCCACGCCCTCCACCAGCACCACGTCGGCGCGTTCGCGCAGGACGGCCAGCGCATCCACGATCGGCCCGGGCGTGATCCTGACGCCTTCCTCCTCGGCCGCGATGTGCGGCGCGACCGGGCTGGCGAGGCACCAGGGATTGAGCAGGGCGAGCCCGGGGTCGAAGCTGCTCGCCGCACGCAAGGCGGCGACGTCCTCGTTCACCTGTTCGCCGTCCACCAGCTCGGCGCCAGCGGCGACCGGCTTCATGCCGAGCGCGGTGAAGCCCTGTGCACGCGCGGCGTGGAGGAGGGCGCAGGTCGAGTGGGTCTTGCCGATTTCGGTGTCGGTGCCGGTGATGAACCAGGCGCGGGCGGGCTTGTTCTGTTGGGTCATCGGCTCGGACCGTGGTTGTGGGGCTTGCGCAGCGCAAGCAGGATGAGGTCGTAGGTGGCGGGCAGGCGGCCGTCGGGGCGGCGATGCCTTTCATAATCGGCCAGCAGGCGGCTCCACGCAGCGCGGCCGAGCGCCCCGCGCCGGCGTCCGCCATCGACGGTGGCGGCACCGATGCGCTTGATGTCCTGCAGCAGGTGGCGCAGATCCGGCGCGCAGGCATGCACTTCGGCCGCCTCGTCCGCCAGCGGCACCAGGGCGCTCGCCCGCGCGGCCTCGATCCAGCGCGCCGCGGGGTGGAAGTCGATGGTGTGGCGGGCGCCGTCGATCAGCGCGAAGGCCTCGCGCAACTCCCACAGCGTGCGCGGGCCGAGGGTGGCGATCAGCGCGATGCCGCCGGGCGCGAGCACGCGGGCGCATTCCGCCAGCGCGCGGCCGGGGTCGCACCACTGGATCGCCAGGCTGGACCAGATCAATGCCAGGCTCTCGCCGGCGAGCGGGAGATGCTCGAGGTCGCCGCACACCGCGTGCAACGTGGCCGAGTCAGTGCAGGCGCCGCCGGCCGGTGTCGCATCCAGTGCGGCTGTCCGTGCAGGAGCGCCCGCGTCGCCTGACGCCCAGTGCCGCCGTCTCGCCTGGGCGAGCATGGCCGGGGCAAGATCGAGCGCGATGCGGGGCGCACCCGGACACAGGCGGTCGAGCTCGGCAAAGCCGAATCCGGTCCCGCAGCCGGCGTCGAGGACGGGGGTGCCCGTCAGCAGCGCCGCCTGCAGGTCCAGCGCCGCGGCGAAGGCGCCCAGCCGCGCGCAGATCTCGCGCTGGACGTGGGCGGCCTCGTCGTAATGGGGCGCGGCGCGGTCGAAGGCCCGGCGGATGTGCGCCCGCCGGGTGCGAGGCTCCAGCTCGGGACGCTCCAGCGTGGCGGTCGCCGCCGAGGCGGTCTCCGGCCTCGGGTCGAGCCGGGTGTCGGGCGGGGCGTGCTCACGCATCGGCAAACGTTCGGATCAGGTGCGCGCATTCGGCGCTGCGCGACAGCGGCAGCGCGTGTCCGCAGCCGCTCAGGATTTCCACGTGGGCGCGGGGCAGGGCTCTCGCCATCGCGCCCGCGGCCGCGACGGGCATCAGCGCGTCGTGCTCGCCGTGGATGACCAGGCAGGGCTGCTCGATCCGCGGCAGTGCAGCGCGCAGATCGGTGGTCGCGAGCAGGGCGAGCCCGTCCGCGAGCGCGGCGTTTCGGGAGTCGACAAGGGATGCGGAGCGCTTCGCACCGTTCGGCGCGGACGCATCGGCGGCTTCGATTTCGGGCGGCTCGTCGAGCGCCGTCAAGGCGCGCGCGAGCGACGTCTGGACCCCGCGCCGGTCGGCTTCGCCAAGGCACTGAAGCGCCAGGAAGCGCTTGAGCGTCGCGCGCGGATCGTCCGCGAAACCGCTGCGGAAGGCATCGACCGTCGCCGGCGCGAGTCCCGGCCAGGGCTGCTCGGCAGGCGGCTGCGCGGCCACGAAGCGCGCCGTGCCGGCGATCAGCACCAGACGCGCGACACGCTCCGGGTGGCGGTGCGCAAGATCCAGTGCGAGGAGGGCGCCGAGCGACCAACCGACCACCGTTGCCGCAGCCGGAAGCTGCGCGGCGAGGCAGTCGGCCCATGCACCGATGTCGGCAGCGGGGGCAGCCGGGGCACCGGCATGGCCGGGCAGCGCCGGCGCGAGCGTGGACCGGTCCGCGAGCAGTGCGCGGATCGGCGCCCAGACCGCCGGGCTCATCGCCCAGCCGTGCAGCAGCACGAGCGTGGCCTCGTCACCGCCAGCGGCCTCCGCGGGAACACGGCTCGCGCTCACCCGCCACCTCCGGCCTGCTCGAGGCGCATCAGGGTCTCGGCGAGGCGCACGACATCGGCCTCGTCGTGGGCCGCCGTCAAGGACACACGCAGCCGTGCGGTGCCGGCCGGCACGGTGGGCGGGCGGATCGCGGGTACCCAGAGTCCCGCGTCGAACAGGGCCTTGGCAACCGCCAGCGCCTCGCCGTTGTCGCCGATCAGCACAGGCTGGATCGCGGTATGCGAGGGCAGCAGCCGCCAGCGTTTCAGCCGCGTGTTGCTGCGGAAGCATTCGATCAGGGACTGCAGGCGCTGCCGGCGCGTGTCGCCGGCTTCGATCAGGCGCAGGCTCGCGAGCAGCGCATGGGCGAGCGCCGGCGGGGCGCCCGTCGTGAAGATGTAGGTCCGCGCCTTCTGCAGCAGCCACTCGACAACATCGGCGTGGCCGGCGACGAAGGCGCCCGCGACGCCCGCAGCCTTGCCGAGGGTGCCGACCAGCACGATGCGCCACGCCTCGGGATGGATGTCGAGGCCGGCTTCGGCGACCGCGCCGCGGCCCTGCGGCCCGAGCACGCCGAAGCCGTGGGCGTCGTCCACGACCAGCCAGGCGTCGTGGCGCACCGCGAGCGCCAGCAGCTCGGCGAGCGGCGCGACGTCGCCGTCCATGCTGAACACCGCGTCGGTGACGATGAGCTTCCTCTGCGCAGCGCTGGCGGCGAGCAGGCGCTCGAGGGCCCCGGTGTCGGCATGCGGGTAGCGATGGACCGTGGCGCGCGACAACAGCATGCCGTCTACCAGGGACGCGTGGTTGAGACGGTCGGCGAAGATCGCATCGCCGCGTCCGGCCAGCGCGGGCAGGATGCCGCTGTTGGCCATGTAGCCGGTGGAGAAATACAGCGCGCGTTCGCAACCGACGAAGCGGGCGAGGGCGGTCTCCAGTTCCTCATGGACCGCGTAATGGCCGCTCACCAGATGCGAGGCGCCGGAGCCGGTCCCCCAGCGCGCAGCGCCTTCGGCGAGCGCCGCGGCGAGCGCCGGTTCGCCAGCCAGCCCGAGGTAGTCGTTGCCGCAGAAGGCGATCAGCTCGCGGCCGTCTACCGTGGCACGCGGGGAGCAGGGCAGGGTGTTGCTGCGCCGGCGACGACGCAACGCATCGCGATCCAGCCGGTCGAGGCCCGCACGCAGTTCGTCGAGAAGTCGCATCCCCGTCGTCACTCAGGCCAGGGCGGCATCGAGCGCCGCGGCTGCGCCATCGACCAGATGCGCGATCTCGGCCTCGCCGACGACGTAGGGCGGCATGAAGTAGACCGTGTCGCCGATCGGCCGCAGCAGCACGCCCCGGTCGAGTCCGGCAGCGAAGAAGCGGCGCGCGAAGCCCGCCCCGGCACCGACGACGTCGAAGGCGGCGATCATCCCGGTCTGGCGCTGGTGGCGGACCGCGGGGTGAGCGCCGAAGCGCGCCTGAAGCGCATCGCCGAGCAGCCGGCCGCGGATGCGGTTGGCTTCGAGCACCCCGTCCTCGGTGAAAATGTCCAGCGTGGCCAATGCCGCGCGGCAGGCAAGCGGGTTGCCGGTGTAGGAGTGCGAATGCAGGAATGCCCGGCTGGCGCTGTCGTCGTAGAAGGCGCGGTAGATGTCTTCGGTGCTCAACACCAGGGACAGCGGCAGGTAGCCGCCGGAGATGCCCTTCGACAGGCAGATGAAATCCGGCCAGCCGGTCCCGGCGTCGGGCTGGTCGGCGGGACCCGCGACCTGCTCCCAGGCGAAGAAGCTGCCCGTGCGGCCGCAGCCGACCGCGATCTCGTCGGCGATCAGATGCACGCGGTAGCGGTCGCACAGTGCGCGCGCAAGCCGCAGGTATTCGGCGTCGTACATCACCATGCCGGCCGCGCCCTGTACCAGCGGCTCGACGATGAGGGCGGCGATCTGGTCGTGATGGGCCGCGAGTTCGGCCTCCAGTGCGGCCGCAGCGCGGCGGGCGAGGTCGACGGGGGTCTCGTGCGCCGACGCCAGGCGCGCGTCGGGGGTGGGCACGGTCGTGCCGGAACGCACCAGCGGCGCGTAAGCGTCGCGGAAGATCGCCACGTCGGTGACTGCGAGCGCCCCCACCGTCTCGCCGTGATAGCTGCCTGCGAGGCTCAGGAAGCGGGTCTTCCCCGGCTCGCCGCGGTTGCGCCAGTAATGCACGCTCATCTTCAGCGCGATCTCGGTCGCCGAGGCGCCGTCGGAGGCGTAGAAGGCGTGGCCGAGGCGCTGCCCGGTGAGCACGGCAAGGCGCTCGGACAGCGCCACCACCGGCTCGTGGGTGAAGCCCGCCAGCATCGCGTGCTCGAGCGTGTCGAGCTGGTCCTTGATCGCCGCGTTGATGCGCGCATTGCAATGGCCGAAGAGATTGACCCACCACGAGCTGATGCCGTCCAGCAGCCGGCGGCCGTCGGCATCGATGAGCCATGGGCCCTCGCCGCGCACGATCGGCACCAGCGGCAGGGTCTCGTGCTGCTTCATCTGGGTGCACGGGTGCCACACGGCGGCGAGCGAGCGGGCGAGCAGATCGTCGGCGGGGGTCATGGCGCGGGCGGCGGAACGAAACGGGCGCCCATGGTGGGCAAACGCTCCGGGGCTGTCAATCGCACGACCCGTGCGCTTCTGCGCGGGCTGCACCGCGTCCGGCGTCTGGGCCGCCTGTGCGGATTCGCGTTAACATCGGCGGGTCCGGCGAGTCCGCCGCTTCGCACAACGAAACCCATGATCCTCGTCATCTCTCCCGCCAAGGCGCTCGACTACGAGACGCCGCTGACCACCGCCACCTTCACTCAGCCCGATTTCCTCGATGACGCCAGCGCGCTGATCGAGGTCCTGCGCGAGAAGTCGCCGGCCGACATCGCCGAGCTGATGTCGCTGTCGGATCCGCTCGCCACGCTCAACGTCGCGCGCTATGCGAGCTGGTCGCGCCCCTTCGCGCCCGACAACGCCAGGCAGGCGGTGCTCGCCTTCAACGGCGACGTGTACGAGGGCCTGGACGCCAAGAGCCTCAGCGAGCAACAGCTCGCCTGGGCGCAAGACCACCTGCGCATCCTGTCCGGCCTTTACGGCGTGCTGCGTCCGCTCGACCTGATGCAGCCCTACCGCCTGGAGATGGGCACGAGGCTCGCCAATCCGCGCGGGAAGAATCTCTACGAGTTCTGGGGCGAGCGCATCACCGACGAACTCAACCGCCTGCTCGCGCAAGAGGAAGAGGCCGGGCGCGAGCGCGTGCTGGTGAATCTCGCCTCCGACGAATACTTCAAGTCGGTCAAGCCGAAGAAGCTCAAGGGCCGCATCGTCACGCCGGTGTTCGAGGACTGGAAGGGCGGGCGCTACAAGATCATCAGCTTCTACGCCAAGCGCGCCCGCGGCCTGATGAGCCGCTACGTCATTACGAACCGCATCGACGAGGTCGAAGCGCTGAAGGGCTTCGACAGCGAGGGCTACGCCTTCGCCGCCGACGCCTCGGATGCCGACACCCTGGTCTTCCGTCGCCGCGAGGAATGAGCGCGATGAAGATCAGCTCCGCCTTCGACTCGGGTGCGATCGAGGTCGTCAGCCTCGACGACCCGGCCAACATCCGCCTGCGCCTGCGCAAGGACAACGCCGCCGACTTCCACCAGTGGTTCCACTTCCGGCTGATGGGCGCGGCGGGCAAGCCCCTGCGCATGGTGTTCGACAACGCGGGGACCGCGGCCTACCCGGACGGCTGGCCCGACTACCGCTGCGCGGCCTCCTACGACCGCCAGAACTGGTTCCGCATCCCCGGCACGCGCTACGAGAACGGCGAGCTGATCGTCGAGCACACGCCCGAGCGCGACAGCATCTACTACGCCTACTTCGAGCCCTATTCGCACGAACGGCACCTCGACCTGCTCGCGCGTGCCGAGCTGTCGCCCTACGCCCGGGTGCGCGACCTCGGCAGCACGGTCGACGGCCGCGATCTCGACCTGGTGGTGGTCGGCCGGGATGCGCCCGGCCGCGTGCCGGTGTGGATCATCGCCCGCCAGCATCCGGGCGAGACGATGGCCGAGTGGTTCGTCGAAGGCCTGCTCGAGCGCCTGCTCGACGGCGCCGATCCGGTCGCGCGCAAGGTGCGCGAGCACGCGGTGCTGTACATCGTCCCCAGCATGAACCCGGACGGCGCGGTGCGCGGCAATCTGCGCACCAACGCCGCCGGCCGCAACCTCAACCGCGAATGGCGCGAACCGGACCCGGTCGCCAGCCCCGAGGTCTTCCTGGTGCGCGCGGAGATGGAGCGCACGGGCTGCACGCTGTTCCTGGACATCCACGGCGACGAGGCGCTGCCCTACGTGTTCTTCTCGACTGCCGAGGAGGTCCCGGGCTTCACCCCCGAGGCGGCCGCGGCGCAGGCGAAGTTCGTCGAAAACTTCCTCGCGGTGAGTCCGGACTTCCAGACGGAGGAGGGCTACAAGCCCGGCCGCTTCGGAGAGGAACTGCTGACGCTCGCCAGCAAGTGGGTCGCCAACCGCTTCGGCTGCGTGTCGCTGACGCTGGAGATGCCGTTCAAGGACAACGCGATCCTGCCCGACGGCCAGGTCGGCTGGAACGGCGCGCGCAGCAAGCGCCTGGGGGCGGCGATGCTGAATCCCATCCTGGGCCATCTGTCGGCCGCGCCAGGAAAATAGCGCGGCCGAGCCGATCAGCCGCTGCGCCCGAGGTCCGCGAGAATCGCGGTGGCGCAGGCCACCCCCGAGCGCACCGCGGATTCGAGCGTGGCCGGGTAGTCGGAATCCAGATAATCCCCCGCCAGCCAAAGCCCGGGCAGCGGGGTCCGGATGCCGGGGCGGAAGACGCCGGGGCGGCAGGCGATCGTGGCGCGTTTCTCGACGATGACCTGCGACCACTCCGGCGCCGGCAGGCGGCGGCCGAGCTGGCGTTCGAGCTGGGCATGCACGGCCAGGATCAGGTCGTCGCGTTCCAGCGCCTCGTGCGGCCCGTGGGCGCTGATCACGCACGCGAACAATCCTTCCGGTCCGCCGAGCTGACCGCGGTCGAACACCCATTGCGCCGGATCGGCGGGGCTTTCGGACACCAGGCCGATCATCGCTTCGGGCAGGCGCTGGCCCTTGCCCAGCGCCAGATACACCGAGACGATCGGTTCGTGCTCGAGCGCCCCGATCTGCTCCGCCAGCCGCCCGCAGCCGCCGGTGGACGCGAGCAGCGGCGCGGCGTGGTAGGGCGCGGTGGCGAGCACCACATGCGGCCAGGGCTGGCTGCCGGGGTCGCCCTCGAGCCGGTAGCCGCCGGGCACCGGGCGAATGGCGTCGATCGCGTTGCCGGTGCGCAGCTTGCCGCGGCGGGTGGCCAGGTAGCGCGCGGCAGGCACCGGGAAGAGTTCGGACAGGTCGGTGCGCGGCAACAGCAGCTCGCTGGCGGAAGCGCCTGCGGCCAGGCTGTCGCGCAGCACGTTGGCGAAAACCTGGGCGGAAGCCGCCTCGATCGGCGTGTTGAGCGCGGCCACGCACAGCGGCGCCCACACCAGGCCGCTCAGCTTCGCCGTCTGCCGCGTCTCGGCCAGCAGTTGCGCCACGGTCATGTCCGCGACCGGCAGGCGGAAGTCGCGCTTCCTGAGCCAGCGCATCAGGCGCAGCATGGCCAGCTTGTCGCCCCAGTCCAGGCCCTTGGCGCGCAGCAGGCCGACGGCGAGGTGGAAGGGCGCGGGCAACGCCGCCGCCTTCAGATGCAGCTGACCCGGCACGTGCAAGGTCAGCGGCAGGTGGGCGAGCTGCTTGGGCGAACAGCCGGTCAGGCGCAGCAGGCGGGTGAGCTCGCTGTAGGCGCCGATCAGGATGTGCTGGCCGTTGTCCACCCGCCAGTGATGGTCCTTGTGCACCACGCGCGCGCGCCCGCCCAGGGTGTGCGAGCGCTCGAACACCGTCACGTGCACACCGGCGCGCGCGAGCTCGACCCCGCAGGCGAGGCCAGCGTAGCCCGCGCCGATGATGGCGACGACCGGCACGCTCATGGCGCTGCCCTCCTGGCGCTACGCGACATCCTCCCCGGGGGAGGAGAGCGCTTCCCTGCGGGCGGTCGTGCGGGCGCGCTCATGCGCGGAACCAGGTCGTGCCTGCCAGCCACACCTTGCGCAGCGGCGTGAGCGAGGTGCGGCGGTCGAGCACCAGGAAGCCGTCGCGGGCGATCTCGCGCAGCAGGGTGCGGTAGATCGCCGCCATCACCAGGCCGGGGCGCTGGGCCTTGCGGTCCACTGCCGGCAGTTGCGCGAAGGCCTGGTCGTAGAAGCGCTCCGCGCGCTCGGCCTGGAATGCCATCAGCTCGCGGAAGGCGTCCGAGTAGCGCGCCTCGAGGATGTCCTTGGCGGGCACGTTGAAGCGCTGCAGGTCCTCGATCGGCAGGTAGATGCGGCCGCGGCGGGCGTCTTCGCCGACGTCGCGGATGATGTTGGTGAGCTGGAAGGCCAGGCCGAGGTCGTGCGCGTACTTGAGCGTCTGGCGGTCCTGGTAGCCGAAGATCTCGGCCGCGAGCAGCCCGACCACGCTCGCCACCCGGTAGCAGTAGAGCTGAAGGCCCTTGAAGTCGAGGTAGCGCGTCTGCGCCAGGTCCATCGCCATGCCGTCGATGATCTCGAGCAGCTGCTCCTGCGGCAGGCGGAAGCGCTGCAGCACGTCCTTCAGGGCCAGGCCGACCGGGTGGGTGGGCGTGCCGCTGTAGATGCGGCCGACCTCCTGCCGCCACCACTCGAGCTTGGTCTGCGCCAGGGACAGATCGTGGCACTCGTCGACCACGTCGTCCACCTCGCGGCAGAAGGCGTACAGCGCCGTGATCGCCTGGCGGCGCTCGGCGGGCAGGAACATGAAGCTGTAGTAGAAGCTCGAGCCGCTCCTGGCGGCCTTGTCCTGACAGTAGTCGTGCGGATTCATGCGGTTCTTCCGAAAGTCAGGGCGCGCCAGCCGAGGCGCAGCCAGTCGCGGCGACCGAGCGTGGGCCGATGGCGGAAGACATCGTAGCCGACCCCCTCGATGCGTTCGAGGATGCGCAGGCCACCGAGCACCACCAGGCGCAGCTCCCAGCCGATGCGTCCCGGGAGGGCGCGGGCGAGCGGGGCGCCGGAGCGCATCATGGCGCGCGCGCGTTGCACTTCGAAGGCGAGCAGCGCGCGCCAGTCGTCGTCGATCGCCGTCTCGCCACGCACCAGCGCGTCGAGACGGGCCTCATCGACACCGAAGCGGGCCATGTCGTCCTGCGGCAGGTAGATGCGCCGCTTGTTCCAGTCGACGCCTACGTCCTGCCAGAAGTTGATCAGCTGCAGGCTGGTGCAGATCGCGTCCGAGCGACGCAGGTTCTCCGCGGTGGCGGCGCCGTACAGATGCAGCATCAGCCGCCCGACGGGGTCGGCAGAGCGCCGGCAATAGTCGCGGAGCTCGTCGAAACTGGCGTAGCGGGTCTTGCCGACGTCCTGCATGAAGGCGTCGAGCAGGTCGCGCAGCGGCTGCAGGGGCAACGCATGGGACGCGATTGCGTGCCCGAGGCGGGCGAAAAGCGGCGCCAGCCCGGCATCGCACACCGGCTGGCCGCGGGCGCAGGCCTCGAGCGCGAGCTGGTAGTCGTGCAGGCGCGCGAGGCGGGCGATGGCCGGCGCGTCGCCTTCGTCGGCGACGTCGTCCGCGCTGCGCGCGAAGGCATAGATCGCCTCCACCGGTTCGCGCAGGCGCGCCGGCAGCAGCAGGGAGGCGACGGGAAAGTTTTCGTAGTGCTCGACCGGCATCGGGGCTGTGGTACGGACGTCACCGCTGGCCGGTGAATGCATCGCAAGGCCGGCGAGTATACCGCGGCGCGACGCGGCCCGTCGGGCTGTGGTCGCGCCGCATCCTTGCTCATGCACCGGCGCCGGCGCACGCAGGGCACGGCGTTTCTGCATTCTCCCCGAAAGCCCGTCCGCCGCTGCAACTTTCCGCCCGGCGTGATGACACAATCACCTGTCCAGGCCGCTGCGCAGGCACGCGGGCCTGGTCGTCCCCGCACGGCCCAATGGATTCGATTCGGATGCTGGAACTCCGCCAAGTCTGCAAGACCCTGCCCGGCGTGCCGCCGCGCGTGCTGTTCGACCGGCTGTCGCTGCGCGTCGAGGCGGGCGAGTGCGTGGCGATCGTCGGCGAGTCCGGCGTCGGCAAATCCACGCTGCTCAACTGCATCGCCGGTCTCGAGCCGATCGACGCCGGCGAGATCCGGGTCGGCCCCTCGCGCATCGATCCTCTCGACGACGACGCGATGGCGCGGCTGCGGCGCAGCCATTTCGGCTTCGTGTTCCAGGCCTTCCACATCCTGCCGCATCTGAACCTGCTGCAGAACGTGGCGCTGCCCCTGTGGTTGCTGGATGAAGCCGAGGGCGTCGCGGCGAGCCGCGCGCGGACGATGCTGGAGCGCGTCGGGCTCGGCACGCGCGCGGAGGACCCGCCGCAGCAGCTGTCCGGCGGCGAACTGCAACGGGTGGCGATCGCCCGTGCGCTGGTGCACCGACCGCATCTGGTGCTGGCGGACGAGCCCACCGGCAACCTCGACCCCGGGCGCGCGACCGAGGTGCTCGACCTGCTGCTCGGCCAGATCCGCGACAACCGGGCAGCCGGGGTACTGGTCACGCATTCGCGCACCGCAGCCGCGCTCGCCGACCGCGTGCTGGAACTGCGCGCCGACGGGCTGCACGACATCACGGCGCGACCATGAAGGTCGCGCTGCGCCGCGTGTTCCTCGCCAGCCTGCTGCGAAGACGGCTGGCGACCGCGTTGTCGCTGCTGGCGATCGCGCTCGGCGTCGCGCTCGGACTGGCGGTGCAACTGATCCATGCCGCGGCGCTCGACGAGTTCGGGCGCGGCATCCGGCTGCTGGCGGGCGAAGCCGATCTGCAGCTGGTCGGGGCGCGCGAGGGCTTCGACGAGGCGGTGTTCGCTGTGCTTGCTGCGCGCCCCGAGGTCGCGGTCGCCAGTCCGGTGCTCGAGATCGAGGCGCGCCTGCCGGGCCGCGACGACAGCCTGCGCATCCTGGGCGTGGATCTGTTCCGCGTGCTGCGCGTGCAACCCGGCCTGATGCCGCTCGCCGAGTCCGCGGGGACGGAGAACGGGCGCTTCGCCGCCCTGCAACCGGACAACATCTTCCTCGCCGACGAGGCCCGAATGCGGCTCGCGGAACCCTATCGTGCGGCCGATGACAGCCTCCAGGGGCCGGCGCTGGTCGGGGACCTGCTGCGGGTGCAGTCCGGGGTGCGGAGCTTCGAGCTGAGGCTCGCCGGGCGGGTGCCGGGGGCATCCGGCGTGCTCGGGGTCATGGACATCGGCGCGGCGCAGCAGCGTTTCGATCGGATCGGCGTGCTCAGCCGGGTGGACCTGAAGCTCGCCAAGGGCGTGACACCGCAGACGGGCGTCGAGGCCCTGGCGCCCTTGCTGCCGCCCGGCCTGGCGCTGCGCATTCCGGAGGCGGCCGCAGGGGAGGTGGGCACGCTGTCGCGCGCCTACCGCGTCAACCTGACGATGCTGGCGGCGATCGCGCTGCTGACCGGCGGCTTCCTGGTGTTCTCGACCCAGTTGCTGGCGGTGGCGCGCCGGCGGCGGGAGTTCGCGCTGCTGCGCGCGCTCGGACTGGAGCGGCGCGAGCTGATGCGGGGCCTGCTCTCCGAAGGCGCAGCGGTCGGGCTGATCGGCGGCGTGTTCGGGGTCGCGCTCGGCCACCTGCTCGCCGCCGGGGCGTTCCAGCTGGTGGGCGGCGACCTGGGTGCCGGGTTCTTCCGCGGGCTGAGGCCCGAACTGCAGTTCGACGCCTGGCTCGGCCTGGGCTACCTGCTGCTCGGGGTGCTCGCCGGTGTGGCCGGCACCTGGCTGCCGGCGCGTGCGGCTGCGCGGGTCCCGCCGGCACGCGCCCTGCGCGCCGGGGAGGGCGAGCGTGCCGG